>DAOWEV010000012.1 GCA_030638325.1 Bacteroidales bacterium
AGCCGGGTAAGGCTTTGAATGAGGAGTCTGATGACAAGCCGCTTGAAGTATCAGGGGAGAAGCCGGAAGACAAGCCGGGTAAGGCTTTGAATGAGGAGTCTGATGACAAGCCGCTTGAAGTATCAGAAGAAAAGCAGGAAGAAAAACAGGTTATTGCATTAATTGAGCAGGAATCTGAAAGCAGGAAACCAAAAAGTGGGGATGAAAAAGCCACGGAATTACTGACAATAACAGATGTTGCTTCTGACACTGCTGAAGATGCCGTAACAGAGGAGGAGGAGCATGATTCACATATTGGTGATGATGATAAAATTGTTGAAGAGATCAATACAGCGGATACTGAAGTCGCAGAAGATCATGAAGATGAAGAAGACCTCAAAGATGAGGCAGAACTGCCTGAAGATAAACCGGAATCCTATGACTCTTGTTCACGGGAAAAACTGGTAACGCTTATTGAAGAAGCCGTTACTTCTGATGACATTCCTGGCATTAAGACAAAAATAGCGTTGATAAAGGTTGCTTTTCTGAAGTCGGGTAAAGAAGAAGCTGACAAGAAATTAGAAGCATTCATTGAACAGGGGGGTAAGAAAGAGGAATATAAAGCGGATGAGGATCCATTGAAAGCTAAATTTAACGAGGCTTTTAATGTCTACAAAAAAAAGAAAGCTAAATATAATGAAGCCCAGGAATTGCTCAAACTGAAAAACCTGGATACCAAAAAGCAAATCCTGGGAGATATAAAAGAGCTAGTTAACTCTGAAGAATCGCTTAAGGCTACCTATGACAAGTTTAAAGAGTTGCAAGGCAAATGGAAAGATGTGGGGATCGTGCCTGCCAATGAAATAAATAATTTATGGCAAAATTACCACTTCCTGGTCGAGAAGTTTGTTGATAAAGTTCGTATCAGCAGGGAGTTGCGAGACCTCGACTTGAAGAAAAACATTGAGAAGAAAATTGCCTTATGCGAAAAAGCTGAGGAATTACTCCTGGAGAGTTCAATTATCAAATCATTCAAACAATTACAGAAATACCATGAGAATTGGAAAGAGATAGGCCCTGTGCCATCTGATAAACGGGATGAAATCTGGGAAAGGTTTAAAGCAGCTACCGATAAGATCAATGAAAGAAGACGGGAACACTATGCCAAGCTTTCAGAACAACAGGAAAAAAACTATTTGGCAAAAACTGCATTATGTGAAAAGACTGAACAATTAGTTGCGGCCGAAGCCAAAACCATTAAAGAATGGCAACAGAAAACAGAGGAGATCAATGAACTTTTTAAGGTCTGGAAAAGCATCGGGCAAGCACCCAGAAAATTTAATGACGAAATTTGGGAAAGGTTCAGGGGTTATCTGAATACGTTTTTTGCGGAAAAAAAAGAATTTTTTGCCAGCCTTAAAAATGAACAACTTAATAATTATAATCTTAAACTGGATTTATGCCAACAGGCAGAAGCTATTAAGGACAGTAATGATTGGAAACAAACAACCAATGATCTGATCAAGCTTCAGAAGGAGTGGAAAATGATCGGACCCGTACCCAGAAAGTATTCCGATAAAGTATGGGCACGATTCAGAGCTGCCTGTGATGATTTTTTCAACAAGAAATCAGACTACTTTGCCAATGCAGAAAGCAGGGAAAAAGAAAACCTTGCTAAAAAGAAGGAATTGATCGAGCAGGTTGTTAAGTATAAGTTTGGTGAGCATAAAACTGAAAACCTGGAAATCCTGAAGGGGTTTCAAAGGGAATGGACGGAAATTGGTCATGTGCCCATCAAAGAAAAAGACAAGTTGCAAAATACTTTCCGGGAAGCAATTAATGAACATTTGGATGAATTGAAGATTAGCTCTGCCGAGATAAAAACAGCAGATTATATCTCACGGATGGAATCTTTGAAAGATAACGTCCATTCTGATAATTTTATCAGAAAGGAGATCAACTTCCTCACTAATAAGATAAAGAAATTGCGGGATGATATTATACTGTGGGAGAATAATGTTGGGTTTTTAGCCCATTCAAAAAAAGCAGATCTTTTGAAGGAAGAATTTGATAAAAAGATCAATAAATCCAAAGAAGATCTATCGCTTCTTGAGGTAAAACTGAAGTATCTTTATAAGAGAATACGGCAGTAATGGAAACTATGTTATTTCAAAACAAGTATTGAATTAAAACCACCTTTGGTGGGAATTAATTGACTGTTACAGGTTGCAGGTTACAAGTTGCAAGTTGAGAACCTGCAACCTGCAACTTGTATCCTGCAACAATAAAACAGACAACATGTTGGTTAGTTTTGCGAATTAAGCGCCTATTTATGTCTGGAAATACATTCGGCAGGCTATTTATATTGACAAGCTTCGGAGAATCGCACGGAAAAGCGATCGGTGGAATTATTGACGGTTGTCCTGCCGGTTTGAAAATTGATGTTCAAAAAATCCAGCAGGAGCTTGACAAGAGACGTCCGGGGCAATCCGAAGTGACCACTCCCAGGGATGAAGAAGATAAGATCCAGATACTTTCCGGTATTTTTGAAGGACAGGCGACGGGTGCACCTATAGCTTTCATAGTTTACAATAAGGATCCAAGACCAGAAGATTATAACCACTTAAAAAAGCTTTTCAGGCCTTCTCATGCCGATTTTACAGCATTTAAAAAGTATGGTATACGCGACTACCGGGGAGGCGGCAGGTGGTCGGGACGGGAAACTGTAGCTCGTGTAGCTGGTGGCGCTATTGCCAGAGAGCTGTTAAATCATGCCGGGATCACGGTGTCTGCTTTCACCTCACAGATTGGCCCTGTTAAAATGAATATACCCGTAGAAGCTGTTGATACGACAGATGTTGAGAGGTCTCTTGTGAGATGTCCTGATCCGGATATTTCCGATCTTATGATACAATTGATCAATAAGCTTAAGGCAGAAGGAGACACTACAGGTGGTGTAATCACCTGTATCGTTGAAAATGTACCTGCCGGCCTGGGAGAACCGGTATTTGATAAGTTGCAGGCCGACCTGGCCAAAGCCATGCTGAGTATCGGGTCTGTCAAGGGATTTGAGTATGGCTCCGGATTTGCGGGGACTACCATGAAAGGTTCTGAGCATAATGATGTTTTTGTAAAAGAAGGTGACAAGATAAGAACAAAAACAAATTATTCGGGAGGTATACAGGGAGGTATATCCAATGCAGAAAAAATCGTATTTAATGTGGCATTCAAGCCGGTTTCCACCCTGGGGAAGGACCAGCAAACCATTGACCTCACAGGTGAAGCAGTTACTTTTAGTGGAAAAGGACGCCACGATGTGTGTATTGTGCCCCGGGCAGTGCCTGTTGTTGAAGCCATGGCCTGCCTTGTTCTTGCCGACCATTTCCTTCGGAATGAAATCGCCCGGATTGACTTGTGAGTGGTGAGTGGTGAGTGGTGAATGGTGAGTGGTGAGTGGTGAGTGGTGAATGGTGAGTGGTGAGTGGGTGAATGGTGAGTAGTGAATGGATACTGGCTACTTTTTAACGACCATTCCGGAAACATTCTCCAGACTGCCGTCGACTTCTGCAGGGTCCAGGTCGAGGATATGAGCAATTAAAGGGTAAAGGTCAATATTATTGAAAGTATTGTGCGTATATTCCTTTTTAAAGGCAGGCCCCATTGCGTAAAAGATGGCATGCATATCGGTATTGTCGTTGTCAAAACCATGTGCGCCATATGATGTGTAACTTCCCGGATCCCACCTGACACTCCAGGCACTGTCGGCTACAACGATGAAATCAAGCGTCCTGGGGTTGTTCCCATAATGAAGACGTTCGGGGACATGATTATGTTCCCATGCCGAAATATGCGGGATATTTTTTAATACTGACCAGGCTTCATTGTAATTTTCCTGCTTAGCATCAAGGACGTAATTAGGATCGTATCCCTGAATTTCATCAAACCAGTTCTCATCCAGGTATTCGCTCAGAATTATAACGCTATCGGGATATACAGGCCCCATCCCATGATCGGATGTGACTATGATATTGACCTCATCAGCAATTGACAGTTTATTTAATTTTTTTATAAAAACACCAACAAGGCTGTCGAGATAAACCACTGATTGCATTACTTCCTTACTTTCCGGGCCATAATGATGACCTATTGCATCCGGTTCGTGCATATACCAGAGTATCAGGTGCGGACGTTGTTTCTCAGGGAGTTGTAACCATGCAATCACGCTGTCGATTCTTTGTTCAAAAGGAAAGTCATGGTCGTATTTTTTCCAGTAAGCAGGACGTATTCCCTGTACCGGTGTTTCCGACCCCACCCAGAAATAAGATCCTGAGATCACTCCCTGTTTTTCGGCTGTTACCCAGATTGGCTCTCCACCGTAGAAGTCAGGATTTTCAACCGAAGCCCTGTCCATAATTGAATAATAAGCATCCATTTCCGGGGCATAAAAGCTATTCAGGACAATGCCATGATGGTCGGGATACAAGCCTGTTGCCATAGAATAATGGTTTGGAAATGTTTTGGATGGAAAGCAAGGCTTCAGCGACCTGGCCTTAACCCCGTTTTCAGCAATTAAATCCAGGTTGGGAGTATCCCCCTTATTGGGATAATCCCAGCGGAAGCCATCCAGGGATAACATTACTAAGTATGGCTGTTCTTTCTCCCTATCCGGCTGGCAGCAGGAATAGAGAAAAATTACTAATGAGAAAATCGCGATTGTGGTGATAATAAACTTATTGGTTCTCGTCATGATGTACGTTTTTGTATGTTTTTGGTAAAGCTAAGTAATGTGATACAAAATCCTGGCAAAAAAACGGTTTTATACTCCTGTTTTTTTACCACGAATTTAAACGAATTAGCGCAATTATACGAAAAAAGCCGTAATCAATTGAATGATCACGGCTTTTCAGTCATGTTATATTAATTAATTACCAGGAGTTCCAAAAATATACCTGATACCAAATTGCATCCTCCATCTTGACGTAGGATCTGAAATATTCCAAATCTGTTCACGTTCTGCACTTCCTTTATAAATAAATTCCGGAGTTGTACCATCTGCTTCCATACCATTAACCCTGATCAATTCATAATTATCATTTGTTACATATCTGTGAACACCCCATTCCTTGTTCAGCAGGTTCATGAAGTTGAATATATCTAATGATAATTGTAAGGTATGTCTGGAGTTTCCAACATTCAAATAAAAATCCTGCAATATTCTCACATCAAAAAAGCTTTCAAAGGGCAGGCGGCCACCATTTCGTTCGGCATAACCACTTTTGTTAGCCTTTAGATAAGGATCGTTTTCAATAAACTTCTCCAAAGCATTCCATTGTTCATCGGCAGATACTTCAACCACCTCTCCATCCATGATATCAACCAGGTTGATCTCACTTCTGCTGCCCGGTATCCAGATCAGCGATTCGTCCTGGCTGTCTTCATAATTTATCACTCTGGAGTTGTCATAAGAGTATGAATAGCGATTACCTGAAATTCCATCATAGAATAAACTTATTCCGGTTGCAAAATGCTTTGCATATTCTTTCTTGTAACCTAAGAAAACCACAACCCTTGAACCCAGGTCAAAGTCTGAGTATGACAGATCGAGATGGTTACGTCCATTGACATTTGGCACATATCTCCATTGCGATGAATTTTGCGACGAAAGTCCATCATTCAAAGCCATGGCCCTTCCGAATGTATAGGATACTGAACCCTGGAAGCCGTTATCGAATGATTTCTGGACCTGGGCAGTAAGGTTATATGTGTAACCATCATTAGTGTTATCTCCTACCATGATGCGGGTGTACCGGTCTTCTTCAACCGGGTCTCCTGAGTAAATGGGCCTGTTATCGGGGCCACCTGTCAGGTTCTTGTCGGAAGGTGCAACATTATAGTTATAATATATTATATTATTGATGGTCTTTGTAAAGATTCCCTCTAAAGTACCTACCATTCCCCAGGGTAACTTCTGATCAACTGCCAGGCTGGCTCTCAGGATTTGCGGGAATTTAAAATCTTCAACAAAGAGGTCCATTTGTCCTGCAGGCTTAGGTTCTTCACCCGGGTTGAAATCAGTATAGGTATACTGGTTATTCCAATCCGACCTGAAATATATGGGGTCTCCCCAGGAACTTCTGTGGTAAACTCCACCTACAGTCATAGCATTGTTTGTATATGAACCACCCGGCCAAACCAGGGGCAAACGACTGGTAAACAAACCAACACCACCGCGAACTTGTGTGGTTTGGTCGCCTGAAACATCCCAGTTAAACCCGATCCGTGGTGACCACATAAATTGTGACTTTGGCATTTTGCCTGATTGAGCGCCCGCCATATTGTAGTTTGCTCCGGAAACGGGATCATAAGTACCATCTATTTTGGGAACCACAGTATCGTTGAATCCGGGAGCTTCTGTCGGATCATCCAGGAACATTGGAATATCCAGCCTGATTCCAACAGTTAGCTTAAATTTTTCGTTGGCCTGCCATTCATCCTGTGCATAAATACCAAACTGGAATACTTTAAATTCAGCAGCGGCAGCTGAACCATCTCCGGTAATATCATCAACAAGCGAATAATTCCTGTCATATTGATAAGCGGGAATTTCCCCGCCAGCCTCTCCAAGACCTGCCATCATGAAATCATCCACGGAGTTGTATTTATATTCCCCGAAATTTTTTCTCATAAAGAGATTGTAAGTGTTGTAGTATTCAAAGTTTACCCCAACTGTAATTGTATGGGCTCCTTTATAAATATTAAAGTTATCATTGATGGTAAGGATATCCTGGTCTAATTTATTGGCTGTTGAGTAAGGTTCCGACCCTAAGTATATGTCTGCCGAACCATCGTCAATAACTATAGTGGGGAAATTAGCTCCCAATGGATTGCGGTCATCCCTAACACCAGTAAACCCAATAACCAGGTTATTTGAGAAGTTGCTCCAGTGGCTTTTAAGTTCAAGAGCAGTTGAGTTAGTAATGCTGGGGAATGTACGTCCGCTGTTATAAAAATAAAGACGGCGGTTACTGGAAGTATATGGCTGAATTGCTTCATTCTTAACATAGCTGTGGCGCAACATCAATTTATGATTTTTACCAATATTCCAGTCTATGCGGGCAAGGATCTTGATCCCCTTCAATTCATCAATAACATCTCCAAAGCCACCCGTGTTATATCCAAACCTGGAATTAACCATTTCGGATATTCCCTGAATGGTTTCCTTGTCAGAATCACCATCATATTCCTCTTCGAAATTATATGGTTGCGGTGTTTTACGATTCTGAAATTCAGTGTTCAGGAAAAAGAAAACTTTGTCTTTTACCAATGGGCCACCAATGCTCAGCCCATAAATATAATCGTCAAACTCAGCAAGTTTTTCCCTTTCTGAATCAGGATCTTCTGTGTCTTTGACAATATCCCAGGGAGTTTTACCCGCCAATTTTTCATTTTGCATGAAGAAGTAGGCTGTACCGCCCCAGCTATTCGTTCCACGTTTGGTGACAGCATTGATACTGGCCCCGTTAAAACCGCTTTGACGAACATCATATGGAGCAATCTGTACCTGGAACTGCTCAATGGCATCGAGGCTAACGGCAGTTCCACCGGTCTGACCACCATTTGTACCCGTTGCGGAAAGACCGAATACGTCGTTGTTCACTGCACCATCGATTGAGATGGCATTATACCGGTTATTGGCTCCGGCGATCGACATGCCGCCACCCGCTGTAGAAGTTGCCTGGGGTGTAAGTCTTACATAGTCGCTAAGGGTCCTGCCAAGTGTGGGCATTTGTTCAATTTCATTCCTGGTGACAACAGTCTCTGCGCCCGTACGGTTACCATCAAAAATATCATTTCTTACACCAATGATTTCAACCCCCGTAAGTTCTGTGGCAGTTTCACTTAGCTTAACGTTTGTTCTCAAAGTTTGCCCAAGTGTTAAGTAAATCCCGGCTTTATGATATTCCTGGAAACCAACAAATGTAACACTAAGGGTATAGGGCCCTCCGGCATTCATCAAGGGTAATTGGTAATACCCTTCATCATCGCTGATCGTACCGTAATTTGAGTTGGTAGATTCTTCAATAGCAATAACTGTTGCCCCTGTCAAAGGTTGACCGTCAACATCAGTTACCCGTCCATTCATCCCTGAGGTTGTTGTTCCCTGTGAGAACACTGCCCCGGAAAGCAAAATCAGCATTGCTGTTACTAGAAAACTGTAAACTTTTTTCATAAACGTAGTTTTTGTGATTAATAAATTTTGATATTTCGATTTTAATTTTTTGACTCAACGAATTTATATATAAACCGCAATGGTTTTTTTTAAAATTGTTAACACTTTAACAATCATTTCAATTGAGAATTATGTTAGTATCTTGTTAATCAAGAACAAAGCCTTGATTTTAACTGTTAAAAAATGTTAAAAAGTTAGCATTTAGTTAAAAGTATCCAGCATTTGTTTACTCCCTCATAAATTTACATTTTACTATTTATTATTTGCTATCTGCGCTTCACGCTTCACTCTTCACCCTTCACCCTTCACCCTTCACGCTTCACCCTTCACGCTTCACGCTTCACCCTTCACGCTTCACCCTTCACGCTTCACGCTTCACCCTTCACATTTAAAAACCAATCCGGATCGAGAAGTTAAAATTCCGACCGAAGGCCCAGAAGCCCCTGAAATCATCCAGGTCATGGGAAGCTCCGTCACGGCCGCGTACGATATATTCACTGTTCAATGCATTATAACAGGCCATGCTTGCATATATATTCACAGGCCCCAACTCGAAAGGATATCCAAGAAACAGATCCAGTACGTGGTATGATGGTACCCGGTAGGATTGTGATCTGTCAGCAGGATCGTTTCTAATGGTCGGACTGAAATCAGCATACATGCGATCGTAAAAAACCCAGTTGGCTGAAAGGTTAAACATTCTCAGTATATGGAAATCAGCAAACAAACCAACCTGGGTCTGCGGAGCATCCCCGACATATAAGCCGTCAGCATAGACTTGTACGGTATCCACTGCGACATTATTATTGTCAAATATGGTTGCAGTTACATCGTTCTGCCACTTCCATTGACCCAACGAGAATACACCACCCACCTGAATATGGCTTCCGATCCTTTGCCGGATCTCCATCTCTATCCCGGTGTGCAATGCATCCAGGCCGCTGATCATGGCAGGGTCTTCGAACTGGTTATATTCATTTGTTAATATGGATTTATCTTCCCAGAGAATGTAATAACCATTTACTTTCAGGCGTGTGCTGCTTGTACCCCAGCCGTAACCCAGCTCAAAGCTTTTTGTTTTTTCGTTTTTCAGGTTTTTGGTGGGTGTATTGGTATAGTTTCCGAAAACAAATTTGAAATAGGGTGTTTTTGAAAAATAACCCGCATTGAAATATATATTATTGAATTCATCAATATTGAAATTTGCCCCAAGCTTAACGTTAAACCCTGTTTTCGAGATCAGATCGCTGCTTATATCCGAAACATAATTGTAGCTGTCCTCGCGTCTGTACCAGGTATTATTCAATGTTGCTGCAATGAAGACGTTTAGAGGTTCAACCTTGTATTCAAGCTGTGCAAACAGGCTGATATCATTCACCATGGCGCCGTTGTCAACTTTGATGACATCCCCGACGTGCTTCACCTGGTTCCTGCCGGCAACCCCGTCGATGGCCCATGCATAGTCATCGATGAAGAAACCCCCGCCCAATAAGTCCCTGACTTTCTGTTGTAACTTTGATTTGAAATATCTTCCGTGTATTCCTGTGACCAGCTTGAAATGTTCATTGATTTCGTGATGCAGTGTTGAAAGAAGCCCTGTCCAGATATGACTGGCCAGGAAATTGGTCTGGATGTTGATGGAATACCCGGTGGTATCCTGGCCGTTTGCCAGTCTGAAAGTATCCGTATTGTAAGCATTAATCTTATAGATGATATCCCAGTTGATCTGCCCGGAGGGATTATAATAGCTGAATATCCAGGGGTTATCTCCGAAAGTATCGGTCCATTTCCCTCCTCCGTGGCCGAAAGAGAGATAAACAGAAGATGCCAGCAGGCTTTTTTCAGTGATTTGCCAGTAATCGTTCAGGCTGAAATGAGGCTTGTGATAGAAGTTCTCCGAAGCATTATTGATCTTTCCGTTATAGCTTCCCCAGTCTTTATTGTATTTACGCCCATACTGTTGGTATTCGTCATTTGATAACCTGAAATTACGCTGCCCGTGTATCTCGGGGTTACCCAGCGCCGTGAATGACAATTTATGTTTTTTGCCCAGGTCTTTGCTGATGGTCAGGAAGTATGACCATCCGTTAACATATGTGGCATCTACATATCCCGGGCCACTGAACCGGGATCCCAGGAAAGTGACCGCCAGGCCATTTTTCATCTTCCCGGTCGACAACATCAGGGTTGCCTTGTTATTCCCATAGGAGGTTATCTCATATTTGAAGCTGCCTCCCTTTTTGATCTTTGTGGTTTTTGTGATGATATTGATGGTGCCGCCAACGGAATTCTGGGCAACATTTGAGGCCCCAAGACCACGTTGCACCTGTAATTGTTCTGTGACCTCGCCCAGTCCGATCCAGTTATTCCAGTATACAAGACCATTTTCAACACTATTGACCGGGATGCCATTGAGCAGCAGGGCAACGTTTTCCTGCTTGAATCCACGAATGTTTACAGCAGCATCCCCACTGCCCCCGCCGGTGCGGGTGGCATAAACCCCGGGTACCATCTTCATGGCAACCGGATAAGGCTGATCCCCAAGGTAACGCTCAAAGGTAAGTGCAGGTATATTGGTTATGGGTATTGGTGTTTTACGGTCTGTTGCTTCCGAAGCGATGATCTTCACCTCTTTCAACCCGATCACTGCAGGCTGCAGGAAGATAGTATCCAGCTCATTTATCTTACCCGGTGAAATTATCAGGCTCAAATGCCTGGTATTATAACCCATGAAGCTAATGTTAATGAGGTGATCACCGGGAGGCAGGCTGATCAGGAACCTTCCGGTAACATCCGTAATGGTCCCTTTGTTCCTTTCACTGTTTGTGACGGAAGCGCCTGTGATTGTTTCTCCG
>DAOWEV010000022.1 GCA_030638325.1 Bacteroidales bacterium
ATGCTGCCTGCTACCTTGTCGGCATCCATGGCTTTCATGCTGCCGGTGGCGACACCACCCAATGCAATCATTTTCGGCACCGGGCGGTTACAGGTCATGGATATGGCCCGAGCCGGACTGTTACTAAATATTCTCGGGGCCATTTTCATCACTCTCGTTACTTATTACCTTGGTATGTATATTTTTGATATTGATATTAACACGTTCCCTGTCTGGGCAGGAACGCCATAAGCCGTTTGAAGTTCTCTGTTAGCAAATAGGCACCAGAACATATGAACAACCAACAGAAAGCATACGCTTTTGCCGGAGCCGCAGTGCTTATGTGGTCCACAGCCGGTTCAGCCTTTAAGGTTACGCTACGGTATGTGAACCCTGTGCAAATGCTGTTGTTTTCTGCCTGCATCTCTGTGTTGGTATTATTTCTGATACTGATAATTCAGAAAAAATTCAAGTATTTAAAAAAGATGACTGGGAAAGATATGTTAACCTCTGCCGGCCTGGGGTTGCTAAATCCATTCCTGTTTTATATCGTGCTTTTCAAAGCATATGATATCCTGCTGACGCAGGAAGCCATGGTGCTGAACTTCACCTGGCCTGTTACCCTTACGATACTTTCCATCCCTTTTCTGAAGCAAAAAGTAAGTTTCATGAGCCTGCTGGCCATCATGGTGAGTTTTGCAGGCATTGTGATCATAGGTACCAACGGTCATGTACTCTCTTTGAAGTTCAGCAATACCACAGGCGTCATGCTGGCATTGGGGAGCACCGTGATCTGGTCGGTTTTCTGGTTGCTCAACATGAAAGATAAGCGGGATGATGTCGTAAAGTTGTTCCTGAATTTTATTTTCGGCACCTTTTTCATTCTGTTGTACGTGATTTCATCAAAACAAATGGTAATCCCAGCGCCTCAGGCCATAGCCGGGGTCATTTACATAGGTATTTTTGAAATGGGGGTGGCTTATGTATTGTGGTTGAAGGCATTGCAGTTATCCTCAACAACTGCCAAAGTGAGTAATCTGATTTTTCTGGCGCCGTTCTTTTCCCTGATCGTGATCTCCATCGTTGTCGGGGAGCAGATCATGCTTTCCACTATTGCCGGGCTGGTGTTTATCGTTGGGGGAATACTTTTGCAGCGATACAAGGCGAATGGTTGACGGTTGACGGTAGGCGGTTGGCGGTTGACGGTTGATGGTTGACGGTTGACGGTAGGCGGTTGACAGTTGACAGTTGACGGTTGACGGTAGGCGGTTGACAGTTAACAGTTAGTTATTATTTGTCTTAATTGTATCCTGTTTCCTGTATCCTGTATCCTGTATCCTGTATCCTGTTTCCTGTATCCTGTTTACTGTTCCCGTCTATTGAAAATCTTGTGGTACCGTTCAACCATCCAATTTTTAACTTTTCGTTCTTTTATTTCCTTTTTCCCTTTACATCTTTCCAAAATTTCCGTAGTTAAAAACCCCAGTTTCAACAACTTATCTTCATTAAATCCATTCATAATCACAATTAACCTCAGCTTTACCAGAATCATTGCTTTCTCAGCCATTATTATGCTCATCTCCTTCTCATGTGCACTTATGATTTCGTTTGACTGTTCTTCGTTCCTATTTCGCAGATTAGTCATCTCTTGTTTGTATTCCTGTTCGACTTTTTCCGGCAATCCTTTTGTTTCCGAGCAATGTCTGGCCATAAATCGTAATAATACCTGTGGATTTATAGGGTTTTTATAGTCCCAGTCGAAAGGCACAAAACCTTCCGCCATTAATTGCGGACAGCCAAATTGTCGCATCAGTAAACGTGCGGCAGCTCGTCTCCGATCTAAATAATCAGGTTCATTACTCAATTTTTTATCCATCTCCTGGATTAGCATAGAAGTTCTTTCCTTAGAACGATTATTTTTATATACCCTAATAAGTGCCTGCTTCATCGTGTTTTCTGAATTATTATAAGCAATAGTATTGACCAATGCTTCAATATTTCCATAACGTGAATTCATAATCTTATCGTCAATATAATTAGTGAACTGCTTATATAGTCTTTCCAGACCCATGCTTTTACCCTGGCTGGTCTCAAAGACAGTTGTTTTCAGGAAAGCAGAGGGTGTCAGGCTGATC
>DAOWEV010000154.1 GCA_030638325.1 Bacteroidales bacterium
ACAATCAAAAACCTGCAAAGAATATCTCGACAGGTACGAAGCATGGGCAAACAAATACATCCCCTTGAAGAAAGAAGTTAATGAAAACCCAATGAACATGCAGGCCGTAATGAAGCTGTCTGAAATGGCTCCGGAAATCGGCAACTGGGGGCTTGAATGGTCACAAAAACATGAATGTTCTAACGACCCTGCATTTGTGGCACGTTTCGAAAAGATATCAGGCAGGATTGATGAAGTAAATAATTAAGAGACTGTTTTAACCTTTAGTATTCATATGATTTACATAATTATTAGATATGCAGGATCTGTCAACCCAGTTGGCAGATCTTTTTTAGTCTTTCAGGGTCTGATATTTTAATATTTTTTCCGTCAATTTTTATAATGTTATCCTTATTGAATTCGGAAAGGGTCCTGATAACATTTTCAGTTGTCATCTCGATCAGCTCGGCAATTTCCCGTCTCGAAACCGGCAAATCATATTGGTGATTCTTATAGACATGATCGGCAAAATATAATAGTATATAAGCTATCCTTCCACGAAGATGCCTTCTGCTAATGTTAAACTTAGTGTCAATAATATCGTCATAAATAGTGCTCATTTTTTCCAGCAGGTCCATTCCAAAAGCCTGATTGTTCCGGAGAACCTGCCGGAACACATCAATATCGACAGCACAAATGATCGATTCCTCTATGGCTGCAATTGAATATTTGTAGTAAGAATTTGAGAATATACTCAACAGACTGATAAAATCACCCGGGATTGAGATACTGATGATCTGGTCCCTGTGTACGACATCATTTCTATACAGTTTCACCAGGCCCTTCTTCAGGTACATGAACTCTTTTATCTCTTTGTTCTGCTTACTGATCACTTCCCCCCTGTTAAATTTTATTTCCTTCTTATTTCTGTTTATCAGGATAAGCTCATCAGCAGTTAGCGAACCGAACATAAGATCCCTGTAAACACAGCTTTTACAGTTACTTACACCATGCAGTACTTCCATAGATATGAGGCAGTTTCAATTTCTCAGGTCATGTTATGATAAGTATCATATATAAATATTCCAATACTTATATATGAAGACTTACTTTTGCAAAAAAATTAAAAAGCATTGCTGCTTGTGAATAATTTGATAAAAATATAAAAAAAACAGACATGAAAAAGCTCTTAATATTAGGTGCCGGTACAGGCGGTACGATCATGGCCACAAGAATGAGAGATGACCTGCCAAAAGATGAGTGGGATATCACCATCGTGGATCAGTTTAAGACCCATTATTACCAACCCGGTTTTTTGTTTATTCCTTTCGGATATTACAAAGCTTCTGATGTTGTGAAGCCTAAAAATAATTTCATCCCGGTAGGTGTTAATATGATATTTGCAGGGATCGATAAGATCATCGGAGATGAGAATAAAGTCGTTTTAGCAGACGGGGAGGTTTTAAAATATGATATTCTTATCATTGCAACAGGAACAAAGATCTCTCCTGAAGAAACACCCGGATTACAAGGCGAACTCTGGCACAAAAGTATTTTTGACTTTTACACCATTGAAGGAGCTGTTGCCTTGTCAAAATTCTTTAAAACCTGGGAAGGTGGAGACCTGGTCATCAACATTGCTGAAATGCCTATCAAGTGCCCGGTAGCACCACTGGAGTTTTCCTTTTACGCGGATGCATTTTTCATCGACAGGGGAATCCGTGACAAAGTTAACATTACATACGTTACTCCGCTGGATGGAGCATTTACCAAGCCGAGAGCATCCATGATGCTGGGCAATCTTTTGGAGGATAAAAATATCAGGTTAATACCGGATTTTACGCTTGCTGAAGTGGATAATGAAAATAAAAAAATCATCGACTACGGCGGGCAGGAAATTTCGTTCGACTGCCTTGTGAGCATTCCTGTCCATTCAGGAGATCCAATGATCGACCGGAGTGGCCTGGGTGACGATCTGGGCTTTGTTCCTGCTGATAAACACAGCTTACAATCCACCAAATTCGAGAATATATTTGTGATCGGAGACGCGGGCAACTTCCCGACATCCAAAGCCGGGTCTGTTGTACATTTCATGTCTGAAATCCTGCATGAAAACCTGATTTGTTATATTGAAAATCGTCCCTTTACCGCCAGCTTCGACGGGCATTCGAATTGTTATATCGAAACAGGCCACGGTAAGGGAGCCCTGATTGATTTCAATTATGACACGGAACCATTGCCTGGTTCATTCCCTTTCCCCGGACTCGGGCCATTTGGCCTGTTGAAAGAAACCAGGATGAACCATTATGGAAAACTATTGTTCCGGTGGATTTACTGGCACATTCTACTGAAAGGCAAGGAAATGCCTATCGACACACAGATGACCATGGCAGGAAAAAAAACTGATTAACATAAACGTTCATCACTATGTCAGCGAAAAATATGCAAACCCAGATAGATGAGATAAACAGCAAGCTGGATTTTATCTTAGAAGAGATCCACCATCAAAAACAAAACAGGGAGTCTATGGAGGATCTTTTCGCGGATTTATCCCTTGTGGGAAAGGATGCATTCCAGCAAACAGTTATCGAACTCGATAATGCCGGTGTTGAATTGGATAGTGAGGCCGTTAAAGGCATGGGCCTGCGCCTGATCCGCAATATCGGCAACCTGAATCAATTGTTAGAAACCCTGGAAAGCCTGAATGATTTCATGAAAGATGCTGTTCCGGTCATGCACCAGGTCGGGCTTGATGCCATTCACCAGATGAATGATCTCAATGAAAAAGGCTATGTTGACTTCTTTAAAGAATTGATAAAAGTTGTTCAAAATATTATTGAACATTTTAGCCCTACAGATGTTAAGGACCTTGCAGACAGTGCTGTAAGTATTCTTGAAACGATCAAGAGCCTGACGCAACCGGATATGCTGTCAGCCATCAACAATGCGGTTACTATCTTTAAGAACCTGGATCCGAAAGATGTTGAGCAATACAATATCTGGAAACTTATGAGAGAGTTCAACAAACCGGAGATGAAGAGGGGAATAGGATTTGCGGTCACATTCCTGAAAAAGATGGCACAGGAAACAGAAACTGACAATTAAAAAACTGAAAGATAAATTTTAAACAATTTCGTAATTATTTAGGTGTGATGTATATTTCATCAGTGTTAAATAAATCACTAAAATAGAATATCTAAATCCGAATTTCTAATCCCGATAGCTATCGGGATAAACAAAACCAAATGACAAAAGCACAAAATTCAAAACCGTATGTTCTGTAGGAAAGCCTTTGTTTTGAACATTTGGCTATTTGAGTTTTGAATTTGTTTTCCCGATACCTATCGGGATTAGGATTTAGTGCTTAGGATTTACTTAAAGAAAACATTTGTAT
>DAOWEV010000021.1 GCA_030638325.1 Bacteroidales bacterium
CCCGTTGTTCATCCTGTACCCGGAATTGATGGTGATCAGCAGCGAAGTAGCACCCACCACACCACCAATGTATACATATGTTATGGAAGTGGTTTTCAACCTCGCCGACCGGTTCACAGGAAATGTATATGCCAGTACAACAGAAACCTTGAAAGGGGTCGGAAAAACTGAGACAGCCGCATATAATGCAGCATTTAAGCAAATCAACGTGCGTAGTGGGAAATACAAGGTGATGTTGGAAAAAGGAAAAGAAGCAATTATTGAATATTATAATACTTACTGCGACCTGGTGATATCCAGGGCCCGGAGTTTTGCCGCTCAGAATAAATATAAAGAGGCCCTGGCCTTGCTGAACTCTGTACCTCCCGTGAGCCGTGAATGCTTCGATGAAGCCAATGCCGTTGCAGCCGGGATCGGGGAAAATATGCCGGACCAGGATGTTCAAATATCTGATGTAGATGAACCGGAAGGAGAAGAGCCTGTTTATACCTCCACCCAAACCATCGATCTGGGCGGCAATATCTTCCTGCGATATAAATATGGAAAAAACATAGGGGAGAAAACCTTCCTGTATTTCGAGTTGATCAATAAAAATGAAAATGATTACTTGTTTAAGATCAATCGCATTTACGAAGCAATGCTGATCAATGAAAAAGGAAATGAGGTAAATATCAACCTGATGAAAATCGGTTCGAAGGAACACGGGAGTTCTATTACAGTTACACTGATCCCGGATATAAATACGGAGATGGTTTGCGAATTTCCGAAGGTTAAAGAAGTAAAATTTATACGCTTCTTTATCAATAATAACTATTTCAAATTCAAAAACTTACCTTTAACCAATTAAAACGGAGTTATGAATAATCGACATATATTCATCCTCACTGCAATTTTCTTTGTTACACAAACTTTAACAGCCCAGTTTAAGGTGGATGAACGAAGTGGAAAAACCCCTGACTGGACAAGTGGATTGGAAAAGAATTATATTATCGGTATCGGCAACGGCCACAGTTTGGATGTCGCAAGAGATAAAGCGATCGTGAATGTAAAATCACAGATCGTTACTTCCGTAGCTGATTTCATTTCTTCATCGACTGACTTTTATACCGGGGAGATCACGGCCGATAAATTCTCACAATTATATCAAAGCTATACAAACCAGATCCAGACCCAGTCAGGTAAACGTGATTACTTGCAAGGGATCTCTGCTTCCAGGGTAGAGGATTATTACTGGGAAAAATTATACAATAAAAAAACGAAGGAGGTTAAATACGAGTATTTTGTAAAATACCCTTTCAACCAGTTTGACCTGGATGAGCTGGTACGCGATTTCAACGAAAAGGATCAGCTTCTTACTGACGAGATGAACAATGCCCTGATGATGCTTGAAGAATACACCTCCATTGAAGGTCTCATCGAATGCCAGAGCCTGTTGTCGAAACTCTCGGAGGTATTCATTGACGAACGTAAAACAAAGTGTATGACAGGCATTGAACGATGCAAAGCCCTTTTGGCCTCAGTGTATATTACAGATGCAGGCAGTGAACTGGGAGTGACCCGTTACAGCCTGAAGATTGGCCAGAAGGCCGTCCGTTATGCAAAAAGACCGGTAGTCAGTTCGAATTGTGCAAGAATAGGCGACAAAAAACTGGGCGATTATATCTGTGAGATCGATTACCATTACGACGAATGTTACGATGACCCTGAAAACAATATCAAAGTCTATTATTCCTTTTGCAACCAGAGGCCTGAAAAACTGTTCTACTTTGATGTTGCTGAGGATAAGGCTGAGATAAGCATCAGCGGAAACATCCATTTTACTGAGGGTACCATTGATGGGGATAAAGTGTCAAATGCAACATGTATCATCCTGCTACGTTCAAAATTTGAAAGCCCTGTTACCGTAACCAATGTTACGCTGGAATGGAAAGAATACGGAATTATAGCAGATGTAACCCTCGATGATATTTTTGAAGGCATAGGGCAGCATGAACTTCGGTTTGAGATCCCGGTTGACCTTCCGGTTCAGAAAATTTCCACGGCCATAAACCCACAGAATACGGTCAATGGTTATCTCACATACAAATCGGTAAACACGGGTAAAAGCGCAAGTATCAGGATTTATAAGCATGATTATGTGACAGGATGGTAGGTAAGAGGTAACTTCAAAAAGCATACCTGGCTTGACTTTTATGTTGTGATTTTATACATTTATACCAAATATTAAAAATTACAATTATGCTGGGACTTACAATTCTTGATGTGGCCATAGGCCTTATTTTCATTTTCTTCTTATACAGTCTTCTGGCAACCACCGTACAGGAGCTGATAGCAAGCGTTTTAGCCCTGCGGGCCAATATGCTGAAAAAGGGCATTAAAAAAATGGTTGAAGACGAACCTGATAATGTGTTTTCTTTAAAGAGTATTTTCGAAGCCGGTATCCGACCGCTAAAGAATGGCTTTACCTATCTGAGAATATTCATTTGCCCCGGGTATGCAAAAAAGATCGGGGAAAAGAACAAATCAAACATCACAAGGGCCTTCTTTAACCAGACCTGTATCTCAAAATTCGGTGAAAACAGATTTTCTAAAAAACCTTCTTACCTGAAACCCGCTTCTTTCTCAAAGGCTCTGGTGGACCTGTTGATGGATAATGGCAAAGGGGTCTCCCCAAACATTAAACTCGACAATGCGCTTGCCGGCAAAACCGAAAAGATCAAAATCGACCCGCATACAAGGAAATTGTTAGAATCATTTTGGGAGGAAAGCAAGGGAGACATTGATGCCTTTAGAAAACAGCTTGAAGAATGGTATGACAGCACCATGGAACGGGTCTCGGGATGGTACACGAGAATGTCACAACGCTATGTCCTTGTATTTGGCCTGATCATTGCCATCAGTTTCAATGTAGATACAATTTCCATCGTCCACATCCTGTCAAAAGATAAAAATGCACGTGAAAGCATGGTTAATATGACGACCGAATACATGGCCAACAACCCTGATGTGATGGATCGTATAAGTAAATTACCTGCTGATTCGCTGAACAGGATGGATACGCTCTTCATGTATACCGATTCGCTGATCCGCCAGGATATTTATAACGCCAATAACCTCCTGGGCGCCGGTTGGACTATCCCTAAAATAAATTCTGAGAAGGAGTTTGAGAAACTGAAATTCAATATATATGAGTACGAAAAATGTATCCGGTGCCTGGACTGTTTTGATGAAATGGAGGAGGGGGCAGAATTGAGTCGATGTCAGCGCACAAAGTTTTTTTTCTGCATGCTTTTTACGCCAGCTAAACTGATCGGCTTTATTCTGACAGCCCTCGCTATTTCGCTTGGGGCCACGTTCTGGTTTAATTTACTGAACAAGCTCATAAATATCAGAAGTGCCGGTACAAAACCGGAAGAATAAAATATGGCGGAAGGGAAGAAGTAATGTCTGAAGAAGTTGAACGATATAACGATGTAACGATTTAGCGATGTACATGAACACACACTCACATAAACGAATAAACAAATAAACGAATAAACAACAAGCTATCGAACCACCTTCACCCGTACCCCTTCAGTGTGCGCACTGAACTCCGGCGCATACATACATTGTATGGTGGTGATACCATTCGAAAATTCTCCTTCCTGGGTAATGGTAAGCGGATATTCCAGCACAAAGGTACCTTTTGGCAGGTGGTCGATGAAAAAATTCACCGAAGCATCAAGTGTGCTTTCATAATAACCCAGGCCACCCTGGTAGTGATATCCTGACAATACATTCACCGGCTCAAAAGCCGCAGCCCGCATATCCTTCAGGTGAATATACTCCATGTGCCTGTCGGTCCGGATGATGATCCTGGAAATGATCTTGTCTCCTGTCTTCAATGGCGTATTTTCGTCAACAGCTACCAATTCGGGCCCTGAAGCAGTGTTCTGTTCCAGGAAAAGATGTTTCTCAACATGCAGTGGTGTGGCAGCAGCAATGATCTTATCCAGATCCTCAAAATATTGCCAGTAAACTGCTCCCCAAGCTATCCCTTTATCTTTTTTGGTTACCGTAATCTGACCCATTTCCGGGGTGATTTCACTACCCGCCCAGGATGTCTGAAAGTACCCTGTACCAGCTTCCACGCTTGTACCGTCCAGGTTCAGGGGATCGATCTTTTCATAACCAAGACTTACCTCCACCAACTCTTTGCTTGCAAGCAGGTCAGTTCCTTTCAGCAATAGAGCATAAATCGCATCTGCCGTGGCCCTGGTAGTTTTCCAGTCCTGGGTCTGCTTTTGCTTTAACAACCAAACCTTCATCTTTTCAACCGAAACCTGGTCATCCGGTATCTCGTCAAAGACTTCTATGAGCAAGGCCTGCCTTTCAATGGGGGCCCTGTCCCAACTGTATCCTGCCTGGCCTCTCCAGTACATGCCTATTTCTTCCGAATACAAAGCATGCTCTTTCAGTGACCGGACAATTTCACCGGGGACATCACCACCTTCCAGCCTGAATAATGCCAGGGCGATAATACCCTGCATATATTTATTCCTTTCGGTCCAGTATGTTGCAACCTGCTCTTTAAAATAATCAAATCCCTTGTTATTTATCTTGCGCGGTTCGGAGAATTCAGTATAGAAGCTTTTTGCATATAAATATTGAATCTGTATATTCCCGGTATGGTTTTCATTGGGATCATCATCCCGCTCCATGATCCTCTCATAGTCCCTCTCTATTTCCTCATCCATATAACGCAGGGCTTTTTGCATCATATTCAGCACTTCCCGGTTCTGGCCCAGGTCAATCACTCCGAGGTGGTGAAGTTTCCCGATGCCGGTAACGATATGCTGGGTAATATACCTGTTTTCACGCATGCCGTTAAACCACGGCCAGGCACCGTTGGGCAATTGCATCTCCTGTAGTTTCCGGAGTGTCTTTTGTGAGTCATTTGACATTTTATTCAGATCGAACAGCAATGCAATTCTTTTTTTCCTTTCGGTTTCATTTTTCGCCTGCATGACCCATGGGGTCTCTTCCAGCAGTACAGATTTCAGTTGCTGGTTTTTTTCAAGGTTTGACAGCAGCGCCTCCGGAGAGATTTTTTTCCAGTTATCGAAGATTCTTTTGATATCAGGGTTTGAATTTGCAATGTACGAAGCCAGGCTGTTGGCATAGAACCTGGAGAATACCTGCTCGGAACAGGCATTCGTGAATTCCATGAGATAGGGCAGCGCCTGCACTGCATACCAGGCCGGGTTGGAGGTAAACTCCAGGGTTAGCCTGTAACTTTTTATGGATGTGGATGCCCCCGATTGTAACAGCTTGTGAAAACTGAATTCTTTTTTCCCCGGGCCGTTTATTGGCAGCGGCAGGCTTTCGGTTACCATCATACGGTTCGGCAGTACCGGGATCGCCATTTCTTCTCCATCACTGAATTTTCCTGCTTTTGCCGTCACCTGGTATACCAATGCTTCAAGGCCTGCGGGAATTTCTATCTCCCAGCTTATGACAGTGCTCATTCCCTTTTCAACATTGAAATTTTGTGCTGATCCATGTGGCCCGGCCAGCAAAGTAACAGGTTGCATGGTGAAAGCATCGAAAAAGACAAGCATGGCTTTGCCGGACAGATCTTTATCCGACAGGCTCACGATCTTTGCTGAAAAGCTCATCTTATCACCTTCCCGCAGAAACCGTGGCGGGTTGGGAACGACCATCAGGTCTTTCTGGGTTACCAGTTCTTTTTCGATCATACCTTTCATCAGGTCCTGTGTGTGGGCCAGCGCCATGAATTTCCACTCCGTAAGTGATTCAGGAGCTGTAAATTCAATGATTATATCTCCTTCTTCATTGGTACGAAGATCCGGATAGAAAAAGGCAGTCTCCTGAAAGTTTCTCCGGATCGGGACCCGGCCTGTTTTGGTTTTTTCCTTTTCAAAGCTTCCTTCACCAGGCTGTATGGGCTCACCTTTAGCTGATTGAATGCCTTCTTCTTCGATAAATGCTTTCGATTCAGGCATTCCCTGGTCCATGACCATCATTTCAGATACTCCTGCAACAACGCCTCGCATCCCATGCATCCTGATACCATATCCATAATACCTGAAACCAAACCAGTTCAACTGGTCATACTCGCGGAAAACCGGTTCATGCCTTTCGCCTGTACGCCCCTTGTAAAAACGACTGGTATTGGTCTTCAATGCATTTGCGGTACTCCAGAAAAGGGATTGTGAATATGCTTTATAAAGACTGAAAGCCCATTGATGATCCCGGAAAACATCCAGGGAAGCATCATACATGCCGGCCAGTAGTTCAGCGGCAATCTTTTCACCATTCCGGCCCCGGATACTGATATTCCATTTTTCACTGGCGCCGGGCAAAAGCTTGCTCCGGAAAGTACCGAAACTGATATCCAGTTCCTTGTTGGTGTAAGGAACATGTATGACCTCCTGGTTCACATAACTCCTGTTATCTTTGATGAAAAGGAGATTAACCCCAAAATTGCCACGGTATTCTTCTTTGATGGGAATTTCAATGCTTATTTTTTCATTCTTGAGTTTCAACCACTCCCTGCTGATTACTTTTCCTTTGTTGACGATCTCATATAATAACCTGTTTTGCTCAGCCGACCCGATCAATAAAGATGCTGTTTCTCCGGGTTCTCCAGAGTCTTTCAACACGGTAAACCAATTCATTTCAGGTTCTGGAACATTCCCGGATTCTGCTGAAAACAGAGTGAAAAAATGCTTTTTCTCAACAGTTTCTCCAAATTCGTCCTGGCTGGTGATCACCAGCTTATATCTTCCCTCCTGCCAGGCGGCGCTGTTCGTGACGCTGATCATGGAATCTTCTCCCGTATCAAAAGACATTTCCAGCACTGTTTCTAAGGAATTCCATCCGGCAGGGTCGTCTTCATTATCATAAATATCTTTTGGGAAGTCATTAATAAAAGCCTCTTTTGTCATCACGAAAACATCCGGCCTTTGCCAGTCTCTCGTACGCAGGATAAGGTCAGGCATTTGCAGTCTGTGGATCTTAACATTGCCTTTTACGGAAACCGGGGTACCGTTCAGGTTGGTGATCCGGACCTGAAAGTTCTCAAACTGGTCCTGATTCACATTTTCAGGAACATCTGTTTTGATCATAAGGGATTTATATCCGACAGACACCCTTTTTTCTGAAGTATGCGTTTCCCCGTTGATATCCGTTACACCTGCGATGACCTTATAATCAAAGACCGCCATTTGATTTTTATGGATGCTCAGATCAGGAATAGCTTCAAAGCTTATGGAGAATTTACCATTTTCGTCTGTTTCGGTAACTCCGTTCAGAATTTCCATTTCCGGGCTGGGAGGTCCCGGCCAGAACCATCTGTAATCACGGAAGGGAAACCGGGCTGTCCTCACTACCCTGTAATTAACCAGGGCATGGTCCACAGGATTCCCGGCATAAGCCATTGCCTTTCCGGTCATGGTCACTTCTTCGTTTAGTTTATAACTGCCTTCAACAGGCTCAAAGACAACTTCAAACCTGGGACGTTTATACTCTTCTACAGAAAAATATGCACTTCCGGATGTATTGGCAATCCGCATCTGGCCGGTGAGGACTCCATCCGGAGCAGTAAAAGTGCCATTGACCGAACCAAATTCATTGGTTTTCAAATCCAGCTCCGATACCTTCTGGTTATTGACATTGTAAAAAGTGATAGTTGTTCTGTGGTCCGGTTTTATTTTATATTGGTCTCCGGTCTTTTCCAGGACAATAGCTTTGAAATAGACAGTTTGTCCGGGACGGTAAATGGCTCTGTCGGTAAAGAAGAATGTTTTTTCTGTCTCCCTATCTGCCTTCTGTCTTGAATACTGATAGAAATAATTATCAGTCATGAATGTTTCACCTTCTGTGACGAATTTGAGATAAAAGGATTTAGACCGGCCACCTTTTTTGGGAATATTCAGGAATCCGGTTTTATCAGTGATATAACTTTCCAGTTCTACCAGGTTATAGGTCCTTTCAGCATAATCATATTCATTGGAATAGGCTGTGACTTCAACGTTTTTTAATGGGTTTCCGGAGCTTCTGTGAAGAACATACAGGTCAATTGATCCATCATCTTTTTGTTGATGGATATAACTGATGTTTGAACTCCAGAAATTTTTATAGGCAACCGGTTTTGTATCCTGTGAGAATTTTTTATCCGGACTGATGAGAACGATGTAATACCCTGGCTGCATCTCAGGTAATTTTATCTGGACAGCATGAGTCTGGTGATCAGCGGATTCGGGCAGAGAGACATGCCATTCTGTAATAATGGGAAGTTTTTTATACTCCCTGATCAGCTCTTCATTCCGGTATTTTTTTCGCAAGGTCTGATCATAAGCGGGGTCAATTGATAAGATGCGAAAATATGCATCCTCAATATTTTTATAGGAAAGCAGCCCCAATACCGGTTCACCGGGTATGACTGCATAATGAGTGATGAGGCTGAGTTGCTGATCATTTATCTGGGGGAGCATTGACAGGCAATTTTGCGCGCCATCGCTTTTGGGAAAACGGTTTATAGCTTCATTGCAGTATTCCAGGGCTTTCTGAATATCCCAGCGATATTGGTCAGAAACAAATGGTTTGTATTGCAGCCCTCTTCTAAAATATTCTCTTGCGATCTCCAGGATGATTTCTGCAGTGACGGCTTGTTCATCATAATTGTCTTTAAGCATTAGAAGAGTTATTAGATATAAGCTGTCCCGTTCCGGGATCACAATATGGCTGCGCACAAACTTCAGTCTTTTCAGTTCAACATCAATGAGTGCTTTGGGCTTTTTGTCATGAAGATGAAATTTCTCCAGGCCCTGAAAGATGATCATCGCCTGGAATTTTAGGGAAAGGGTGTCATGGGTTGAGAGGCTCATCCGGGAAAATTCATCTGAAGGAAAGAGATAGTCTTCCGAATCAAGTTGAAAGCGGTCGGCGGGTTGGATTAAGCCGGATTCCTCATTCATAAAAAAGTCTGCCGCCCGGTGTGCCAGAAAATCAAATAAAGTGGGCCGGTATTCTTTCGATCCTTTCCCGGTGACCAGTATTGCATCATATTCTTCCAGGGGTGTATTTTTAAGCAGATCACTATCCTCCAATGAGGTATCATAATGTGCTATCACGATATCCACCAGGGTTCGCAGATCCCAGGTATGAATATCATCTTTATCTACTACAGCCATGTATGTCCGATTCAGTATCTTATACCTGTTTGCCTGGTAAAACCTCCAGTAAAGCTCTGCTAAAACAGAATGAAGTATATGCCTGCCCGGCCCGCCTGTTTCAGCGATCTCCTCATTCAAATCGTTGATACTCAGTAATAGAAAATCCTCCTCGTAGTCGGAAACCAGCCTGATACGGTAAAGTATTGCCTTTACAAACTGCGCGGTGTTATTTTCGGCTTTTGCATCTTTATAAAGTTCATCAACGGTGCTGAGTGCGGATTTTGGGAGCCCTTTGTCTACCAAAGATTTAACCTCTTTCCATTCATCCACATAATCGTTTTGAGCTATAAGGTTTGCTGAAGTTAACAGGATAACACTTACAAATACGAATGCTTTCAGAAATAACTTTTTCATACGTTTCATATTATGATTTTCAGTATTTAACCGGATAAAAAATAAGATGTATTGATAATTGACATTCTACAATATTTGAGCCAAAAAATGAAGATAACTACAAGCTGCAAGATATTATGCTCCTTACTTCCTCCTCTTAGCCACGCCATGCAGCAGCCCATCATATTCAATCAGCTCGATATTGATCCTGCCAATAAAAACTGACGAACTCCCCAGTACCGGTATTTTATTTTCATCGTCCGTTATCCACAGCACCATCGGATAGGGCTCCTGAAAGACCTCTCCCTGGGCTACCTGAGGTTTGAACTTCAGACACCTGAATACGCCCAGGCCGGTTTCTACAGTTTCTCTTCCAAGAAAGACAATTCTGGAAACATATACCGAATCATCCAGAAAAAAATCCATATAATATTCATCATTTACCTCCGTGGTATCGAAATCCAGGGTTCGCATATAATAAAATACAGAAACAATATCCTGGACATATTCCGGTATATCTTTTTTATTCCGGCTGCTTTGCGCATAATTATTCAGGTGATCGAAATAGACCTGATCATTCAGAACAAACTTACCTTCACGGGTATGGCGCACAAATTTCCAGGGGATGAATGCCGAAGTGTCCAGATAGGTCTCAAAACGGTCTCTTACTTTATAAAACCAGTTAAAAACACCTACAGAATTGCCGGTTACTTCAATGTGGTATGTCTCTCTTCCGTTTACCAGCACCGGTTGATCACTTACTTTCATGGTCCCGATACCGGCAACGAACCTGTTTAACAGCCAGGAGTCGTAATAAATGTTGTATTTTAAAAACTCACCACATTTGAAAGCATTGTTTTCTACTTCCCTGAGTTCCTGGGCATACAGAGAGCCCGAGAGAGAAATAATTAATGCTATTTGAAGGACTTTTCGCAATTGGAAGTTGTAAATTGTTAGGATTTTTTAGATTCTTTTTAAGCAAGTTTTTTAGTTGGAAAATCGAAGTAACACTACTTCTGACTTCCCCCGAAAGCTTTCGGGGTCGGACTTCCGACTTACCCTTTAGGACGTTGGAATTAATCAGGTTAAACCACCACATTAACGATCTTCCCGGGCACAACGATCACCTTCCGGATCGTTTTACCGGCTATCCATTTCTGTGCCTGCTCATTTTCAAGAACGGCTCTTTCCACATCTTCCCGTGTCATGTCAATAGGCAATTCCAGTTTAAATCGCAGTTTACCATTAAACGATACCGGGTAAGTAAAAGTATTTTCTGTAATGTATGCTGCTTTGAATTCAGGCCACTTTGCATAGGTAATGCTCTCATGGTGTCCGAGCAACTCCCAAAGCTCTTCCGTTAGGTGAGGGGCATAAGGTGACAACAGGATGTTCAATGGTTCCAGGATGGCTCTTTTACGGCATTTCAATTCTGTAAGCTCATTCACACAGATCATGAACGAACTGACTGCGGTATTGAAAGAAAAGCGTTCAATATCTGTCTGGATTTTTTTGATGGTTTTATGAAGTACTTTCAGTTCATCCCCATCTGGCTTGTCATCGGATACCTGAAAGTTCCCCTGATTGTCGAAAAACAATTTCCAATATTTCTTCAGGAAGCGGAACACGCCTTCAATACCCTTGGTATCCCAGGGTTTATGAAGCTCCAGCGGCCCCAGGAACATTTCGTACATACGAAGAGTATCGGCTCCATATTTTTGGATAAGTTGATCCGGGCTTTGAACGTTATGTTTGGATTTCGACATTTTCTCGATCTCCCAGCCACAGATGTATTTATCATCTTCCAGTATAAAGGTGGCATCATTAAATTCAGGCCGCCAGGTACGGAAAGCATCCACATCCAGTATATCATTATCCACCATATTGATATCCACGTGCAGACTGGTGATATCGTATTGATCTTTCAGGTTGCAGGATACAAACTCATTGGTGCCGTTGATCCTGTATACGAAATTTGATCTGCCCTGTATTTTTCCTTGATTAATCAGCTTTTTGAATGGCTCTTCCTCGCATACAAGGCCGATATCGTAAAGGAATTTATTCCAGAAGCGGGCATAGATCAAATGCCCTGTTCCATGCTCATCACCTCCGATATACAAGTCGACGTTTCTCCAGTATTCATTGGCTTTTTTTGAAAAATATTCATCATTATTCCAGGGGTCCATATACCTTAGGTAATACCCGCTTGATCCTGCAAAACCGGGCATGGTACTGGTTTCAATCGGATATCCTTCTTTGGTTTTCCAGTGCGGTGCCCTGGCCAGTGGCGGTTCGCCGGTTTCTGTCGGCAGATATTTATCCACATCCGGCAGTTTCAGGGGGAGTTCACTCTCATCCATGGGATAGGGCATCCCGTCTTTGTAATAGATCGGGAATGGTTCACCCCAATATCTTTGCCTGCTGAAAATGGCATCGCGCAGGCGATAGTTTACGGTTCCTTTACCGGCGCCCATTTCTTCTATCCTTTCAATGGTTGCCATAATGGCATCCTGAACTTTCATGCCGGTGATAAAGCCCGAGTTGATCATCACCCCTTCTTTGGCATCATAAGAATCCTCCCAGGAGCGAGGGTCGCCCGGCACCTCATCCTCTTTTACAACTACCTGAATAATTGGAATGTCAAAATATTTTGCGAAAGCAAAATCGCGGCTGTCATGGGCTGGCACTGCCATAATGGAACCCGTTCCATAACCTGCCAAAACATAATCTGCGACCCAGATGGGTAATTTTTCATCATTCATCGGGTTGATGGCATATGCGCCTGTAAAGATGCCGGTAATCTTTTTCACTTCGGCAATCCTTTCCCGTTCAGACCGGTTTTTGGATAAATTTACATATTTCAGCACCTCTTTCATATGCTCAGAGGTTGTGATCTTTTCAACAAGGTGATATTCCGGTGCCAGCACCATGAAAGTAGCCCCAAACAAGGTGTCAGTCCTTGTAGTAAACACTTCTATTTTATCCTCAAAGCCCTTTATTGAAAACTGAACGCTACCTCCTTCTGACCGGCCAATCCAGTTCCTCTGTATCTCTTTTAAAGACTCAAACCAGTCAATCTTATCCAGTCCATCCAATAAACGCTGTGTATAAGCTGTTACTCTGAGCGACCATTGTTTCATCAATTTCCGCTCAACCGGATGACCGCCTCTTTCGGAGACTCCATCTTTTACTTCGTCATTGGCCAGTACCGTACCCAGTGCCGGACACCAGTTTACCATGGTATTCGATAAATACGCAAGGCGGTAGTTTAAAAGAAGTTGTTGTTGCTCCTTTTCAGTCATGGCGATCCATTCACTGGCTGAAAAGGCGTCAACAGGATCGCATGCAGCTATTATTTCAAGGTTTCCGTGCTGCTCAAACTCCCGGATAAGTTTTTCAACCGGTTCGGCTTTATCTGTCTTTTTATTATACCAATGTTTGAATAACTGCAGAAATGTCCATTGAGTCCATTTGTAATATGACGGATCACTGGTTTTTACCTGACGGTCCCAGTCAAAAGAAAAACCGATCCTGTCCAGCTGCTCACGATATCTTAGAATATTCTTATCTGTGGTCACTGCCGGATGTGTCCCGGTCTGTATGGCATATTGTTCTGCCGGCAGCCCGTAAGCATCATACCCCATTGGATGCAGGACATTAAAACCAAGAAGCCTTTTATACCTGGCATAGATATCCGAGGCTATATATCCCAGCGGGTGCCCGACATGCAAACCGGCCCCTGATGGATAAGGAAACATGTCAAGTACATAGTATTTTGGCTTATCTGATTCGTTGAATGCTTTATAGGTCTTGTGCTCTCTCCAGTATTTCCGCCACTTTTCTTCTATTGCCGTAAAATTATATTCCATTCCTGAACAACTAATACGTTTATACTATTACCAAATAAAATTGCTTCCGACTTCCCCCGAAAGCTTTCGGGGTCTGACTTCTGACTTCCAGCTTCCCTTTCAGCCTGCGAAGTTAGAAAATATCGGGAAAAAGCAAGATGGTAAAAAGATTGAACTATTTTATCTAATTTCGCAGTCTTGGCATCTTCAGAAGAAAAATATTCGCGCCGCCGGTACCAGTCGTCATACATCACAACCGTGGTCAGTATTACACTGGTGC
>DAOWEV010000116.1 GCA_030638325.1 Bacteroidales bacterium
GGAATGGTAGATAAATCAGGAATTAATAATTAGAAATTAACAATAAAAAATTTTAGTATTCATGAATTACGAAGAGAGACTTGAAAATGTATCTGTGCTGGGTGCAGCGGGCAAAATGGGTTCCGGCATCCTGCTGCTTACGGCGGTAGAGATGGCAGACCTGAGCCTGCAGCGAGGTAACAAAGACAAAACATTTGTGCTGAATGCGATCGATGTGTCCAAAGAAGGACTTGCCGGACTGATGAGGTATCTGAGGGAACAGGTTCGGAAAGTAGCTGAAAAAAAAGCCGTCCAACTGAAGAAAACCTATGCCGACAGGGATGATCTGATTGAAAATGAAGATATCATCTCCCAGTATATTTTCGATGTGATGAACATTATCAGACCCTCTACCAGGATGGAAGTTGCTTACGGTTCTACACTGATCTTTGAGGCTGTCAGTGAAAATAAAGACCTCAAAGTGAAATTGCTTTCCGGAATTGATGGTAATAGCCCGGAAAAGCCATGGTATTTTACAAACACCTCATCTGTTCCTATCCATATCATCGATGAAGAGGCCGGACTGGATGGCCGTATCCTGGGTTTTCATTTTTACAACCCGCCGGCAGTCCAGAAACTGGTTGAACTGATCGTAACAAATGATACCAAAACCGAAGTCAGGGAATTTGCTCTCGACTATGCAAAAAAACTGAGAAAAGTGGTGGTGCCTTCTTTTGATTTTGCAGGTTTTATCGGGAATGGCCATTTCATGAGGGATGCCCTTCACGCTATTCAGACAGCCGAAGATCTTACCAAAGAAATGCCCTATGTTGAGGCCGTTTATTGTGTTAATAAAATAGCACAGGATTACCTCGTGCGGCCCATGGGGATCTTCCAGTTGATAGACTATGTGGGAATTGATGTCGTTAAGTTCATCATGAAAGTCATGAACCCATACCTGGAGGATGAAGACCTACACAGCGACCTGCTCGATACTTTGATGGAGCAGGGAGTCAAAGGCGGCCAATATTCAAGTGGGGCACAGAAAGACGGTTTCCTGAAATATGAAAAAGGGAAGCCGGTAGGTATATATGACCCTGAAAAGAAGGACTATGTTCCGATAAGTGATTTCAGCGAGGTAGCTGATCAAAGGCTTGGGGAAATCCCTGCATCAGCAGTAAGCTGGAGGACAATGCTCAGAAATAAGGATAAAGATACGGTACTTGCTGCATTTTTTAACGATTTAAAAACTTCCGGAGCGCTGGGAGCCAAATTGGCTGTTGAATATGGCAGGAGGTCCAAAGAGATTGGCAGGAAGCTTGTGGCAGATAAGGTTGCACATAATGAGAATGATGTGAATACCGTGATGCTGACCGGTTTCTTTCATGCATACGGACCGATAAACGAATTTTTTGATTAATAAAGTGATTCATTATATAATTTGATAAACAATGAGTAAATTACATAAAAAGATTTATATGGCTGCCGGATACAATACCGTTTCTCTCGGGACCGGCAGAAAAGAATTCCATCCCAAAAAGCCCCGCCCCGGTATTGAACACTACATTACGGAATCGGGTCAAAACACCTTGAAGATGATCGGAGGGGCAGGCAATGTGGATGAATGCGTGATCGGGAATTTTATGGCAGACCGATATTGCAAACAAGGCCATCTCAACGGTTTTTTCCCCCTCGTTGATAAAGGCCTTGAATTTAAGCCCTCTTTGAGGGTTGAAGGAGCTTGTGCATCAGGTGGTTTGGCCCTGGTGACCGGCATCAAGAGTATATTGGCAGGGATGTCTGATGTTGTATTGAGCATTGGCGTGGAGGTACAAAATACAGTGAAAGCCGTGTATGGCGCTGATATTCTGGCAGGCGCGGGCTGGTATCAGAAAAGAAAAGACGGGCACGTGCATTTCTTCCCGGGCCAGTTCAGCGACAGGGCAGGAGCATACTATGAAAAATATGGTTATGATTATGCCCGAAAAGGTATGGGACGGTGGTTCCGCAATGCTATAGAAAATGCCCGCTTATGCCCGACGGCCCAGGAATATCACAACAAAGTGGAAGACCTGGAAGAATTTTATCATAGCTATCCGCCTAACGGCAGGTCATTTGTGGATAACCTGAATGTATTTGACTGTTCAAAAGTATCTGACGGTGCCTCTGCCATTGCAATTCTCTCTGAGGATGGCTTGAAAAAAACCGGGATATCCAAAGAAGATGCAGTCGAAGTACTGGGCTTCGGACATAAAGTCAGGAATATTACCGAAGATCCAAACCCTCTGGAGGTTACTGCAATCAAAAAGGCTGCTATGGAAGCTCTTGACTCGGCCGGCATTACGATTGACCAGCTGGGCACCATTGAAACACATGACTGTTTTACGATAGCAGGTATCCTGGCAACCGAAGCGTTTGGATTTGCAGGGCCTGGTGAAGGAGCACAGTTTGTTGCCGATGGGAATACCGCCCGCGATGGCATGATCCCAATGAACACCACAGGTGGCCTGATAGGCTGGGGGCATCCCACAGGAGGCACCGGAGTTCATATGGCCGTTACCATCTGGGAACAGTTGACAGGGAGAGCCGGCGCTGCCCAACTGGAGATCAGCCCTGACAAGCCTTACGGAATGACTGTCAATATGGGCGGTGATGATGGAACAGTAGTAGCCATCGTTTATAAAAGAGGTTAAACATTTATTGATTGTTGCAGGTTATTGCCTCCAGGATTGCAAGCTGTGTTACTGGGAAAAAACCAGCAAGCAATAACTGTAAACCAAAAAAGAAATCACCATGAAAAAGTTTGCTGTTGTTCTTTCCGGAAACGGAGTGTTCGACGGGTCGGAAATTCATGAAGCAACCATGACCTTATTGGCGATAACCCAGCATGGAAGTATTTATGATATCTTTGCCCCCGATGTCGAACAGTACCATGTGATCAATCATATCACAGGAGAAGAAATGCCGGAAACACGTAATGTCCTGGTGGAATCTGCCAGGATCGCAAGGGGAAACATCAGGCCCCTGAGTGAGTTCAATGCTGCCGGGTTCGATGCCCTGATCTTCCCGGGCGGTTTTGGCGCGGCTAAAAATCTGTCAACTTTTGCTTTTGACGGCCCTGATTGTACGGTTAACGAGGAAGTGAGAAAAGCGGTGTTGGATATGCGGGAAGCCTCAAAACCAATTGGGGCGCTCTGTATCTCACCGGTGGTGATCGCAAAGATCCTGGGGGATGTTCAAGTCACTATAGGACAAGACCCGGGTACAGCCGAAGCAATTGAGAAAATGGGGGGAACCCATAAGACGACAAATCATGGTGAAGTAACCGTTGACGAAGCGAATATGGTGTTTACCACCCCCTGTTATATGCTGGATGCCAATATCCTGCAGATCTACAACGGGGCTTATAACGTGGTTGGAGAAATGATGAAGTATTTGTAACTAAATGCAATCAGAATTATATGGATTTTACTTTTACGGAAGAACAGGAGATGATCCGGCAGGCAGCGAGAGACTATGCTGAAAGAGAATTAATTAAAGACGTCCTTGAAAGAGATGCTAAAGCAGAATTTCCATGGAAACATATTGAGAATCTAAAAGAACTTGGTTTTTTTGGAATGATGGTACACCCTGACTATGGTGGAGGAGGTATGGATAACATCTCTGCCGTCCTGGCGCTGGAAGAATTCTCAAAAGTTGACGCTTCA
>DAOWEV010000210.1 GCA_030638325.1 Bacteroidales bacterium
AAGGGGAATAAGGGTATAAAGGTATAAGGGTATAAGGGGTATAAAGGTATAAGGGTATAAGGGGTATAAAGGTATAGGAGTGCCGTTCCCCTATTTCCCCTATTTCCCCTATTTCCCCTATTTCCCTTATTCCCCCTATTCCCCCTATTCCCCCATTGCAGCTTGCGGGTTGCAAAATGAAACTCGTAACCCGTAACTCGTATCCCATAACCCGTAAATAAAATCCTGACAATAATTCAACCAATTTGCAAATTCTTTGTACTTTTGCAGCGGGTAAGTCTTATGCGACCAGCTCCCGCTGAATCCCCCCAGGTCCGGAAGGAAGCAAGGGTAGGCGGTTGTAGCGGTGCGACATAAGTAGCTTACCCTTTTTTACTGAATATTCTTTGTAATTATACATACTCATGCTTTTAAAGATCTACCCCGACAATCCCAGCCAGAGGCTCATTCGGACAGTTATGGAATGTCTGAGCAATAATGGTATTGTGATCTTTCCAACAGACACCATCTATGCCCTGGGATGTAATATTTTCAGTCCGAAAGCAATCGACAGGATTGCAAAGATCAAGGGAACCAAAAAAGAGAAAGCCAATTTCTCCTTTTTGTTCTATGATCTGAGTCAACTCTCAGACTTCACCAAACCTCTCAGCAATGAAGTATTTAAGTTAATGAGACAGACGCTGCCCGGACCGTTTACATACATTCTTGAGGCCAGCAACAAAGTTCCCAAGATCTTCCACAACCGTAAAAAAACCCTCGGTGTCAGGATACCTGAAAACAACATCATCAGCGAGATCATCCAGGAACTGGGCAATCCTTTGATGTCTACATCCATACGTGATGAAGATGAGATACTGGAATACACGACCGATCCTGAACTCATTTATGAAAAATACCGGCACCTGGTCGATATTGTCATCGACGGTGGTTATGGCGACAACCAGCCATCCACAGTGATCGACTGTACCGGTGGTGAGATCGAGATGATCAGGGAAGGGAAAGGGAGACTGTAGGCAGTTGATTAACGATTAACGATTAACGATTAACGATTTTAGATTTTTAAATTACCAGGTAAATCATTCACACTCTGAAATAAATCGAAGGGATGGGAAAGATAAAAATTTCTGATTTGCTTATTGCCAACTCAAAAAATCATCTTATCTTTGCACCCGCTTTTCAGGAAAGATTCCGTAGCTCAGCTGGTAGAGCAACGGCCTTTTAAGCCGTGGGCCCTGGGTTCGAATCCCAGCGGGATCACTTTTCAGATGACATTTCCGAAAAATCAGAGACGAGGCGGCGCCTCGTCTCTACATAATTTTCAAACAAAATCTTCAGATGGGGGCATTGCCCCCATACCTCCAAATAACTAAAATGTCAATTGTCTTTAAGGCACCGGACAGGAAAACCGGATTCCTTATCAAGGTGGTTGTACCGGCCAATTCCTGATATATGGTAAGCCAAATGCCGGGTCCACGCGCTGCTACTATTGAACTCAACAGAAGACCAAAAGTCGGTGCGGCGACCCATGGCGTCGAAATTAGTATTGGCGTTGCGGTAACCGGTAGACAACGCGGAAAAGCCATACAAATCAGTACCATTGCCGCCTGAAATCCAGCCACTGGTAGATTTCAAATTTAGACCGGCATCAAGGCCGCGCAACCCTAAGCTATCCCATTCAGGATCTCCTACTCCATAATAACTGTCAACCGTGCCTTCCAGCACCTTCCACTCCTCGTCTGTAGCGATATGCTATCCTGGTGGGCAAATTCCCTGTATGGCTGTATCAGTTGAATATCCCATCATCTCATTCCAGGTATAGAAAGCACCATAAATACTACAATTCGAGGTGTTGTTTGCGTAACAATATTTTTCAATGGTATCATTGTTTGTCGGTGTTGAGCTTCCCGGAATGAATATCCCGACATTCAGGTTTTCGGCTATCCAGCATTGGGTGCCAATCTGAACTGTTGAATATGATTGTCCTTCATAGTCTACACTATCTCCGCATTGCCAGTCGTAAATTGTATCGTTTGGATTGATATCGAAAGACAACCACCTTGAACCATCAAGATACCAGAAATCCAAAGAATCAGTATTGAAGATCAATAAACCGGTTGAAGGATTGCTGATGTATCTTTGTTCCCAGGTGGTCATCCTGGATAGAAGAAATCCTCTGGAAGAAGACTTTACATCAAGCATGGCAGAACTGTCAGGCGCACTGCCATTAGTGTTTATGCCCACCTGGGCAATTGCCGATAATGATAGCATGAGGGCCATCCCTATAACAGATACTATTTTCATGTTTGATTTGGTTATGCCTTTGAGATTCAGAAAGCGGTTAATTATTTATTACGAAAGGACTTTCAAAGGCAATCCCGGAACAGGCGTGAATCTCAATTACAGATGTTCCGCAAAACACCATTTTCCAGTATTGAAAAAATCCTTCATCACAAATATATAAAATTATATTGAATATGTCAACACTTAAAATATAATTTATGGATATAAATAAGGGGTTTGGATATGAAAATCCGGGAAACCCCGGGTTTTAACCCCACATAATTTTCAAACAAAATTTTCATCTTCTTTTTTTTATTCTCACTTTTGCAATCAAACAGATGTATGAGACAGTGATAATCCACCCAAAAAGAAGGTGGCTTTGATTTGCACTCTTTGGATACTGAATGATGGAAGGATGGAAAAATGGGATTGTTGAATAATGCCTGCCTGGACAGACGGACAGGGAATAATGGAAAAATAACTAACTCCGTCCTTTAGGGCGGAGAAAAAAATAAGAATAATAACCGGGCTTTAGCCCAAAACTTATAATTATGTCCTATGTAAGAATTCGGTTACACTGTGTTTGGGGTACTAAAAGTGTAGTTTCGAAAAGATTAAGGGCTAAAGCCTGAAATTTTTGATATCCTTATCCCCGGCATGAATGCCGGGGTTAGTCAATTATCTACGCATATTCCGGATGAACCATTTTCATCATGCATAGCAAAAAAAGAACATAACCACCATCAAAAAAGGTGAATTTCTGATTCAAATTAATATGACAAAAACCCTCTTAAAAAATTTCCTGAAGAAAATGGGGTATGAGATCAGGAAAATCGACAAAACTGTAAATCCGGATGGCATACCCCTGGACATGACAGAACCAGCCTTTATCGACTTCTATAATAAGTGTAAAGATTATTCTGTTTGCTCGGTCGAACCTATGTATGCACTGTTCAAAGCCGTAGAATATATAGTCAGGAATAAAATAAACGGAGATCTTGTTGAATGTGGCGTTTATAAAGGCGGAAGTGCGATGATGATGGCCTATTCCCTGATGCATTTCAATGATACCAACAGAAAGATCTACCTCTATGACACCTTCGAAGGAATGTCGGAACCTACTGATCATGACATTGATATTGAGGATCATTATGCCGGGGATCTTTTAAAAACCGGCAACCAAGAAGATAATGGCGTTTTATGCTACAGTCCCATCGAAGAAGTGAGAAGAAATATGGAATCTACCGGATACAATAAAGAAAACCTGGTATTTGTAAAAGGTAAAGTGGAAGATACTATCCCTAATAATATTTCCGAAAAGATAAGCCTCCTGAGACTGGATACTGACTGGTACGAATCAACTTACCATGAATTGGTCCATCTGTATCCTTTACTCGTGAAAGACGGAGTTCTTATCATAGATGATTACGGACACTGGAAAGGAGCGAGAAAAGCCGTGGACAAATATTTCAAATCCCGGTCTGTAAATATGTTATTGAACAGGGTGGATTATACCGTTCGTACCGGCATTAAAAAATAAGTTGGTGTGGAAACACGGTTTTATCCTATTTTTGCGTTTCTGAATTATTATTATAAGTCAGCTTGTATATTGTACATTGTAAATTGTAAACTGTAAATTGTAAACTGTAAACTGTAAATTACAGGCAACTAACAATCAACAAAATGAAAATAACAATTGTCGGAACCGGATATGTCGGCCTTGTAACAGGAGCCTGTTTTGCGGAGGTTGGTATCGATGTTACATGTGTTGATATTGATGAGAGAAAGATAGAGAACCTCAGGAAAGGAGTTATTCCGATCTTTGAACCAGGCCTGGAAGAAATTGTCATTCGTAATATTGAGAAAGGCCGGCTGCATTTCACGACTGAACTGAAATCCTCACTGAAAGATACTGAGGTTATCTTCAGCGCTGTCGGCACACCCCCCGATGAGGATGGCAGCGCCGACCTGAAATATGTTCTGGATGTTGCAAGGGAAGTCGGCAGGAACATGAATGGATACGTGCTGATAGTCACAAAAAGCACCGTTCCGGTGGGCACTGCAAAACGCGTTAAAGAAGCCATGCAGGAAGAGCTGGATGCGCGTGGCGAAAATCTTTCTTTCGATGTGGCCTCAAATCCTGAGTTCCTTAAAGAAGGAGCAGCCGTTGACGACTTCCTGAGGCCGGACCGTATAGTGATCGGGATTGAGTCTGAACGTGCTGAGGAGATCATGAGCAAACTGTATAAGCCGTTTACACTGAATGGGCATCCTGTGATCTTCATGGACATCGCATCCGCTGAGATGACCAAATATGCAGCCAATGCTATGCTGGCAACCAGGATCAGTTTTATGAACGATATTGCCAACCTGTGTGAAATTATCGGGGCTGATGTTGATAAAGTACGGAAAGGCATTGGCAGCGATCCCCGGATCGGCCATAAATTCATTTACCCGGGTATCGGTTATGGCGGATCGTGCTTCCCGAAAGATGTAAAAGCGCTCATAAAATCCGCAGATGAAAACGGGTACAGCATGCGGATATTGAAATCCGTAGAGGATGTTAACGATGATCAGAAGTCAGTGTTATTCAATAAAGCCGTTCGACATTTCAAGGGAGACCTGAAAGGGAAAACAATTGCTCTCTGGGGCCTCTCTTTCAAACCGCAGACTGATGATATGCGGGAAGCGCCTTCACTGGTGCTCATAGATAAATTCCTGAAAGCCGGTTGCAAAGTGAAAGCCTACGACCCGGTAGCCATGAAAGAAGCCAGGCGGATCATAGGCGACAGCATTACCTATTGCCGGGATCAGTACGAAGCCCTGGAAGGCGCCGATTGTTTGCTGCTAATCACTGAATGGAAGGAATTCAGGATCCCCAATCTGAAGGTCATGAAAGAAAAGATGCAAAGCCCGGTCATTTTCGACGGCCGTAATATTTATGATGTTCAGGAAATGAAGGAAATGGGATTCGCCTATTACCGGATCGGGTAATAGAAGCTCAAAGACTCAAGAAAATTCTTAAAATTGACTGTTTTTAACGACACTAGTCTTTAATCAAAATCTTATGAAGAAGCGCATTCTGGTAACAGGCGGGGCCGGTTTTCTCGGATCTCACCTATGCGAAAAGCTCCTGGACGAAGGCCATGAAGTCATCTCACTCGATAACTATTTCACAGGGAACAAAATGAATATTGTCCACCTGCTTGACAATCCCTTTTTTGAGGCCGTGCGGCACGACGTAACCATGCCGTTTTTTATCGAAGTTGATGAAATCTACAACCTGGCTTGCCCGGCTTCCCCAGTACACTATCAGTACAATCCAATCAAAACCATAAAAACCTCAGTTTCCGGGGCCATCAACATGCTGGGGCTGGCCAAGCGGATCAAAGCCAGGATATTACAAGCATCTACCAGCGAAGTTTATGGAGACCCGCAGGTGCATCCCCAGACGGAGGATTACTGGGGTCATGTGAACCCAATCGGTACCAGGGCATGTTATGACGAAGGCAAAAGATGTGCAGAATCATTGTTTATGAATTACCATATCCAGAACAAGGTCAGGATCAAGATCATGCGTATCTTTAATACATATGGCCCGAGGATGCACCCGAACGACGGCCGGGTAGTCTCTAACTTCATTGTGCAAGCACTCAAGAATGAAGATATTACCATTTACGGGGATGGTTCACAAACCAGGAGCTTTTGCTATGTGGATGACCTCATTGCAGGTATGATACGCTTCATGGAATCCGGGGAAGAATTCATTGGCCCCGTTAATATTGGGAACCCCGACGAATTTACCATTCTTGAACTCGCTCAGAAGGTGATCGGCCTTACCGGCTCCCGGTCCAGGCTTGTCTATGCACCCCTGCCGGAAGATGATCCCATGCAAAGGCAACCCAATATAAGCCTTGCCAAAAAGGAACTTGACTGGGAACCTGTGATCAAGCTGGAAGAGGGACTTTTAAAGACCATTGAATATTTCACCCGGATTATTTCTTAACACAGCACAAGGTTGCGAACAAATTGATTAACGATTAACGATTGTAGATTAACGATTTAAGATTTATGGTATTATTAACTTTCGGATAGAAAATAATAAATAAGAAATAATAAATAATAAATCAAAATGAACATTCTTGTTACAGGCGGAAACGGACAGCTCGGGATGTCAATAAAAGACCTGGCTCATAGCTTCGATAACTACAGTTTTATCTTTACTGATATTGATGAACTGGACATCACGGACCTGAATGCCCTGCATCAATTCTTTTCAGATCACAGCATAGATATAATCCTGAATTGTGCTGCCTACACAGCCGTCGACAAAGCTGAAACCGAATATAATCAGGCTTTGATGATCAATAGGGATGCTGTTCAGAACCTGGTTTTTATTGCAAACGATCATGATGTTTCACTGATCCACGTTTCTACAGACTATGTTTTTGATGGAAGATCAAAGCGGCCTTACCTGGAATCAGACCCGGTTTCTCCCACTTCAGCATACGGAAGATCCAAGGTAGCTGGTGAGAAAATAATATTGGAGAGATCGCAGAATGCCGCGATTGTACGTACTGCCTGGCTGTACTCACCTTATGGGCAGAATTTCGTGAAAACCATATTGAAAAAAGGTAAAGAACAGGGTGAGTTGAGGGTCGTCGCCGATCAGGTTGGTAGCCCGACCAGCGCTGCTGACCTGGCCAGTGCAATCCTGCACCTTGCAAATGATATGCCCGAAGAGGGGGTTCAGATATATCATTACGCTAATGAAGGTGTCTGCAGTTGGTATGAATTTGCCATGGCGATCCTGGATATTGGAAATATAGCATGCAAGGTACATCCGGTCAAGTCTGAAGACTATCCGGTTCCTGCACCAAGACCCGCATACAGTGTAATGGATAAATCGAAAATCCAAAATCATCTAAGACTGACTGTTCCTGCATGGCGTGAAAGCCTGGAAACATGCATTGATAATATGAAATAGAGAATAGAACATCCCTGCACCCGTGCACCCAAACACATAAACACCTATCGCAGAACAAGGCTGCAAACAAATTGATTAACGATTAACGGTAGGCGGTTGACGGTTGACGGTTGGCGGTGGGATAGTAGGACTGTAAGACGGTAGGATGGTAGGACTGATGGATTGTAATTCAAATAAGCGAATAAACAAATAAACGAATAAACACAATAGTATGTCAAAAACGCTCATTGATAAAGAAACATTAAGGAAAGCCGAAGCCTGGACCACAGGTGATTTCGATCAGGAAACAAAAGACAAAGTCAGAGAGCTGCTGGAGAATGACCCGCAGGAAATCGTTGAATCATTCTACAGAGACCTGGAGTTCGGTACCGGCGGCCTGCGGGGCATCATGGGTGTGGGCACCAACAGGATGAATAAATATACCGTTGGTATGGCTACACAGGGACTGGCAAACTACCTGAAAAAAATGTTCAATGATGTTGATGAGATCAGGGTTGCCATAGCATATGATTCCAGAAATAACAGTGAGTATTTTGCCAGGATCACTGCAGAAGTGTTCTCTTCCAATGGCATGAAGGTGTTCCTGTTTGAGAGCCTCCGCCCTACCCCGGAGCTGTCATTTGCGATCAGGCAGTTACATTGCCAGAGTGGGATAGTAGTCACGGCCTCCCATAACCCGAAAGAGTACAATGGCTATAAAGCATACTGGGATGATGGCGGGCAACTGATCCCCCCGCACGATAAAAATGTCATAGAAGAGGCACAGAAGATATCCGGCATCAATGAAGTTATGTTTGAAGGCGATCACAGTCATATAACCATCATAGGTGAAGAAATCGATGAGGCTTACATGGATAAAGTCAGGGCACAGTCGCTATCACCTGAATTGATCCGCAAACATAAGGATCTGAAGATCGTATATACATCTCTTCATGGAACTGGCACGGAATTGGTTCCCAGGGCATTGCGTGAATTTGGATTTGAGAATGTGCATATCGTGGAAGAGCAGGCTATACCCGATGGCAATTTCCCTACATTGAAATCGCCCAATCCGGAAGAGCCAGTTGCACTTGAGATGGCGCTGGATAAAGCAAAAGAGATCGACGCCGACCTAATCATGGCAACCGATCCCGATGCCGACCGTGTTGGGATAGCCGTGAAAGACCTGGAAGGAAAATTTGTATTGCTAAACGGAAACCAGGCTGCCAGCTTGCTGATCTATTACATACTTAAAAAATGGCAGGAAAACGGCAAGCTGACTGGCCATGAATTCATTGTAAAAACCATTGTCACATCAGAGCTCCTTGCCGACATGGCACGGAAATTCGATGTTGATTATTATGATGTCCTGACAGGTTTTAAATGGATCGCTGACATCATCAAACAGCAGGAAGGGATCCGGACATTCATCACCGGCGGAGAAGAAAGTTATGGCTATATGGTGGGTGATTTCGTAAGGGATAAAGACGCTGTCACCTCCTGTGCGTTGATAGCAGAAGCCACGGCCTGGGCCCGTGAACAGGGCAAAGGATTGTATGAATTACTGATCGATATCTATTCCATCTTTGGATTTTATAAAGAAAAACTCATCTCTATTGTAAGAAAAGGGAAATCAGGCAGTGAAGAGATCCGGGCCATGATGGATAAATTCAGGAATGATCCGCCGGAGACGATCAACAACAGCACGGTCGTCAGGATCAAAGACTACCTCCTCAGAAAAGACAAGGATCTAATTAAGGGTGAAGAAAAAGAGATCACCCTGCCTGCATCAAATGTCCTGCAGTTCTTTCTAAAAGACGGGAGCAAGATCAGCGTCCGCCCCAGCGGAACGGAACCAAAGATCAAATTCTACTTCAGCGTAAAAGAAGAGTTAGCGTCGAAAGAGGAGTTTGATAAGGTGAATGCGCTGCTGGACAAAAAAATTGAGAATATTATCAACGATCTTGGATTGGAAAGTTGATACTTAGAGACTAAATCAATTAGGAATGCGAATTAAGGGTTGGGGTTTTGTTTTAACCACAAAGGCACACAAAGTATTTCACAAAGTACTTCACAAAGGATTAAAGAAAACATTTGATTATTATAATTATAGAAAATATTTCAAATGGCACAAATACTCACTTATTTGAAACTTTCAGGATGTTAGTCAGGCTTATTGGCAAACTGTAATGTCAGACAATTGAAAGACGGTATTAAACGGGTTATTCTTTAGTCCTTAGAGTGACTTTGTGATATCCTTTGTGCACTTTGTGGTAAAAAAAAACCTTATTTCAATCCTTGATTCGCACTATGAATTAGGAATCAGTTCATTATTCCCGTCTTCGGTCTTCGGACTTCGGACTTCCGTCTCTCAACTCTCAACTCTCAACTCTTATCTCTCACGCTTCAAAACACATCAATTATCTTTCCTTTCTTCCCACGAAACTCAAATGAATCGCCTTTTTTCAGGTTTTCTATGGCGGCATAAAACGGTACGAAAGGAGAGATAACAAAGTAATCATCTCCATCAACATTCACTTTGCCTATCCCGGCAGAAATAAATAGCTTCTGTTCCCCGGTAAAAACAATGGCCCCGAAACAGGCCTTATCGGTAAGTCTCTCGGGTTCCACTTTGTCAAGTATATCCAACTGTTCCATAGCCTTCTGGACCTGTTTTGCAAACATATCCCGTTTCCTCAACAACTGGGTACGGAAGGAATCATAACGATCCTTGGGAGCGCCGTATTCATTGGCGCTGTCCTGTGCTTCCTTCATCACTTCTTTGAGTTCTTCCGAAGCATCCACCTGGTATTTCCTGCATGCTTCCAGAACCGTTCTTTTCAAGGCTATTTTGTCAGCTTCTTTCATAACTCCCTAACCCGGACAAACCGGAATTTTAAATTTTAAATTATTAATTTTAAATGTTTTATAAGAGATTCAGTGGATGTTTATTTAAAAGGAACTAAAGATAGTAATTTTTTACGGCTTATGCAAGTGTTTATTAATTTTTCCCATTAATTTTGTGACCTGGCAGAATAATGTATCTGAAAAACCGGCATTATGGAAGAGATCTACAACGAACCCATATATTCAAAAAATGTTCTGGAATTTATCCGTGTGGCACATGAATATTGCCTTTTCATTGAGAAAGGAAATGAGCATTCCGGCCATGAGTTCTTTGAATTTATGCAAAGGGTCGGGCCCTTATTGTACCTGAAAGGCTCCCTGCTACCGGAGGTCACGGTTGAATATCCGGAAGCCAATGAGAGATTTGTTACCGAAGAGGAATATGAAAACGTTTTTAATGAGCTAAGGGGTATTTTCGACATACAGGATATACACTGGCAGGTGGATCATGAATATGACCCTGCAGAAGCGCTTGTAAAAGTCAGCCTGGGTGAGAACTTAGCAGATATCTACCAGGACCTTAAGGACTTCCTGCTGCTCTACCAGAAGAATTCCAGGGCCGCTAAGGAAAATGCTGTTCATGATTGTAAAGATCTCTTCATCAGCAGGTGGGGGCCTAAGCTTCTAAGCTCAATCAAGTATATCCACTTTCTTCTTTACCGGGACCGGCCGCTGGAGAGTGACAGTTGGATATGATAATTTTAAATTTTAAATTTTAAATTATAAATTTTGAGCCCACTACGAAAAGTAGTGAAAACTAAATATAGCCACAGATTATTCACAATATTACTTATTTTCAAAGGTGTTCATGAAATCACTTCGTTAAGTTCACAGATTATTAAAAATTAAATCTGTGAATCTGTGGCATGTTCTTCAATTTTTTTAGATAAACATCTTTTCGGTCTGGACTCAAGTTTTTAATCCAAAACCTTAACCCGTTCACCGCATATTGCGCATATGGAGTGGAGCGGGCAACCAACAACCTGCAACTAACTACCAGCATCCATTCGCTTATTTAGGTAGCATTTTTATCCCCCCTGGTGTTTTTCTCCATGAATAATAAATATCTTTGCATTCTACTTATTTAGAATTAGTCTAATTAAACATGCTTACACTGCGAGATCTCAAAGAGGGTGAGAAAGGGATCATCACGAAGGTCAAAGGTCGTGGTGCATTCCGTAAGCGTATCACCGAGATGGGTTTCATCAGAGGAAAATTGGTGACTGTCATCAGAAGCGCCCCTTTTCAAGACCCTGTGGAGTACCAGATATTAAAATCGTTTGTTTCAATACGACGTAGTGAAGCCAACCTCATTGAAGTCATTAGTGAAGCAGAAGCCAGGAAACAACTGGGTGACGCTCAATACGAAGGAGTCATTACAGATGAGCAATTGAAGATCAGCGCCCATGAGAAAGGCCGTCAGATCGAAGTGGCCCTGGTTGGAAATCCCAATTCCGGGAAGACTACACTCTTTAACTTTGCCTCCCACTCAAGAGGACATGTAGCCAACTATGGTGGGGTTACGATCGACTCCAAGCTTGCAACATTCAAACAGGATGGATACGTTTTTAATATTACAGACCTTCCCGGTACCTATTCCATCACTGACTATTCACCTGAAGAACTGTTTGTCAGAAAACATATCCTGGGCACTTTCCCGGATGTTGTCATCAACGTGATTGACGCCTCCAACCTGGAGCGAAACCTGTATCTGACCACTCAACTGATCGACATGGACATAAAAGTGATCGTGGCGTTGAATATGTATGATGAGCTTATTCTGAAGGGCGACCATTTTGATTATAAAAGCCTGGGAAACATGCTCGGAATACCTTTTGTCAGGACAGTAGCCACCAGGGGCAAAGGCATTAAAGAGCTGTTCCGGAAAGTCATTGATGTTTACGAGGACAAAGACCCGACGGTGCGGCATATCCACATCAATTACGGTGATGAAATAGAACAGTCGGTCAGGAGCGTACAGGAACCCCTCAGGGAAAACAAGATACTGATTGACAAGACATCTTCACGATATTATGCCATTAAACTTCTGGAGAAAGACAAGTCCACTGATTTTTCACTTTCCAGTCTTGATAATTACGAGGCGATCCGGAAAAGGTGTGATGAAGAGATAGGGAGACTTGAAAATATCCTGGGGGAAGATAGCGAGACACTCATAACAGATGCCAAGTATGGGTTTATTGAAGGAGCGCTTAAGGAAACCTATACACCGGCCAGGATAGAAAAAAAATCAATCAGCCAGAAGCTGGATTCCTTCTTCACCGGGAAATACCTGAGTTATCCCATTTTTGTTGCATTTATGTGGGTGATGTTCCAGACAACTTTCATTGTTGGCAAATACCCTGTTCTATGGATTGAAAGCCTGGTTGCCGTTACAGGCAATGCCGTTGACATAATACTACCTGAAAGCATGTTTAAAGACCTGCTGATCGAAGGTATCATCGGGGGAGTAGGAGGTGTCATAGTGTTCCTTCCGAATATCCTGATCCTGTTTTTTTTCATATCGATCATGGAAGACTCCGGTTATATGGCGAGGGTGGCATTCATTTTAGACAAGCTGATGCACAAAATAGGTTTGCACGGCAGGTCTTTCATCCCGCTGCTCATGGGCTTCGGCTGTAATGTACCAGCCATTATGGCTACCCGTACCATCGAAAACAAGACCGACCGGCTGGTGACCATGCTGGTTACGCCGTTCATGTCATGCAGTGCCCGTTATCCTATTTATATCCTGCTCATCAGCGCCTTTTTCACAAGCCACCATGGAACGATATTGTTCGGCATCTATGCGTTTGGCATCATGCTGGCAGGAGCTGTTGCATGGTTATTAAAAAACACGCTCCTCAAATCACAGGAAATGCCCTTCGTGATGGAGTTACCTCCTTACCGGTTCCCTACCGTAAAAAGTATCATGAAGCATACCTGGTTCAAAGGTTCGCAGTATCTCCGCAAGATCGGTGGTGTGATCCTGATCGCCTCGGTGATTATCTGGGCATTGGGTTATTTTCCTAGAAACACCGGGGTAAATGATCATTATGAAGTGATGATATTGCAGCTAACAGAAAAATATAACGATAAGATCTCTGTGGCAGCTCAGTGGGATCCGGAAAGTGTAGAAGGATTAAAAAATGAGATGACTGACAGCATCTCAGGCCTGGAATCTGAGAAACAACGGTTACAGCAGGAATATTCATTTATCGGCCGCCTTGGTAAATTCATTGAGCCTGTAATAGCACCACTGGGATTCGACTGGCGCACGGGAGTCAGCCTCATTGCAGGCGCCGCTGCCAAAGAGGTGGTGGTAAGCACCATGGGTGTTCTTTATCAATCCCATACAGAAAAAGACACCAATGGACTGATCTCAACATTACGCAACCTGACTTACAACAGTGGTAAACTGAAAGGTCAGAAGGTATTCTCCCCCCTCATCGCCCTTACCATCATGCTCTTCGTCCTTATCTATTTCCCGTGCATCGCTGTCATTGCCACTATCAAAAAGGAGTCCGGGGCATGGAAATGGTCATTGTTCCTAATGGTTTACACTACGGCAATGGCCTGGACAATATCCTTTCTCTTTTATCAGGGAGGAACGCTGTTGGGGTTTTAGAGTTGAGAGTTGAGGGATGAGAGTTGTTAATATTTCTTAAATCTATTGGTTTGCCTGCAATATATCTTTTCGCATTTTAGTTTATTCAAAAAGATTGCCTCTGCTGATTTCTACAAAAGTCCATTTTTTTAGTACTTTATTTATCCAAAATTAGCCGTTATGTTATCATTAAAACGACCTCTAAAAATTGCTTCTGTTTTCCTCATTTTATTGTTTATTATTTCATCCTGTGAGCATCAGGAAAAAAAACAATGTACTGAACAAGAACTGAGTGAATATGTGCTTGCTTATACCTCGGGCGTTATTTCATCCGGATCTGGTATCAAGGTGAGGTTGGCTAATATTCCTGAAAATTGGTATGTTGGGGAAATGATTCCCTATGGGTATTTCCGGTTTGATCCGCCTGTTCACGGTACAGCATACCTGAGAGAGTTCAATGTAATTGAATTTGTGCCTGAAAATAATTTTAAATCAGGAAAAGAGTATAAGCTTGATTTCCATCTTGGTAAGATTTTTACTAATACTCCAGGATATTTAAAAACTATTCCATTTAGTTTCACGATCATCAGCCAGGATTTTGAAATAGATGCAATTGGCTTGTCATTGTCAGGGGATGACAATCTTTATATCTATAAAGGAATCATCAGGACAGCAGACATCATCACTGATTTTGAATTGGAAAAAATATTAAATGCCTGGATTAATAATAAAAAGATGGATATCCAATGGGAACATAATGCATCCGGAAGATCGCACACTTTTAAGATTTCCGGGATCCCCCGCCTGGATAATGAGCAGGAATTAATAATTAAATGGGATGGAAAAGAAATTGATGTCGATAAAACCGGATCGGAAACCGTCAAAATCCCTTCAAAAGAAGTATTTAATATAAGTTCGGTGCAAGTCGTGCAGGAGCCTGAACAATATGTTGTTATCAGGTTTTCAGATCCTATTGATAATGAAATGAACCTGGATGGATTAATTACAATGACTTCTGCTGATAAATTAAAATTCACCATAAGCGGTAATACAATAAAGGTTTATCCGGGCCAGACACTTAATGGAGCACAGAAACTTGAGATATTTTCGGGTATTAAAAACTCCGTGGGGCGACGCCTTCCAAAAAATTATGAATACATTTTAAGTTTTGAAGACCTGAAACCTGCCGTAAAATTGCTAAGCAATGGTGTGATCCTTCCATCCTCCGAGGGGTTAGTTCTTAATTTTGAAGCTGTAAACCTGAAAGCGGTTGACCTTACAATTTTCAGGATATATGAAAATAATATTCCACAATTTTTACAAGTAAACAGAATGGGGGAATCTAATGAAATGACACGTATTGGAAAGCCAATCCTTAAAAAACAGGTTAAGCTGGCAACGGCCAGCAATACAAACTTTAGCAACTGGAGTGTATATTCGTTAGAGCTGTCGGAAATAATAAATCAGGAACCCGGGGCGCTTTACAGGGTTCTGATAAGTTTTAAGAAAGAATATTCTACATATGATTGTTATGAAAGTGGTGAAAATGAAAAGGATGAATTACTGCTTGAAACAACGTATGACCTGGATGAAGAATTCAGTGGTTGGGATGCTCCGTATTATTACAATTCTTACTATCCACAAGGCTACAGGTGGTCGCAGCGGGATAATCCCTGCCATGTTTCATATTATTATAGAGACAGGTTTAAAAGCACAAACCTGCTGGTTTCTGATCTCGGCATAATTGCAAAAGGTGCAACAGACCACTCCATGTTTTTTGCAGTCACCGATCTTAAATCAACAAATACTATTGGTGGAGTAATTTTAGAAGTATATGATTATCAAAACCAATTACTGGAAACGATAAAGACAGGCCAGGATGGTTTTGCAGAATTAACATTTAATAAAAAGCCCTATTTACTTGTTGCCAGTCATAACAGGCAAAAAGGATATTTACGATTGGATGATGGGACATCCCTGTCGATGAGCAAATTTGATGTAAATGGCATGCGTGTCCAAAAAGGGCTTAAGGGATTTATATATGGTGATCGCGGCGTCTGGAGGCCCGGTGATACATTGTTTCTGAATTTTATTTTGTACGATGAAGATAATGTGCTTCCGGAAGGCCATCCGGTGAAAATGGAGCTTTATAACCCCCAAGGACAACTCGTGAAAAGCAAGGTGGGCATAGATAATGCATTTGGGATTTATAATTTCACCATGACCACTTATTCATCGGCCCCAACAGGGAACTGGCGTGCAAAGGTGAGAGTTGGCAACATTGAATTCAGCAGGAGAATAAGGGTTGAAACAATAAAACCAAATCGCCTGAAAATAAAACTTGATTTGGGCAATGATAAAATCCTTGCCTCTACGGGCTTTGTGAAGGGTAGTATTCAATCAAACTGGCTGCATGGTGCCCCGGCTAAAGACCTTAGGGCATCCATTGAAATGACATTAAATAGGAGTTATACAGCTTTTGAGAATTATCCGGATTTTACTTTTACCGACCCCACCAAATATTTTGAATCAACTACATCAATAATTTTTGATGATACTCTTAATGATTCAGGGTTTGCCCGCTTTAATTCGCAGTTAGGAAACTCGAGCCGTGCTCCGGGGATGTTAAAAGCCATTTTCTATACACGTATTTTTGAGAAAGGCGGTGATTTTAGTTTTGACTATTATTCTTTACCATATTCTCCTTATAATAAATATATTGGAATAAAACCGCCGGAAGGCGATGACAGAAATCAATTGCTTACTGATTCGATTCATAAAATCGAAATTATTACCGTTGATTATCACGGGAACCCTGTACAAACAAAGGGTCTTGTTGTGAGGGTTCTTAAGGTAAATTGGAATTGGTGGTGGAATGCTACCGATAATGATCTTGCATCTTATTATGGTGATGAATATCTGAACCCAGTGGAAGAGACCAAAGTATCAACAGATCAGAATGGGAAGGCAAGTTTTAAATTTTCTATCCCTTATCCTTCCTGGGGCAGATACCTTATACATGTTTCCGACCCTGTCGGAGGGCATGCCTGTGGTAAAAGTGTGTTTGTCGACTGGCCCGGATATGCCGGCAGAGACCGGGCTGGACATCCTGAAGCAGCTTCAATGCTTAATTTTACTTCAGATAAAGAAAAATACCAGGTTGGAGAAACTGCAACAATCACTTTTCCATCGAGTGATAATAGTCGTGCTCTCGTGAGCCTTGAAAACGGGACCGGAATTTTAGATACCTACTGGGTGGAAACAACAGATCCTGAGACAAAATTTTCATTGAAGATTACGGAAGATATGTGTCCGAATATTTACGTGAATCTTAGCTTGATCCAGCCTCATGCACAATCTGCTAATGACCTGCCGATTCGTTTATATGGCATAAAATCATTGCTGGTCGAGGATCTGAACACAAAATTGATTCCAGTTATTGAGATGCCTGATGAAATCCGTCCTGAAGAAATAGTATCAATTAAAGTTTATGAAGAGTATGGAAAAGCTATGGGATTCACTTTGGCAGTGGTTGATGAAGGTTTATTGGACCTTACCCGGTTTAAAACCCCGGATCCATGGGGCACTTTCTATGCGAAAGAAGCACTTGGTATAAAAACCTGGGATATCTATGATTATGTGATAGGCGCTTATGGGGCGGAACTTGAAAAACTTTTTGCAATAGGCGGTGGAATGGAGGAAGAAGAAAAAGGTAAATCGAAGATTAACAGGTTTAAGCCTGTAGTGAAATTTTTTGGTCCGTTTGATCTGCCTCAGGGTGAAGAAAAGGAAATCACTTTCATTATGCCAAATTACGTAGGATCAGTGCGGACAATGTTAATTGCAGCCGGTGATGGTGCCTATGGATCTGCTGAAATTACTTCAGTTGTTAAAAAGCCGTTAATGGTATTGGCAAGTTTGCCGAGGGTTCTTGGGCCGGGCGAGGAAGTCACCCTTCCGGTTAATGTATTTGCAATGGATAAGGATGTTAAAAATGTTAATATCTCTGTCGAAACAAATAAAAACCTGACAATTCAGGGGCCTTCTTCAAAGAAAATGGAATTTACCGGTATCGGAACAGAATTGGTTGACTTTAAGCTGGAAGTTGAAGACATTTTGGGTATTGGCAAGGTCAAAATAATTGCAAAAAGTGGAAATGAAACGGCATCGCAGGAGATAGAGATCGAAATACGAAATCCAAACCCTCCCGTATCAAAATCAGTATTCAAAATACTTGAAGCAGGAGAAGAAAGCGAATTTCTTGTGGATCTTCCTGGAATTGTGGGGACTAATGAAGCAAGCCTGGAAATTTCATCACTCCCTCCAGTTGATTTTAGCAGGCGTTTGAAATACCTTTTACGTTACCCACATGGTTGTGCCGAGCAAATTATATCTGCTGCATTTCCACAGCTTTTCCTGGAGAATGTTATGGAACTGAGTAATTCTGAAAAAGAAGCATCCGAAAAGAATGTTAAACTTGCCATTAACAAGATACATCGCATCCAGATGAGCAACGGTGGTTTACGGTACTGGCCTGGTTATACACATGCAAATGATTGGGTGACATCCTACGGCGGCCATTTCATGCTGGAGGCTGAAAAGAAAGGTTTTACTTTACCTGCGGGTTTCAGGGAAAGCTGGATTAAATACCAGAAAACTGCTGCAAATAACTGGAAACGAAAGGTGCAAGACTTCCGGGGTTATTATTACCAGCCCTACCTGAGTCAGGCCTATCGCCTTTATACACTCGCACTGGCCGGGCAAGCACAACTGGGAGCCATGAATCGACTTAAAGAGGAAACCGGGTTAACAGTTGCAGCAAAATGGAGGCTCGCAGGAGCTTATGCACTGGCAGGCCAACCCGAAGCTGCTCTCGAATTAATCACCAGCCTTGGCTATGTGGTGGAAGAATATAAGCATATGTCAGCATCATTTGGTTCATCATTAAGGGACAGGGCCATGATACTGGAAACCATGAGTTTGCTGGACCTTAATGAAGAAGCTATTCCACTGATGTTGCAGATCTCCGGGCAAATGGGTGACCAACACTGGTATAGTACACAAACAACTGCCTTTTGTCTGGTTTCAATCGCAAGCTTTACAGGAAACCAAAAACAACAGGGGGAGCCATTGAAATTTGAACTTGGCATTGGTGATGAAGATGGAAAAGAAATTATTAGTGTTAAACCTTATTATCAACTCTCGCTGGATGTTAATGAAAAACAGCAGGAAAAACTTTTTGTGAACAACACTTCTTCATCCAGCTTATATATAGTAATTAATTCTTCAGGAACCCCGCTTGTGGATGAACAACCGGCAATTGCTCAAAATCTTTCTTTAGACCTTACGTTTTTTGATTTGTCAGGAAAGGAAATCGATATAACAAAGATTGAACAGGGAACCGATTTCATTGCTGAAGTTACAATAGTTAACCCTGGAATTATGGGGCGTTTAAATGACATGGCATTAACCCAGATCTTTCCCTCCGGATGGGAAATAATCAACACACGACTGGGAGATTATGACCGGGACAATGCAGGCGATTCCCCGGATTACCAGGATTTCAGGGATGACCGGGTGTATACTTATTTTGATATCTCTCCAGGCCATAAATTGAAATTCAGAGTATTGCTTAATGCCTCTTATCTTGGGAAATTTTATTTGCCGGCGGTTTCCTGTGAGGCTATGTACGATAATCATATACAAGCGAGGGAACCCGGGAAATGGGTAAAAGTTGTGAGGGCTGGAGAGTGAAAATTGTCGATTGTCAATTGTCAGTTGTCGATTGTCAATTTTTAATGATCATTATTTATTAATACCGGATAGATAATAATGCTTAGATAGCGAAATATGAGAAGCTTAATACTTGGGATTAAGATGCTTGCGGGTAGTTTAATAATTACCGGAGGGGTGGTTTTTTGGTTTTGCCTGCCAATCAATTTATTCAATGACCCATATTCGACGGTCCTCGAAGATAAATATGGAGGGCTACTCGGGGCCAGGATTGCTGATGATGGCCAATGGAGGTTCCCTGAGAATGATGATGTTCCAGAGAAATTTGAAAAATCTATCCTTTTATTCGAAGATGAACACTTTTATCTTCACCCGGGAGTTAATCCATTCTCTTTGATCAGGGCAGCTTACCAGAATATGAAAGAGGGCGAAATTGTAAGTGGTGGGAGTACCATCACAATGCAGGTGATCCGCATGTCGCGCAAGGGTAAAGCCCGGACACTGCAGCAAAAGCTGATCGAAATTTTTATGGCTTTGAGGTTGGAAATGAGGATGAGCAAAAAGGAGATTCTTGGCCTTTATGTTTCTCATGCGCCTTTCGGGGGAAATGTAGTTGGACTGGGAGCTGCTTCCTGGCGATATTTTAACAGGCCACCTCAGGCTCTGTCCTGGGCAGAAGCGGCAACATTAGCAGTTTTACCCAACGCCCCTGCATTGATTCATCCGGGGAGAAACCGCGATGCTTTAATTACTAAAAGGAATAAACTCTTAAAAAAGCTTTTTGAAAATGGTAATATTGATTCCCTTAGCTGTTACCTTGCAATGTTGGAAGTACTCCCACAAAAGCCTGTACCCCTGCCACAAAAAGCCCGTCATTTATTAAGCAGGGTCTTCCGGGATAAAAAAGGGGAAATTGTAAAAACTACGATTGATCCCTATCTACAGGACCAGATTGAAGAAATTGTCCTTAATCATAACAAATTCTGGTCGGATAATCACGTATATAATGCAGCCATCCTTGTTGCTGAAGTTGAAACAGGTGATATTGTGGCATATATTGGTAATATTCCAAAATACGGGCAAAGAGAACATGGAAACGAGGTAGATATTATTCAGTCACGCAGGAGTTCCGGCAGTATCCTAAAGCCGATCCTTTTTGCTGCCAAAAACGATGCAGGTGAAATATTGCCCAATACCCTTGTGCCGGATATCCCATTACAGATAGGAGGGTTCACACCCAAAAATTTCAGTCTTTCATACGAAGGCATGGTCCCTGCGCAACAAGCCCTGAGCAGGTCACTAAACATTCCTTCAGTATTTATGCTTAAGGATTTTGGATTACAGCGTTTTCATCATCTTTTGCGCGATATCGGTATGAGTACCATCATTTACCCGGCCGATCATTATGGTTTGTCTTTGATTTTGGGAGGGGCTGAAGTTACCTTGTGGGACCTGGTTGGGGTATATGCAAGTTTTTCAAGAACACTAAATCATTTTTATGATTACAGTGGAAGGTATGATCCCGGAGATTTCAGAAGTTTGAATTTCATTTTTAATAAGCGGAATTATACATCTAAAAACTTTGGGGATTTAGAAAAAACGTCTTTAATAAGTGCCTCGGCCATATGGCAAACATATGAAGCCTTGTCGAGGGTCAATCGTCCTGTTGCTTTAAAAAGCTGGCAAAATTTTTCATCCATGGGAAAAGTTGCATGGAAAACGGGAACCAGCTTTGGTTTTCGTGATGCATGGGCGGTAGGCACGACTCCTGCTTACGTGGTTGGCGTATGGATGGGAAATGCTGATGGTGAGGGCAGGCCCGGGCTTACAGGCCTTAATGCTGCTGCCCCGGCACTTTTTGATGTATTTTCATTGCTGCCCGGTTCAGGCTGGTTTGATATACCTTACGATGAAATGAGCCGGATAGCAGTGTGCAAACAAAGCGGGCACAGACCAGGCATGTATTGCACTGACACTGTTTTCCAATGGGTATGTAATACCGGATTGAAAACTGAACCATGTCCATATCATATTCTGACCCATGTAGATCAAAATAAAGAATTTCGCGTGAATATTGATTGTGAAGATCAATCGAATATAATTGCTTCATCATGGTTTGTATTACCTGCTGTCCCCGAATGGTATTATGCCAAAAAGCATGCATGCTATAAAAGCTTACCACCTGTACGAAGAGATTGCTATTCCGGTGATGAGCCGGCAATGGGGTTTATTTTTCCCGCACCCTCATCTAAAATTTTTGTCCCTACCGACCTGGGTGGAAAAGAAGGTAAAACTGTTTTCAAGCTTGCGCATAGAATCCCCGAAACCGTGGTATACTGGCACCTTGATGATACATATATCGGCCATACTTCAGGCCAGCATCAAATGGGATTAAATCCCTTACCTGGTAACCATGTTATTACGGCCGTTGATGAATCGGGTAATTCAATTTCCAGGGAATTTGAAATTGTTAATGATTAATGATGTATTATTTCTATTTTCGGTTCAACCGCAAATTTAATGAGAGACGGAAGACAGGAGACAGAAGTCGGAAGACCGAAGGCGTGAGAGTTGAGAGAGCGAGGGAGAGACTGAGGGACGGAGAGAGAGTTGAGAGTTGAGAGTTGAGAGTTGAGAGATGGAAGTCGGAAGTTGGGAGTTACTTCGGACTTCCGACTCCGGACTTCGGACTTCTAAAATAATGGCAATGCCCCAATTTCTATTTTCTAATTTCTAACAACCCGGTCAAGCCTGTTAAGTCCCTCAATAGCACGATCATAGGCTGGGTCAAGTTGCAGGCATTTCTTATAATCCTTCCTGGATTCAGTATAATTATTAGACAGCTCGTAACTGTACCCACGGTTAAACCAGGCGTCAACATATTTTGTGTTACGGTCGATGGCATCTGAGAAATACCTTATTGCCAGTTGGAAATCTCTCAGGTAAACGAGGTTGATGTATCCCAGGTTATAATAAGCCTCTGTATAATCGGGGTCAATGGTCAGCAGGTTCTCATAGTTCCGTATGGCATTATCAAACTCTTCATTTTGCTGGTAAAACATCCCCAGCATATAATAGCCCTCAGGGTCATTGGGCTGACTATTGATAGCATTTTCAAAATATCCGATAGCCAGCCGGTCATTTTTTAATGAATAAAGATAACCCAACTGCATAAAGACTTCGTAATAGGTTTGGTCCTGCCCGGTGGCGATCATAAAATTACGTACGGCAGAGGCAGTATCTCCTGTCTCCATCAGCGCATAACCCCTGATAAAATATGCAACAGGATTGATGTCATCCAGAGCCAGGGCTTTTTTTACATATTGAAATGTTTTGTCGTAATCCCTCAACACAAGATATATCTCTGCCTGTTTCAGCAGTCCTTCATTGTTTTCAGGATCCAGTTCTTCGACTTTCTGCAAGGCTTCCAGGCTGTTAGCAATTTTGTCCATGGCCAGATAGATATCCGAAAGGGTAATAAAATAAACCGCATTCCGGTTATCCAGTTGAATTGCCTGATTGATATCGCCAAGAGCGCCATTTAACTCCTGGTCGACAAGAAGAAGCCGGGCCCGTTCATTGTATAGCTTTGCATTTCCGGGATCTTCTTTCAGTTTTTTGCCAATCTGCTCTATGCGTGTCACCTGACTTGCACCTGAATCATGGCTGTCACCACGATCAGGCGAAGGCACACAAGCCTGCAACAGGCTAAATAAAATAAACCAAAATAATATGCAGCGCATTTGCTTCATTATGCAGTCAGATTAAAACTAAGGTATTCGGAAATTTCGGACATCAGCAACCAATAACATTCGACTTGCAACCCATAACCAGGCTCTTAAAAAGCCAAACATACCATCCACCTGGACGGATCAAATTGGATGTTTTCGAAATTCAATTCCCGCATAGCGGTTTCAATTCCTAATTCGTAATTCCTAATTCGTAATTCCTAATTCTTAATTCCTAATTCCTAATTGATTTAGTATCTGTTTAATAGATAAACTTTAACTAGAAACCACTGTTCACTTGCTTTCCCTAAGTTTCTCCCGGATCTTGGTTTCCAACTCCTCAGCAAGCTCGGGATTATCGTTCAGGAGGCTTTTAACGGCTTCCCGGCCCTGTCCGAGTTTCGTTTCACCGTAACTGAACCACGATCCGCTCTTTTTAATAATTTCAAAGTCAACCCCCAGGTCGATGATTTCTCCGGCTCTGGAAATACCGGTACCGAAAATAATATCAAATTCCGCTTTGGTAAACGGAGGTGATACTTTATTCTTGACCACTTTGACACGGGTCCTGTTTCCAATATACTTCTCCCCTTCCTTGATACTGGTGATCCTGCGAATATCCAGCCTGACAGAAGAATAGAATTTCAATGCATGGCCCCCTGTCGTAGTTTCCGGGTTTCCAAACATCACCCCGATCTTTTCCCTGAGTTGGTTGATAAAGATGCAACAAGTGCCCGTTTTGGCAATGTTTGCAGTTAATTTCCTCAATGCCTGTGACATCAGTCTGGCATGCAGGCCCATCTTGGACTCTCCCATTTCGCCTTCGATCTCACTCCTCGGTGTGAGGGCTGCAACAGAGTCAATCACGACAATATCAATGGCTCCGGAACGGATCAGGTTATCCACGATCTCTAAAGCCTGTTCTCCGTTATCAGGCTGTGAAACCAGCAGGTTATCAATATCCAGGCCCAGTTTTTCGGCATAAAAGCGATCGAATGCATGCTCTGCATCAATAAAGGCGGCTATTCCACCTTTTTTCTGGGCTTCGGCAATAACATGCAGGGCCAGGGTTGTTTTTCCGCTCGACTCGGGACCGAAGATCTCACTGACACGGCCACGGGGAAGCCCTCCGATACCCAAAGCCGCATCCAGCGCTATAGACCCGGTTGAAATAGCCGGTATATCTTCCACAGCCACGTCACCAAGTTTCATGATGGTTCCTTTGCCATAATGCTTTTCAATATTCCCCAATGTCAGTTCCAATGCTTTCAGTTTCTCTTTGTTGATCTGTTCGTTGCCTTTTTCCTTGCTCATTGTAAAAGTTTTATAAAATTTCAGATTCCCAATTCATTCAATATTTGTGCTGTATGGTCTTTCGTTTTCACTTTCGTGATGATCTTTTGTATGATCCCATTTTCATCATTTTTCCCGTTTATAAGGGATGAACAAAGATATTTATTTTTAAGCTCCATCAATTTGAAAGATATTAACATTCAGCTCTCAACCCACTTCTCACCTCTTCGGACTTCCGACTTCGGACTTCCGACTTCGGACTTCCGACTTCTCTCAACTCTCATCTCTCAACTCTCATCTCTCATTTCATAGTATTCGCAAAATCCCGTCAGTCCGCACTCATCGCATTTGGGCTTGCGTGCCAGGCAGATGTATCTGCCATGCAAGATAAGCCAGTGATGCGCCAGCGGTATTTTTTCCTCCGGGATGAATTTAATGAGTTGCCTCTCCGCCTGCAACGGTGTCCTGGCATTTGTAGTCAGGCCTATTCTGGCCGCTACCCTGAACACATGCGTATCCACAGCCATAGCGGGCAGGTTATAAACAACCGAAGCAATTACATTGGCAGTCTTGCGGCCTACTCCCGGCAATTCCTGCAAGGTTTTTACATCTGCCGGAACCACACCCCTAAATTTTTCTGTCAGCATTTTCGCCATTCCGGTCAGGTGTTTTGTTTTATTGTTCGGATAAGAACAGCTTTTAACCAGTTCAAATACTTCCTCAAGGGAAGCTTTAGCAAGCTTTTCGGCAGTTGGAAACCTCAAAAAGAAACCTGGTGTTATAATGTTCACCCGTTTATCAGTACACTGGGCCGATAAAATAACAGCCACCAGGAGTTGATATGGATCTGCATATTCCAGCTCAGTCTCTGCCTCAGGCTGATGCGTTGAGAAATATACTATGAAACGATTGTATCTTTCCTTTTTTGTCAATTTTTTTTGTTATTGTGTTGTATTGTTTCTATAATCATGTCATCCCTTCGGGATTTGTTTTTCGTTCTTTTTGTTTTTTTTAGGCTATAGTCTAAAAATGATATGATATAACATATAAAAAAAATACTTTTTATACAGAGGTTAACTTCCAACTTTCAACTTTCAACTCCTCATTAATAATGAGGGTATATCTATTAATCGGCGAAACCCAAAAATATACCCGAAAATAATAAAAAAAATCCCCGGCTAACTTGCCTGATGACAAATTTACCGGGGACCAATTGATTGATAAATATGGTTCAGCCACATATTTAACGGAAGTCGGAAGTCCGAAGTCAGAAGTCGGAAAGGGTTTAACAACTTCTGTCTTCCGTCTCCGGACTTCCGACTACAATAATGGCAATGCCATAAGTTAATTCAGGATCATATTAACCTGACCGGTAAGGCTGGTTTTCAGTACTGTTAGAGCACTGGAGTATCCCAGCAGGTTTCTGATCACTTTTTTGCTCGGGCGGACATTCACAACCCTATCTGTGAAATACCTGTCGAGTTCGTTTGTGTACCGGTTTAAATCATTGAGGGTAAAGCTTCTCTCCATACAAAATTGTTTATTAATAATTAATTTACAATCTTGGAACGGAGAAAACCAATGGTTTATTATAGATGTGGAAAACTTTTATCGTAACGCAAGCGATGCGACTTAGACAGTCAGAACAACCTCTTTCTCCTTAATAAGCTTACGGATGTTGATCAGGGCATAACGCATACGTCCGAGGGCAGTGTTGATACTTACGCCAGTCTGTTCGGCAATGTCTTTGAAACTCATGTCATAGTAATGCCGCATATACAGCACTTCTTTCTGTTCTGCCGGAAGGTGTTCGATCAGGACCCGAACATCCTGATGTATTTGATCCGTAACGATCCTCTCTTCAATGGATGGGTCGGTAAATTTGATCGTCTCGAAAATATCAAAATCCTCATGACTGTTATCAAACAGCGGTAATCTCCTGGACTTCCTGAAATGGTCGATTATCAGGTTATGGGCGATACGCATCACCCATTGGATGAACTTGCCTTCTTCCTTATAGGATCCGGCACGGATGGTGTTGATAACCTTGATGAAAGTATCCTGGAATATATCGTCAGCCAATTGCTTATCCCGTACGATCATAAGAATATAGGCGAATACTTTGTCCTGGTGCCGGTGGATCAATCGCTCCAGGCTGGTTTGACTACCGTCTAAATATTCGCAAATCAGCTGCTTATCGCTAATTTTGATAGCATTCATAATGCCTCCCTTTTTAATATTTTATGTTATAAAAAAGGTAAATATTTATTCGATAGCCGTCCTCCTGTTTTTTAGGTAAGTTGTAAATATTCTTTATAAAACCTGAAAAAAAAATTAAAAATTTCCTTTTCCTGATTGCAAAGATAACACCATAATTTAAAAATGCAACTGATTATTAATATTTTTGCAAATTTATTCTCCATCTTATACGCAAATATTAAAAAATAGTTTTATTTAATGTTAGAGACTGTTTTAAGAATAGCGTAAAAATTCAGAAGTAATGCAGAAGAAACCGTTTCAGCAGTTAGATCCGAAGCATTTCATCCTCATTAAAGGAGCCGATATGCATAACCTAAAGCATGTGGATGTGGCGCTTCCAAGAAACAGTTTCATTCTGATAACCGGCCTTTCCGGGTCAGGAAAATCCAGTCTTGCATTTGACACCCTCTATGCCGAGGGCCAGCGCAGGTACGTGGAAAGTCTCAGTTCCTATGCACGCCAGTTCCTGGGCCGCATGAGTAAGCCCAGGGTAGAGTATATCAAAGGGATATCTCCGGCAATTGCCATCGAACAAAAGGTGAATACACGGAACCCCAGGTCTACCGTAGCCACATCAACCGAGATTTTCGAGTACCTTAAGTTATTGTATGCGCGTATCGGAAAAACCTATTCTCCCGTCTCCGGAAAACCGGTAAAACGCCATACAGTAAGTGATGTCACCGATCATATCATGAGCCTGCCTGAACAAACCAGGGTTTATATTTACAGTCCTTTTTACCTCGCTGAAAAACGCAGCAGCAGGGATCAGCTTACTATCTACCTGCAACAAGGCTATAACCGGATTTATTATGGTAAAGAGTTTCTCCGGATTGAGGATGTTCTTGAAGATAACTTGAAAATTGAACCTCAGAAAACCCGGATCGTGATCGACAGGCTAATCATAAACAATCATGATAAAGACCAGCAATCAAGGGTTGCCGACTCAGTCCAGACAGCCTTTTATGAAGGCCATGGATACTGTATTGTAGAAAATGAGAAGGCTGGAAAGAAAAAAAGAAACACATTTTCCAATAAGTATGAACTGGACGGCATTGAATTTGAAAAGCCTTCCGTGAATCTGTTCAGCTTTAACAATCCTTACGGGGCCTGCAAGCGTTGTGAAGGTTTCGGAAGCATCATCGGCATCGATGAGGACCTGGTCATCCCCAATAAAACCCTTACTATCTTTGAGAATGCCATTGCCTGCTGGAGAGGAGAAAAGATGGGTAAATGGAAAGATGAACTCGTGATGCATGCCTATAAGTTCGATTTCCCTATTCACAGGCCTGTTTATGATCTGACAGAAGCACAAAAACAACTGCTCTGGACCGGCAACAAATATTTCCATGGCCTGAATGAATTTTTCAAGTATGTTGAAGAAAAGGCCTATAAAATACAATACCGGGTGATGCTTTCCAGGTACAGAGGCAAGACCCTTTGTCCGGAATGTCGTGGCACCAGGTTAAGGAAGGATGCAAACTATGTCAAGGTCGGGGGGAAATCCATCAGCGATATCCTGCTGATGCCGGTATATGATGCCCTGCCTTGGTTTCAGAAAATAAAGCTGAATGACCATGAGCAGCAGATCGCCAGCCGGCTGCTGACGGAGATCACCAACAGGCTGCGTTTCCTGGATGAAGTCGGGCTGGGATACCTGAGCCTGAACCGGCAATCCTCCACACTGTCAGGAGGAGAATCCCAGAGGATCAACCTGGCTACCTCGCTGGGCAGCAACCTGGCAGGCTCCATGTACATTTTGGATGAGCCTAGCATCGGATTGCACCCGCGCGACACATACCGGTTGATCGATGTACTGCAGCAGCTCCGCAATCTCGGGAATACTGTCATCGTCGTGGAGCATGATGAAGATATGATACGGGCGGCTGATCATATTGTGGACATTGGCCCCCTGGCCGGATCAAAAGGAGGTGAGATAGTATTTGAAGGATCTTTTCAAGAGCTGGTAAACAGCAACAAAGGCCTTACCGCCAGATACATCAACAAAGAGCTCAGTATTGAATTACCTGAAAAGCGTCGCCCCTGGAAAGAATATATCGAGGTGCACGGGGCCCGGGAAAACAACCTGAAGGGTATTGACATAAAGTTTCCTTTAAACATATTGACAGTCGTAACAGGTGTCAGCGGTTCGGGCAAAACATCTCTTGTAAAATCCATCCTGTTTCCTTCCATTAAAAAGATATACGGGGGTTATGGCGAAAAGACAGGCAAACTCTCAAGGCTTAGCGGTGATATCGACCGCATTGCTTCCATTGAATTCGTGGACCAGCATCCCATCGGGAGATCATCGAGATCCAATCCTGCCACTTATCTGAAAGCCTATGACGATATCAGGGCGTTATTCGCTACTCAGCAGCTGGCAAGGGTCAGGGGATACAAGCCCGGATTCTTTTCATTCAACATACCCGGCGGCCGGTGTCAGGAATGTGAAGGAGAAGGGGTTGTAAAGATAGAGATGCAGTTCATGGCCGACCTGTACCTCACTTGCGAATCCTGTGGCGGCACGAGGTTCAGAGATGAGGTTCTGGACATTAAATACAAAGGAAAAACCATTGACGATATACTGCACCTGACTGTCAACCAGGCAGTGGATTTTTTTCATGACCCGGAAGGGAAAAGCTCGCTTAACAGGCGCATCACCGACAAATTAAAGCCACTACAGGATGTCGGACTGGGTTATCTGGAACTGGGGCAGTCCTCCAGCACCCTGAGCGGCGGTGAAGCACAGCGCATCAAGCTCGCATTTTTCCTGTCAAAAGGAAGCAATCAACAACCAACCCTGTTCATTTTCGATGAACCCACTACCGGCTTACATTTTCATGACATCAATAAACTGCTTAACTCCCTTTACGCTTTGATTGAAAAAGGTCACACCATCATTGTCATTGAACACAACCAGGAGGTCATTAAATGCGCCGACTGGATCATAGACCTGGGGCCCGATGGCGGGGATGAAGGAGGCCACCTGGTTTTTGAAGGCGTTCCGGAAGAGCTGGTAAATTGCAAGAAATCCTTTACCGGGAAATTTCTTCGCGAAAAATTGAGAAGCATGAAACGTGAATAGTGAAGCGTGAAATGTGAGATGTGAAGAGATGATAATTGCTCGCTGCCCATCTCAACTCTCAACTCTCAACTCTCAAATCTCCACCTGCCGCTGCCTCACCACCTCGTACAATATCATCCCGGCAGAAACAGAGACATTAAATGATGCAATGCTACCCTTCATGGGGATGCTTACCGCCTCGTCGGCCAGCTCCAGGATGGTTCGTGAGATACCTTTTTCTTCAGAGCCAATGATGATGGATAGAGGTACTTTAAGATCAGCCTGGTACGGCATCAGGTCTGATTTTTCAGTTGCTGCCAGGATATAAAGCCCGCTCTCTTTCAGGTATTTAATAGCGTTGGCCAGGTTGGAAGAGCGGCACACCGGCACCTTGTGCAGGGCGCCGGCAGATGTCTTCACAGCATCCTCGTTGATCATGGCGCTGCCCTTTTCCGGAACAATCACTGCATGTACGCCGGTCCCTTCTGCCGTACGTACTATGGCTCCCAGGTTCCTGACATCCGTGATCCCTTCCAGCACCATCACCAGCGGGGTCTCCCCTTGCTCGAACACAAATGGCAAAATATCTTCAATATGCTGATAGGTGATGGCTGAGATAAAGGCTATCACCCCCTGATGGTTCTTCCTGGTAACCCTGTTCAGCTTTTCGATGGGCACATACTGGTATGGGATGCCGGTATTTTTGACCAGTCCCATCATCTCGGAAGACAACGGGCCGCCTTTCAGGCCCTTTTTCACCAGCACCTTATCAATCTCCTTCCCTGCCATGATTGCTTCGATAACCGGCCTCAGTCCATAAATAAAATTTTCTTTGCTCAAATCTTCACTATTTAATTGGTTTCAGCAAAAATACAGGAAAATTTGCGGATAGAAACTAAATCAATTACGAATTAGGAATTGAAACCGATATGCGAGAATTGAAACCACTTGCAGGTTGCAGGTTTCGACTCGCAACCTGCAACCCGTAACCCGTAACTCGTAACCCGTAATAATAAAATCTCAACCCTTGATTCGCATTAATAACTATCTTTGTGAAAAACTAAATTTATCAGAAAATGAAGAAAATTGTACTACTTTCGACTATAATGACCGCATCTGTCTGGCTTTTCGGTCAAATTCCTGCTTCTTTTGACCTGAGGGATTACAACGGAGAGAACTACGTGACCAGTGTTAAAAGTCAGCAGGGAGGTACTTGCTGGACCCATGGGGCAATGGCTGCCATGGAAGGGAACCTGTTGATGACAGGAGCCTGGTTTGCAGCCGGTGAGCTTGGCGAACCGGCCCTGGCAGAATATCACCTGGATTGGTGGAACGGATTCAATGAGCATAACAACGATGACCTGGTTCCCCCGACAGGCGCGGGACTGGAAGTGCACTATGGAGGTGATTATATGGTTACTTCGGCTTATCTTGCAAGAAACGAAGGTGCCGTCAGGGACATAGACGGCCAATCATATACCAATCCCCCCCTGCGGTTTGATTCGAGTTATCACTATTATTATGCGCGTCAAATCGAATGGTATACCCTTGGCGATGACCTGGAAAATATCGAAGTGATCAAACAGGCCGTCATGGATTATGGTGTCATGGGTACCTGTTTGTGTTCCAGTGGCGCGTTCATGAACAACCAATATGTACATTACCAGCCACCCAGCAATTCGCAGGATCCCAATCATGCCGTGGCCATCATCGGATGGGACGATGATAAAGTTACGCAGGCCCCCGAGCCCGGCGCCTGGTTAATAAAAAACAGCTGGGGCTCAGGTTGGGGATTGGGTGGTTATTTCTGGATCTCTTATTATGACAAACACTGCTGCAGGGAACCCCAAATGGGCGCCATCTCATTTCAGGATGTAGAACTGCTTCAATATAAAAATACCTATTATCATGATTACCATGGATGGCGGGATACCAAAGAAGACCAGGAGGAAGCCTTCAATGCCTTTGTGGCCGGAGGTAATGAGATACTGAAGGCCGTCAGCTTCTTCACTGCCACAGATAGTGTTATTTACAGTGTGGTCATATATGATGATTTCAATGGCGGGGAATTGGAAAATCAACTGGGTGAAGTTTCCGGCACATTGTATCATACAGGTTTTCATACCATTGACATGCCTGAATACATCGGCCTGACCGAAGGGGATGATTTTTATGTTTACCTCTCCCTGGATGATGGCGGACAGCCTTATGACAGAACTTCAGAGGTACCCGTTCTTTTAGGTTCGAGGTACAGAACACTGGTGGAATCTGCTGCCAGTCTGGAAGAAAGCTATTATAAAATAGGCGGCGATTGGCTGGACTTTTATAATTACAACGATCCTTCCGGATATCAAAATACCGGGAACTTTTGCATCAAAGGCCTGACGGTAACCGATACACTCACAGGTATAGGCGATAACCCCGGATCACTAAATGAAGAATTGTTGGGACAAAACTCTCCGAACCCCTTCGTTTCACAGACAAAGATAAGTTTCTCCCTGCCTGAGTCTGCACATATCTCGCTTCACATATATAACCTTGCCGGTCAGAAAGTTTGTACCCTGATTGATGGTCAGGCGCTTGCCGGGAGCCATACCATTACCTGGGATGGCACGGATAATACGGGAAAAAGGCTGGAACCCGGAATCTATGTTTACAGGCTGATAACACCACAGGGATCAGCTGTCAGGAAGATGGTTCTTGCTAAATAGTAAAGAATCCCCGCACATAGGACTTAGCTTGGAGGAAGCACTGCGTAAGGGTGCATAGAGCGTTTATTAATTGTCGATTGTCAATTGTCAATTGTCGATTTTTTTCTCACGATTCGCTTCTCACGTCTTCGGTCTTCGGTCTTCCGACTTCGGACTTTCTCTCAACTCTCAACTCTCACCGCCGCCAGCTCTGTACCGTTATATACCACGGATCTTTGAAGGTAGGCGATCGCAATAACATATAATCATTAGAAGTGAATGGATTGTTTACTTTCACGAAAGTGAAACGGAGAGAGTTGCGATGGTCCGGGTCACCATAAACCCATTCTTCCTGGCCATACCCCCGGTAAACTATGCCCGGACGACCAAAAACAATGTAGATCAGCCCCCTGTCCGACTTCCATCCTTCAAGATAAGAAGTGAAATAGAAGTTTGCATCCTGTACATTATTATAATATTTCTGAATGAGTGATTTTGCCCGCACGGCACTTCCTGCGGTCTTCAGCCAGAATTTATCCAACGCTTCTTTTTTTCCTACCGCTTCAGAGAGCTCTTCAAATTCCTTTTTGGTGGTTATGTATCTTAACGGGGCCGCCAATTCTCCAGCCGTGACAAGATCCGGATAATCATCGTAAAACCGGAAAACGGTCATGCCTTTTCTCTGGGTTGTATCTCTCTGAAAATGATAAAACCCTTCCTTCTCCACTTGCACCCAATCCGATTCACCATTGTAAACCGGAACCTGGAATATACTGTCTGCCTTGTAATTGAACGACTTCATCTTTTCCTGGACAAAGGGTGGCCGGGCGAAAGGAAAGTCACGGAAATAAGCCCTCACATAAAGCATGCTAATGTCATTGTCATTTACTTTGATCCTGAATTTTTCCCTGTTTCCGACATAAGTGGTAAATGCAGGCCGGTTGCTGCGGTTTAAAAGCAGAAAATTCTGAGGGGAATTCATGTCTTCTTTATTTACCCAGATAAAATCCTTGATGCTTTCTTCCCTGTTAACGTCAACCAATTCAAGCTCCAACACGTATTTATCGGGATATCTGGCAGGGATCTCAATGACATGGATCATCAGGACATCTCTTCCAAAATTCAATGAGTCAATATAGGTGAGGGTAGCGCTGTCAATGGTCACCTTACTCTCATATGACTCCATCAACCTGTATGAAATATGATATTCAACCTGGTAGTTATCACTATAATCAGGTCGCACATAATGCAGGTCCGGCAATTTCACTTCAACATAAACATAGGATACTGAGTCTGAAGCATGATAGACATCGCTCACAAGTTCGGTAAACTTACCGTCGGTCACATATAGGTACGACAGATCATAAACGCTTATCTTTTTAGGTGGTGAACATGCGATCATCAACAGCATAAGCATCAAAGAAAGCAACAGTGTATTTTTCAGTTTGAACCTCATCAGTTAGATATTTATCAGTAAGTAATTTTTCCGTAGAATTATTTATTGCATAAAATTAAGCATTTGATCAGGAAAAATAGTAATTCTGTTGCCTGAAATAAAAAAAAGTAATATTTTTACATGAACAGGATAGTTGCAAAATTCAAACCTATGATCACTAAATACACTATTTTCCTTTTCTTCCTGGCTTTTGGTAATCAGGCCGTGACTCAAAGCTACATACCTGCAAAAACCGTCAGTGACCGGAACCTTGTAAAAAAATTCTTTTGTGAAGAGACCATTTACCCGGAATCATCTTTGGATGCCGGACATGAAGGAACTGTCAAAATTAAATTCATTGTTGACGCAAATAGTGCAGTCCGGAATATTCGGGTTACAGAGTCGGTGGATGCAAACATTGATGATGAAATGATAAGGGTATTCAAAATGCTGTTATGGGTTCCGGCTACGAAGTTTGGGGAACCCATCGCATCTGAAAATGAATACACAATTAAATTCAACATCAGGAAATATGAAAAACATTGCAAACAACGTGGATATGATGAGCTTATGTACCCTCACTTACCGGTTGATACAACTTACAATATATATGGTCTTAAAGAAGTTGACAAAGGCCCCTACCCTGTTTTCACAGAACCCGGAATGAACCTGCAAAGCTTCTGGAGCCAGCATATAGAATATCCTGAAGAAGCCTTCAAGAACGGTATCACCGGCACAGTGACTTTAGGCTTCGTTGTGGAGACCCATGGCAGGATATCCAATATTACCATTGTCCAGAGTGTCGGAGGCGGGTGCAATGAAGAAACCATCAAGCTGGTTAAAATGCTGAGCTGGATGCCGGCCATCAAAGATGATATGGCTGTTCGCTCTAAGATGCAATTTGGATTAACGTTCAATTTGAATAATGATCCGTCGCACCAGATCACTCCCTCCAGTCAAACCAATGGTTTTTAAATTATGCGACAGATAGGCCTTCTTTCAGACACCCACGGTTTTATTCATCCTAAAATATATGAGTTTTTTAAGCCGTGCAATGAGATCTGGCATGCCGGGGATGCAGGGAATCTTGAACTCCTGGATCAATTGAAGGCTTTCAGGCCGTTGCGGGCGGTCTATGGAAATATTGACGGCCAGGATATCAGGATCACTTATCCTGAAAAACAAATATTTTTTTGTGAAGATGTAAAGGTATTTATGGTCCATATTGGCGGGTATCCCGGCAGATATAATCCCCTTATCAGGAAAATCATAGAACGGGAAAGGCCTAAGCTGTTTATTTCAGGACATTCTCATATCCTGAAAGTCATACCTGACAAAAAATATAATTTATTGCATATAAATCCGGGTGCGGCAGGAAAATTCGGATTACACAACAAGATCACCTTTGTACGGTTTGTTATTGATAAGGATAACATTCAAGACCTTGAGGTGATGGAAATTAAGAGATCACAGGGGTGAATCTGGGGATCGGAAGTCCGAAGTCGGAAGCAGGTCAACCGTCGACCGTCAACCGTCAACTGTTCCCATCTTCGGACTTCCGACTTCGGTCTTCCATTAAATTCTGGGTTGAATATAGCAGATTACCTCAACCGGTCGGCAGACCTAATGAGCTTTTCATCTTTTCTGATAAACTTATCAGCCAGGATCATGAATATCAGGGCAATGAATGGGAAATAGATACCGTAATCGCTCTTATAATCGGGTATTGCATTGATCTTTTGCTCTATCGTTGGAGCATAGTAGAAAAATATCAAAGCAACAAAAACAAGCAACAGGAAAATTGCGAGACGCAGCAACCGCATTTGCATGACCCTTTTTTTATACAGGAATATGGTGATCAGCGACATCAGCCCGGCGACCGCATTCAACAATACCAATGGCAGGGTAAACAAGGAAGAGAATGCCGGGGCGGTATCGGGGGTCATGCTCCTGAATTCATAAATATATAGCTTATAATAGGCAAACTCTGATAAAAAACTTGCCAGCGGAAAGAAAAACGCACAAATAGTTGCAGCCGCCGCCAGCAGTAAAAAAACGGTCTGTATCCTCTGTAACATGATGTAGATTGTTTTGTGTATTGCAAAAGTATTAAATCATTCAACTATTCAACTATTCAACCTCAAATAATCTTATTCATAATATTCTTGAACCTCGTATTACTTATGGGGTGGTTTGCAATCACTTTTCCATTAAATATGATGCAGAAAGTTCCGAATGCACATGGACTATCCTGGGCTTCTTTGTAGTTCCGGAGTTCGATGATGTTGGGTTTCAGACTGTATACCTTCTCAGCTGTCTCAGATATTTCTTTAACATTCTTTACCGTGTAAGGACATTGATCTGCCCTGATTATGGTCAAGCCCTTAGCATACTTTTTTAGTCTTTGTTCCCAATTTCCCTTGAATTTTGGGACAACTGCGTTTGTATTAAATCTTTTCACAAGTAACTCAAAATCCGGTGGTGCTTTATCTGCCTGTTGAAAGCCGTATTTTATAAATATTTCCTTACCCGCCATAAATGCCCCTTTCCGTGTGACAACTGCCACGCCCTGCATATTTTCCTTGTTTGCATCTTTTACACATTCATCCAATAAAAGCGATGCATAACCTCGCCCCTTGTATGCACTTTTATAACCAACAAAAAGACAATGAATGAACATATACCCTATGGCTTCAACAGGTCTCCAGCAATATTCACCCGGAATGTATTCAATCATGCCCTGGGCCCCACCCTCTTCCGAGTACAATGTTTTGATCTTCAGGCCTTCCGAAAATCGGTCTTTTAACCAACCTAACTTTTCCGGATATCCTGCTGTCTTAATATTCTTATATCCGCAGACTCCGTATTTATGAATATTGTCTGCATCTGTATCAATTATCTTTATCGTATCCATTGGTCATCACTCTTTAAATATTGTTTTCTGAACTTACGGATTTGTTTTAATATTCCACCGCTAATATCCGTAAAATATTCCAAATATGCAAGCAGTTAACAGTAAAGGGAATCAATTTAAAATTTATAATTTATAATTTAACATTTAACAGGAATCCCATATCTTTGCAACAAAAGAATCTTGAATGTATCCGAAGATAAGTGACTTCATAAATGACGTTTTCGGCACGGATATCCATCTGCCTGTGCAGACTTACGGGTTTTTCCTGGCATGGGCCTTTATAATTGCCGGTTCGCTGGCTTATCTTGAGCTTAAAAGAAAAGAGAAAGATGGGTTGATCTCAGCCAGGGAAAGAACTGTTATCAAAGGCAGGCCGGCCTCATGGCAAGAACTTCTAATCACCGGGATTATCAGCTTTATCGTAGGGTATAAAATGGCAGGTATCGTTTTGGAATACGATATTTTCAGTACCGATCCACAGGCCTATATATTTTCAAGCCAGGGAAGCTGGATTGCAGGAGTGATCCTGGCAGCCATATTCGTTTATCTCAAATACAGAAACAAGCAGAAACAAAAGCTGGCAAAGCCCATAACTGTCCGGGAAACTGTGCATCCTTACCAGCTTACAGGCAATATCATACTGGTGGCTGCCGTGGCAGGGATCATTGGCTCTAAGATCTTTGAAGTGGCTGAGCACCCGGATGACCTGATCAGGGATCCCATGGGTACCTTGTTTTCTTTCAGTGGCCTGACTTTTTACGGGGGCTTGATCGTGGCGGCTTTTGCCGTGTGCTTTTATGCAGAAAAGAACGGCATTCGCTGGCCGGTCATAGCTGACATAGTGGCTCCTTCACTGATGATCGCTTACGGTACCGGCCGTATTGGCTGCCAGGTATCCGGAGATGGCTGCTGGGGTATTGTAAACACCCACCCGAAACCGGAATGGATGGGTTTCCTGCCCGACTGGATGTGGGCCTACAATTACCCGCATAATGTCATCAACGAAGGAATCCCGATAGCAGATTGCCATGGAGCCCATTGTTTTATCCTGGATCAGCCCGTATTCCCCACACCCTTCTATGAAACAGTAATTGCGATTATCTTCTTCACTGTCCTCTGGAGCATCCGTAAACGAATCATGATACCCGGGATGTTATTCGCTATTTACCTTATCCTGAATGGAATAGCGAGGTTCTTCATAGAAAAGATCAGGGTCAATATACGTTATGATGTCGCCGGTATCAAAGCAACCCAGGCAGGGTTCATCGCAATTATGCTTGTGCTTGCCGGGATCGCCGGTATATTCTATTTCAGATACCGGTATAGAAAAGCATACACAAATAAGAACCCCGGCCATGGATCTTGAACTACTTACCAACCAGGTTTGCACCCTTTGCAGAGGCACCGGCCAGTTTATTCAGGAGGAAGCCAGGAAGATCTCTCCCCAGGATATTGAAGAAAAAAGCAGGCACAATTTTGTCACTTATGTTGATAAGGTAGCAGAGGAGAGATTGATAGCCAAACTTTCGAAAGCCATTCCCGAGGCCGGTTTCATAGCTGAAGAGGGCACCAGTACAATGACAAGCCGGGATGTCAACTGGATCATTGACCCGCTTGACGGCACCACCAATTTTATTCATGCCGTGCCCATATATTCCATCAGTATTGCACTCAGATACCATGATGAGATCATACTGGGGGTTGTTTACGAAATTAACCTGAAAGAGTGCTTTTATAGCTGGAAAAACAGTCCGGCCTTTCTGAACGGGCAAAAGATACATGTATCGAAGGCGAATGGTTTGAACGATTCCCTTTTGGCCACGGGATTTCCATACGATGACCGGGGAAAAACAGGTAAATACCTGGAGCTGTTCAGGCAGCTATTACTTAACAGCCGGGGCATTCGCAGGCTGGGCTCGGCTGCTGTTGACCTGGCTTATGTGGCCTGTGGCCGCTTCGACGGATTCTATGAATACGGACTGAACCCCTGGGATGTGGCTGCCGGTGCCTTTATCGTTCAACAAGCCGGTGGACAGGTAACAGATTTCAGCGGAGGAGATAATTTTTTGCATGGTAAGCAGTTAATATCCAGTAACGGACTTATCCATCAGGAGATGCTGGATATCCTGTCGAATTACTTTTAGGAGTCGTGAAAATTGCTTTATCAGGATACAGAATACAGGTTGCAGGTTACAGGTTGCAGGTTACAGGTTGCAGGTTACAGGTTGCAGGTTGCAGGTTGAGTGAAGTTAAACCCCGTAGGGACACTAATCATATAAATTAACCATTGAAAGTAAAAAACTAAAGATGATGAAAGGCCTTTTAATTATATTGTTTATCATAGCTTCCTTCTGGAATTATTCGGGCGGGCAGGATACAGATGATTCCATGAAGAAAGTCAGGATCTATAAATTCGATATCAAGAAGGAGATCGCTCCGCCGGTATGGCATTCCACCAAACTGGCCTTTGCAGAAGCCGAAGCTATGGATGCCGACATCGTGCTCCTCCACCTCAACACCTATGGCGGGATGCTCGAGTCGGCCGATTCCATCCGGAACCGGATATTGGAATCGGAAATACCGGTATATGTTTTCATCGATCACAATGCTGCTTCTGCGGGTGCCCTGATATCGATCGCCTGCGACAGCATTTACATGGTTCCCGGGGCAACCATCGGGGCGGCGACAGTCGTGGATCAAAAGGGGGAAGTGGTACCTGACAAATACCAATCATACATGCGTGCCATGATGCGTTCCACCGCCGAGGCTACCGGCCGTGATCCTGACATAGCCCAGGCTATGGTAGACCCCAGGATAAAGATCGAAGGCATCGTCGATTCCGTGAGTGTGTTGACTTTTACTTCCAGCGAGGCGCATCAGCATGGTTACTGCGAAGCTATTTTAAATAATATTCCGGAACTCCTGGAACATGCGGGTATTGAAGATTATGAGATCACCGAACAGGAACTGAGCCCACTTGATAAGATCATCAGCTTTCTCATTCATCCCATGGTGAGTGGCTTGCTGATCATGGTCATTGTGGGCGGAATATATTTTGAGCTTCAGTCGCCTGGTGTAGGGTTTCCGTTGGGCGCTGCCATCGTGGCTGCGATCATCTATTTTGCACCATTGTACCTGGAAGGAATGGCAGATCACTGGGAGATAGTCATGTTTGTTGTGGGTGTGATCCTGATAGCTGTTGAGATCTTCGCCATACCCGGCTTCGGGATTGCCGGGGTCAGCGGTATTCTCCTGATCGTTCTCGGACTAACGCTCAGTTTGATCGGGAATGTCGGGTTTGATTTCACAGGCATCAACGCGACTGCAATCTTTTCTTCATTTTTTCTCGTGATAACGTCAATTTTCCTGGCCATGATACTGTCATACTTTATCACCAGAACCATGTTCACCGAAAACTTTCTTTTCAAGTCGCTGGCACTGAATACCGTACAAAATTCCGAAGAAGGATACTCGGCCTCATTCCAGGCGTATAAAAATATGATCGGCAAGCAGGGCGAGGCCTTCACTATGCTAAGGCCTGCCGGCAAGGTCATCATAGAAGGAAACGTTTACGATGCAACAGTCCTGTCGGGCTTTGTCGAAAAAGGGGACCGGATCGAGGTCGTAAAATATGAAACCTCACAATTGTTTGTCCGGAAAATAACCTAACCCGGATAAACCGGAATTTTGAATTTTAAATTATAAATTTTAAATGTTTTGCCAAAAAATGACAAGATATTTTTTTTAAGTCGCTAAAATGTTAAATTCACAAATTGATCTATTGCGAAGCCAAAAGTAAAATTGCTCTGGCCCTCCGGTCTTCGGACTTCCGACTTGCTCTTTAGGACGATAGGAATTAATCAGGATAAAACCATCAACATGAACAACCGTATTGAATTAATCCGGGGCGACATTACAAAACTGCAGGTAGATGCCATTGTGAATGCTGCCAACTCCAGCCTGCTGGGGGGCGGTGGTGTGGATGGGGCCATTCACAGGGCCGCCGGACCGGAGCTCGTGGCAGAATGCCGGGCGCTCCACGGATGTGCTACCGGAGAAGCAAAGATCACCAAAGGATATAAGTTACCGGCCAAATATGTAATACATACCGTTGGCCCGGTTTTCGGCAGAAATCCTTCCCGCCAGGAAGAGCAGTTGAAGGGGTGCTATTACAACAGCCTGAAGCTGGCTGTCGAAAACAATTGCAAGACCATAGCATTCCCAAATATCAGCACCGGGGCCTACGGTTATCCGAAATCAGAAGCTGCCATGATTGCAGTCAATGCTGCCAAGGCTTTTCCGGACAATAACAACTCTATTGAAAAGGTCATTTTTGTTTGTTTTGATGATGAAAACTATGCAATCTATAAGAAGCTGTTAAACAGCTAAGCCACAAACTGACATTGTGTCTTATTAATGATGCAGAATGGCAGGGACAGCTGCAACCAACAATCCCAACCTCCTCCGACATTACGGAATTTCACTTCCTTCAACCTGCAACCTGATAACTGTTTCCTGATAACTGTTTCCTGATAACTGTTTCCTGATAACTGTTTCCTGATAACTGTTTC
>DAOWEV010000084.1 GCA_030638325.1 Bacteroidales bacterium
CTAAAAATGGCACATGCCAAATAATATTTCCTAATGTTCTCATATTATTATTTTTTATTTAATAATTTTTTACTCTAAAGGCTTTTCAGTAGCGCCCCGTTTTTTAAAGTGGTTTCTGGACTCCACTTTTTTTGCAATTATAAAAAATTGGTCAATTAAGAACTGTCGAATAACTTTTTTGGTGGTTCTCGTGCTTGTTGTTTCATTGAGTTTCCTTTTTTACTTGCCAATAACATGCTGCCGGTATGGCGCGTTCCGCCTTAGACAGGATGCGCTATGACTTGCTGTGTGTGCCCCGAATGGCAAATATAACTAAGTTCTTTGAATATGACAACGACAAAATGACAATCCAGAGGGTGGCCCCTGTTAAATGCGAAGCAAGCCAAGAAGGCTTATTTAACAGAGTATAAGTCCTTTACTTGTCCGCCGTACAAGATTCTGTCAGGCGGTGCTTCTGATTTTTAAGGATGGTGCCACCTAAAGGCTCTTATTTTTAATTGATTTTATACTTTTCTTTCATGAAATAAGCAATTGCATGAGACACAATGCGGCTGGAGTAAAATATGCTATATTTGCAGCAACTAAAACTACCTTTAGAATTTTGAATTATTGTCTTTATTTTAATTCACAAAAACCTTGTTTTATCCTATGAAAGACACCATTATGCCTATTTTATTTTTTGCTCTTTTTTTTCTTCTGATCACTGAGCAACAAATGTATGCACAAAATTCGCCGTTGAAATTAGGGAAGATTGATATGGATATCTTGAAAATGGAACATTATCCGGAAGATACATCAGAAGGAGCGGTTATTTTATCCGATTTTGGTTTTAGCCAACTGAAATATTACGAGCAGGATGGATTTAAACTAGAGTTTCAAAGACATGTCAGGATCAAGATCCTGAAGAAAAAGGGCTATGAGTGGGCCGATATACAAATTCCTTTATATAAATCGCAGAGTAAAGAAGAGAGAATAATAACACTAAAAGGATACACCTATAACCTGGTGGGTGGTAAAGTAGAAAAGTATAAAATTTCGAAAAAAGATGTAATGACCGAAGAGCGTAACCAGTATTGGAACATTGATAAATTCACCATGCCAAATGTTAAGGAAGGTTCAGTTATTGAATATCAGTATACGATCCAAAGTGAGTTCTTCTTTAATTTAAATGACTGGCAATTCCAATACACCATTCCTGTTCAACGCACCGAATACTGGGTAAAAATCCCGGAGTATTTAATATACAACAAAAATATGAGGGGTTATGTACCTTTAACCGTAAATGATCAAACTACGGAATTATCCAGCATTACGTATGCTAACAGGCAACGTGTTAGTACTGTATACGAGACCCATACCACCTTTGAGTATGAAAATATTGATTATCATACCTATGTTTATCATTATGTAGCAGAGAATTTACCTGCAATACAAGAGGAACCATATATGCCGGATATTGATAATTATTTCCCAAAGATGGAATTTGAGCTTTCTTTTGTGCAATTTCCAAATAGTACCCGGAAAGACTATACAAAAACATGGGATGGTATTAATGATCTTTTATTGCTTTCTTCTGATTTTGGCAACCAGCTAAACCGGAAAAATTATGCCAATGAGATGTTGGGTGAGGTGCAGGCCATCACAGATCCCTTAGAAAGAACAATTGCCATTTATGAATTTGTGAAGAAGCGGATGAAATGGAATGGTGTTCGCAGCATTTTTGTTACTTCATCACTTCGTGATGCCTTCCAGGAAGGTTCTGGCAGTTCAGGCGACTTAAATATAATGCTGACAGCTCTGCTCAGGGCTGCAGATTTAGATGCTAAACCAGTACTGGTCAGCACACGGGATCATGGGTTTATACTGCCGACCAGGCCTTCTATAAGCCAGTTTAACTATGTGATCTGCCTGGTGAATGTGGATGGGAAAAATTACCTTCTGGATGCCACAGATCCATTTTGCCCGGTTAATTTATTACCTTCAAGGTGTTTGAATTATAAAGGGAGGGTTATTGATCCTGATGGTGGTGATTGGGTATCCTTAACACCAAAAACATCAGACAAAAAAATAATTTCTATTTCATTGGAGATAGATGAAGAAGGTAGCATGACCGGTAACATTTCTATCAACAGGTATGGTTATGCTGCCTATAATTTTCGTAAGAAGATCAAGAAGGAAGGGAGCCAGGAAGATTATGTAAACCGTCTTGAGAGTGATTATCCAGGACTTCATGTTTCAAGCTTTGGTTTTGAAAACCTGGATAACCTGTATTCATTGGTGAAGACTGAATACGATATAACCATTGAAGACAATGCTGAAGTCATGGGGGACCTGATATACTTTAGCCCAATATTTTTCAATAGAATAGATGATAATCCTTTCAAACTGGAAGAAAGAGAATATCCGGTTGATTTTATTTACCCGAGCGAAACCACCATTTCTTTTACATTTAATATTCCGGAAGGATATGCTGTAGAAACCCTGCCTGAAAGCACGGCTTTTAAACTGCCTGAAAATGGGGGATTGTTTATGTATAACATCAGTCAACTCGGGAATACTATTTCTATAGCCAGTAAAATAAAACTCAGACAAACCTGGTTCAATAAAGAAGCATACCCACATTTGAAAGAATTTATGTCGCTTGTTGTAGCAAAACATGCTGAACAAATTGTACTGAAGAAAAAGCCATGAAAAAGCCTCTCACTTTCTTGCTTTTTATATTGATTGCACAAGCAGGCCTTGGTCAACTAGAATATTCTGGTCTCCTAATTGCTGATGAACTGAAGGCTGATGCCAATGCAGTAATATTGTCTAAAGAGGTTGATTTCAAAGTAAGATCTGACAAAAGTGCGATTAAGAGAACTAAAGAAATTATCACCATACTGAACCCCAAAGGTGATAAATTTGCTACTTTCTTAATTGTTTACGACAACTTCAGAAAACCGGGGTGTTTTCGTGGTACCATTTATGATAGCTGGGGTAACAGAATAAAAAAGCTGGATAAGGATGACCTGAAAGACGAAAGTTACAATTCGGGATCTTTGTATGAAGACAACAGGATGATTTATTATGAACCACTAATTACAAAGTATCCATATACGGTTTCATATGAATATGAGGTGGTTTATAATTCACTTTTATTTTTCCCTATTTGGCAGGCCCAGCCATCCTATAATATTTCTGTGAAAAAGTCTGTTTTTAAAGTGATTGCCCCGGAAGACTATTCTTTCAGGTATAAAGAGTTGAATGTTAATGAGCCGGTTCAGATTTCATCATCAAAATCTGATAAAATTTATACCTGGTATGAACATGACCTCCCAGCTATCAAAAAGGAGCCATTAGGCCCGTATATTTCGGAAATAACCCCGACTGTTTATACAGGTCCCGGTACTTTCATCATTAGTGGCATGAAAGGAAACATGGAAAGCTGGGAGGGGTTTGGAAGTTGGATACAGCAACTAAATGAAGGCAGAACAGGGCTTTCTGAATCAACCATCAGCGATATCCGGAAAATTGCTGACGGAAGTACAAGCCCCGCAGAAAGCATAAAAAAGATTTATGAGTATATGCAATCCCGTACAAGGTATGTCAGCGTACAGCTGGGTATCGGGGGATGGCAGGCAGAGAAGGCTTCAGTTGTGGATGAAGTTGGTTATGGTGATTGCAAGGCCTTATCAAATTATATGATGTCCCTTTTAAAGGCAGCAAATATCAGGTCCTGTTATACCCTTGTGAAAGCAGGTGATGATGTGAGTGATATACAAGCCGATTTTCCTTGCCTTCAATTCAACCACGTTATTGTTAGTGTTCCTCTCCAGGAAGATACCATATGGCTTGAATGTACAAGCCAGGATAATCCGTGTGGCTACCTCGGTGATTTTACCGGAGACCGGTATGTGCTCACAGTAGACATGGATGGTAGCAAGATTGCCAGGACTCCGGCCTTATCTAAGCATGATAATACACAAATCAGGATTGCTGAGGTGGAATTAAATGATCTTGGTGAGGGAGTTGCAAAGGTCACTACTGAGTATTCGGGTTGGCAATATGATCATATACAAAATATTTTGAGCGAAAGCAGGGAAGAACAGAAAAAATGGATCTATGGCGATAAAGATATTCCAGGCTTTGAAATAAAGAATTTTTCATTTGAAGATAATAAAGCCCAAATTCCTTCAGCAAAAGAAACCCTTAACCTGGCGTTGATCAATTATGCATCCAGAAGCGGGAAAAGGTATTTCCTGCCACTGAATTTGATGAATAAACTTGAGAGGCTCCCAAAAAACACCAAAGAACGTAAGCAGGATATTGTATTGAGATATGCTTTTGTGGATATTGATACTATTTATTACTACCTGCCTCCATCTCTCGAAATAGAATATCAACCTGAGGACGTAACCGCTAATTCAGAATTTGGAACATATCACTCCTCAGTTAATAGCTCGGAGGATACCATACGCTATATCAGGCACCTGGAAATCAATAAGGGACGCTATACTCCGGATAAATATCCGCAACTGTTAGAGTTTTATACTACAATAGTAAAAGCGGATAAAGCTAAAATGGTCCTTATCGAGAGCGATGGGGCGATAGGGACTGAGGGACTTGAGGGACTGAGGGACTAAGGGATTGAGAGACTAAGGGACTAAGGGACTGAGGGAATGAGGGACTGAGGGAATGGGGGACTAAGATTAGTATTATGAAAATACGTTCGCATAGAGATTTAGATGTGTATAATGGAACACCCACTTAGCCCCTATAAAGTTATAAAGTACATTAATATTCTTAATAAATAATAAGCTTATACCCGCTTGTTTCATGATCGGTCCGGATCTTTATAATATATATTCCCGGGTTATAGCTATGGGGGTCTATTTTTATCTTATCACGGTTGGTTTCATTATGGCAATTATAAATGATTTTTCCAGTGATATCATGAATGCTTATTTCTTTCAAATAGCAGTTCTTACAGGAAATCACAAATTGGTCTGAAGCAGGATTGGGATTAATTGATAAGCTAACAAATGGATCGGTTTCCGGAATATTGACCCACAAACAAGCATCGTTTGAAAAATCCGAAATACAAGTATCTGTGTTGCTTATATAGAGCGCATTTATTTTATAACAAGCTGTTGTGGATATCAAAATACTATCTACATAAGTGTTTGCTGTCGGATCATCAATATAATCAAGGAATTCATACGGCTGGCCCTCAAGACAACGGTAAATATTATATCCTCGTAATGACTGAATATCATTTTGTATTGCCTTCAATCCCTGATCCCAATGTATCCATTCATCAAGGCTGGCACCTGCCGGAGGGTCCCATTCCAATAAAATATGATTGTTATTAATATAGTACACTTCCAGATTAACCGGCTCTTCACATTTCTGATATAGATGGATATTATCTACATGCCAGCTTAAAATATCCTGAGAATTCATTCCCTGTGCCTGGAAACGTACCCTGAATATCATTCCCATAGCGTAATCTGTGATATTCAAATGTTCGCTGGTCCATGAAATGTTACCATCATTATTATTATAAAAGGCTACCGTGTACCAATCGTCCCATTCCCAGTTCCATACCTGCACGATTAAGTACTCATGCCCCGTATGATTTAAACTGTTGAGCGCATAATCGAAATCCAGCCATATATTGCCTGCGCCCAGCGAGTCAGCCTGGAGAGGATAGCTTCCCAGCGACAAGACGTACTCAGTTTGTGTCGGATCCCTGGTAAACTCAGCCGTCGGGGCAGGGTTACCTGTCTGGTCATTGATCGACCAGTTGCTCTCCTCAGTCCAGTTATTAGCTTCAAAGTTACCTGAATCCCAATTCTCAAAAAGCGGTAATTCAAAACCGTATCTAATAATAGCAATTGTACAAATTTCCTCAGATTCAGCTTCTTCACCGGGAAATCCAAAGCAGGTAAGATCATACACTGCCGTTACGCATAAATTGTGAATTCCTGGCAATAACCCTGCGAAATGATAAAATATAGTGTCAGGGCCAGCGATAATAAATGCCACGAACTCACAATCCCTATAGAGATTATATCCTAACCAAGCAAATGAGAATGGCTGTGGGGGACAAATCATAAGATACCCGGTGTCATAAATGACACATTCCGGAGGGGGTACATAATAACCTATGAATGAATCACAAACCATTTCACTGAAGCCATCAATATAGCGGGCAGCCACACATAATTCATACTTTTGTCCATACATCAGGCTGTCGATATGAATCGATGTTATATCGGGAGTACCTATAAGAGAATCGTCTAAGTAGACATGGAAATCCAAATAATTGGGAGGAGGTTCCGGTGAATATACACTGAAATTATACATTGGCCAGGGTAAGCAACTATCACACGTACCTATTGAAAACTGAATATTGTCTTTACCCCAAGGCCCGGAAAAAGCTGACAGATCTAATTCAACTGTCTGCCAAAACGGATATGGTTGGATTTGATATAGCAGGTCCCAGGTCGCTCCCTGATCCAAAGAATAACTGACCAGTCCCTGTTCCCCAATCGTATCGCTAAGGAAACAGATAAAATTCATAACATAATTACCCCTGCAGGTTAAATTTAAAGAAGGGGTTATGAACCCGGCGCCCGATTCAATAATAATTGTATCAAACTGTTCATATTCTGTATATAAGGGCTCTTCCCAGGTACAGAAACTTGTAAAAGGGTCTATTTGTAAGTCATAAACCGGATATTTCAGGCAGGTCAGGTACTCATTGATAATTGTATCTTGATTTATAAGAAGACTATCTATTGCAAGAGGTTCATGACCACAAGAATAGAGGCTTAATAAATAATAACCTGAAAAAACATCCTCTATAGTGCAAGTACCGCTGCCAGCCAGCTCACAGCTATATGTTTTGTGGGGCCAGTCAAGTCCGGTGAGCTCAATAATGACTGCTTCCTGTGATAAAGTATCGCATAAAGATACCGCTATAGAAACGGAATGCTCCATCAAATGTCCCACAATATTGGTAAGAGTGATTTCCGACCATTCACCGCTCACATATTTGGTGTTAACCCCGTATGCATACCAGCCCGGAGATAAACTGTCCCAGTAGAGATCATTGCAGTACTTATTGGAGCTGGTATCCACTGAAGTGGTATCACCTGTGAACGGTGACTGTTCAGGATCGA
>DAOWEV010000134.1 GCA_030638325.1 Bacteroidales bacterium
CAAGAAGATAATAAAAACATTAAATCCGAAATCCTAATATCTAAATCCGAAATAATATCAAATATTCAAATTTTCAATTGCTTAAAACAGTTTATATCATTTGGGTTTAATTCACTTGAATTTGTTTAGTGTTTAGGGTTTCGGATTTAGAATTTCTGCCAAAAAAAACACGAATATCAAAATGAAGATACTAAATAGTTACTAATAAACTATTATCTCAAAAGGCAGCCTGGCCTGGGCACCTTCCATATCAGCAAGCGATTTCAGGTATTCAAAGTATGAGTAATAACTTCCCAGCTCAGCTTTGATCATCTTTGTCCTGGTGTTTCCGGTAAGGTCTTCGATAAGCTGCTTGAAGGGGTCTTTTTGTTCCGGCAGGGAATAGATCCTGTAATCCTCAATACCCGCGATCTCTGCAGCGAGTTCAAGAGCTCTTTCAAACCCACCCAACTCATCAACAAGGCCTATCTTTTTAGCATCAATGGCGCTCCAGATACGTCCCTGGGCAACCTCGTCAACCTGTTCAACTGTCATATTCCTGCCTTCTGCAACCAGTTGCAGGAACCTGTCGTATATCTTTCCAATTTCTCTTTCCAGTATTTCTTTCTGATACCCTGTCAGGGGTTTGGTGACGGATGGGAAATCAGCATTTTTATTTGTCATGGCATAGTCAAAAGTCATCCCAAGCTTATTTTTGAAAAACATTTCCAGGTTTGGAATGATCCCAAAAACGCCTATCGATCCCGTTAAGGTGGTGGGGTCGGCCACAATTTTATCAGCGGAACAGGAGATCCAATACCCACCTGAAGCGGCATATTCACCCATAGAGACAACCACCGGCTTTACAGCGCTGGTCAGCTCGATCTCCCGCCTGATAACTTCAGATGCAATGGCGCTTCCACCGGGTGAGTTGACACGCAGAACAACTGCTTTTACTTTATCGTTGGTCCTGGCTTTCCGAATGGCTTCGGATATCCTGTCGGAGCCAATAGTCAAATCATTTCCCTTACCCCCTTGTATGGATCCGATCGCATAGACAACAGCAATCTTATCCCTGGTACGTTTACTTTTAGAAAGAGCAGGCGTGTTGTCGTATTTCCCTAAGCTAACCAGGTTTATTTTGGCATCACCCTGAAGGTCAAGCTCATCACGTAATTCCTTCAGTACCTGGTCCCTGTAATAGAGGCCATCCACAATTTTCAGGGCCAGCGCTTTATCAGCGTTCAAAGCATCCAGCTTATCAGCTGCCTTGTTCAGCTTTTCAATGGTAAGTCCCCGGCTTTCAGAAATATCGGAAACCATAGAGGCCCAGATTGAATTGATGAAGGTTTCTATTTGTTCCCTGTTTGCTTTACTCATTTTGTCCAGGATCAGAGGCTCAATAGCACTTTTGTATTTGCCCTGCCGGATGACCTGGGTCTCTATATCAAGCTTTTCCAGGGTGCCTTTCAAAAACAACAGTTCTGCACCTATGCCTTTGAATTCTATCATGCCATCAGGGTGGAGGTAAACTTTGTCGGCCACTGAGGCAAAGTAATATTCTGCCTGCGGATAAGATTCTGAGTAACTGATTACCCATTTTCCTGAGTCTTTAAACCCCAGTATGGCATTTCGAAGTTCTTCCAGAATGGTAATACTAACAGGTGCATTTCCAATATCTATAAAGATCCCTTCGATCTTATCATCTTTGGCAGCTTTTTTCAGGTTTTTGAGCATGTCGTTCAAGCCAAGTTGTTGCTTGAAATCAAATGTACGACTGAGGTTTGAAAACGGATCCTTTTGTGTTCGGTCATAAACAGTTAACTCAAGTTTCATATGAAGAACACTTTTTTCTTTAATAGTCACAACCTCTTTATCAGCAAATGAGAGAATAAAGGCAATCATAGCGAGGAAAAGAAAAAAAGCAATCACCAGGGTCAATAAGAACCCCAGCATTGAGGCAAACATAAATTTGAAAAAGTCTTTCATAAGTTTAAAGTTTTTATTTGTTAAAGCACTTAATTCGCAAAACTAACCAACATATTGTTTATTTTTTTGTTGCGGGTTACAAGTTGCGGGTTGCAGGTTCTCAACTTGCAACCTGTAACCTGTAACCTGTAACATGCAACAGTTAATTAATTCCCATCAAAGGTGGTTTTAGTTCGATGCTTATTTTGAAATAACATAGTCTCCTAATTATAATATTTTAGTTTCATTTGTTGTCCGTCAAATTCTGCATAAGTGAAATTGGTCAGCCAATCCCCTAATATTATCAAGATGGAATTGTCATTAAGCTTGACCTCGGTCGGGAGATGCCGGTGTCCGAAAACAAAGTAATCGGCATGCATACCTTCATCTAACAATCCCTGGCTGTATTTGTACAACATTTCGTTTTTAATATTGTTTTGGTTCTCTTTTTTACCTTCCCGTACCATATTGGCATACCTGCTCTTCCCGGAGAAATACAAAGCTATCCTTGCCCCTATATCCGGATGCAGCCACCTGAAAAGCCATTGGTTAAATCTATTCTCAAATATTTTCTTTAAAAATTTATAACCACTATCACCGGGGCCAAGTCCATCGCCGTGACCAAGGTAAAATGTTTTCCCGTTAAAATGCCTGAATTCAGCTTCCCGGTGAACAGTAATACCTATTTCCTTTTGGAGGTAATCAAAAGCCCAGATATCATGGTTGCCCTTGAAAAGATGCACCGGGATACCGCTATCGGTTATTTCAGCAATCTTCCCCAATAATCGCACATAACCTTTGGGTACCACATTCCTGTACTCGAACCAAAAATCAAAAATGTCTCCCATCAAATATATTTCATCAGCATCATGCTGGCACTCACACAGCCAGTCAACGATTTTTTTCTCTCTGACCAGGCTGCTGTTATGATCAGGTATTCCGAGGTGAAAATCAGATGCAAAATATATTTTCTTGCCCGGAAGCATGGCTATGTTCTTTTCGGTCAATTGATATCTAAGAATTTATACTGCAATATTAAGAATTTCAGCAGAGATACTGAAGTTTTATTCAAATTGTTTGCGAAGATCAGTTTTTACTTTTTCCAGGTTATTTGATCGCATTATGATTATTTGATCCGGATCCAGTAAATAAAAGTATGGAAGCTTCTCGGGAACCTGGTAAAGGAATACGGCGGGCGAGTAGATATTTTGTAAATCGCTGACGTTGATCCAGTCAAGTTGATCAAGACCGATTGCATCTTCCCACATTACTTTATAATTATCAAGGGAAACGGCGTAAATTTCAAATCCGGCTCTTTTGTATTTTTTATAGACTGTCACAAGTTCCTGGTTTGCCTTTCGGCTCAGGGCATCATAAGACGCCCAGAAATAAAGCAAAACCGTTTTTCCTTTCAGGCTTGCAAGACTTACCGGTTCTCCTCCGGGGGTTTCCAATTCGAAGTCAGGAGCCGGTTTTCCCGGTGCCATTCGTTTTTCAGCTCTTTCCCTTGCTGCTTGTTCAAACCTGATCTTCTCAACCCTTTCATGATGATCCGCAACATGTTTGTTTTCCGGGTATTTTTCCATCAGACCGGAATCAATAATGGTGTAATAGTAAAAGTCATCCTGCTCATCAAACACGACCTGGTTTCCGAACCGCCTGTTGATGATGATAAGGGAAGCCAGTGAAGCAGGGTTATCAACGATCATGTTAGTGACAACTTCTTTATAAGACTGAAAGATCTTATGGTAAGCCTTGGAAAGATTTTTATCGGGCTGTTCGGAAATCTGCCTTCTCCGGTTCCATTCATAAACCTTGCTCAGGGAGTCGAGGCTGCCTTTGGCTTCATGCAACTTCTGTTCGAGTTTTTGCAGCAGTTCTGATCCATCCGATCCGGTTACGGAATAGTGCGGCCTGATCTTTTGTTCGTAGCCCTTAACAGTTATGTTATCGTCCGGATGCACTATGAGTGTGAAATAATTTTTATTATCAATTTTCAAGAGGTAGATGCCCGGGACTTCCACAAATATTTTAAGATCAAATGCGCCCCCTTTGTCAATGCGAATAGTATCAACAGGGCTTGCCAAGTGGATATCAACTTCACTTAGTACGAGGTCTTTATTACTGAATTCAGGGAATTCTCCATGGATCCTCACATTGTAATTGATTTTATCTTCCTGGCAAGAAACTACTGACAGGAGAAGCAAAATAAATATCAGAATTCTCTTCATTTTTATATTTCCGGTAACAATGCCTTTATTATCCTGGTCAGCTCAGGCTCAACATGGCTTGCAACATCAATGACCATTTCATGAGTAATTTCTTCAATCTTTCCATTTACACCCAGGTCGGAGATGACAGAGATGGCAAAAACCCGCAAACCCATGTGGTTGGCAATGATAGTTTCAGGTACGGTTGACATCCCTACGGCATCTGCCCCAATGTATCTGATATATCTGTATTCAGCCGGGGTTTCAAATGTTGGCCCGGTAACGCCTGCATAGACGCCGGTTCTATGTGAAATACCCAGCCCGGATGCAATTTCCGAAGCCTTTTTCAGGAGCGATTTATCATAGGGTTCGCTCATGTCAGGAAACCTTGGGCCCATACCATCATGGTTAGGCCCGATGAGTGGATTGGAGTTCATCAGATTGATATGATCTTCCACGAACATCATATCTCCTTTTTCGAACGCGGGGTTCAGCCCTCCGCTTGCGTTGGAAAGGATCAGCAATCTTACCCCAAGGTATTTCATAATCCGTATAGGAAAGGTCACCTCCTGCAACGAGTAACCTTCATAATAATGAAACCTGCCTTTCATGGCAACAACCGGTTTGCCGCTCAAAGTACCGAATATCAGTTGTCCATGATGTCCCTTAACTGTGGATACAGGAAAGTTCGGAATTTCATTGTAAGGAATGCTGATTGATGAGTTTATTTCTTTAGTAAGTCCTCCGAGACCGGTTCCGAGAATAATACCTATTTCAGGTGTTGTGATATTTTTGCTTTTAATAAAGTCAACCGTCTCCTGAATTTTTTTTAACATATTCGATCACTTGATTATCAAAGCTTGCGTCATTGATCGAATGGAATTCAACCTTTCCCGGGATATAAAAAACAGGCAATCCTTTGAGCAGGTCACTGAATTCCGGCTGATCCAGACGCATAGCATCTTTTTCGGTTGTAAAGATAACCTTATCTTTTGCATAAATGCTATTAAATTCTGCTGCGATTTTCTGCACATCCTTTTTGGTGTACCGGTGGTGGTCACGGAAATCCATCATGGTCAACTCCTCGCAGTAATAGATGAGATGTTCCTGTAAGGGATAAGGATCTGCAATACCAGTGATCATCAGGATAACCCTGTATCTTTTTTTCAGGACTTTGTTTGTTCCAGTATGTTTGAAAGGCACAGCCTCACCATAGGTCAAATACGAATAAAACAATTTCTGATGTGGCCGGGGCCTGATCTCCCGTTCAATTTCCCGGCGCAAAATGGGTGAGAATACTTTGTGGGTTTTTGTCACTACAATAATATCTGCCCGTTTGGCACCTGATTTGAATTCCCGTAATGAACCTGAAGGCAATATATGATCATGTGTGAAAAGGTGATAATAATCAGTAAGTAAGATCGACAATCCCGGTTTAACATAACGGTGCTGAAAAGCATCATCAAGAAGGATAACATCTGTTTCGGGTTGCTGTTTCAGGATATTTTTTATTCCCCTGACCCGTTGTTCATCCACGGCAACAAAAATGTTTTGAAATTTCCTGTGGTATTGAAGAGACTCATCGCCAATATCTCTTTCGCCATATGTGTCTGATTTGCCGGCCAGTATAAATCCCCTGGTTTTCCGGCCATAACCACGACTTAATGTGACTACTTTGCTGTCGTGGGATAATAACCTGATCAGGTACTCTACCAGGGGTGTTTTACCGGTTCCTCCCATGCAGAGGTTCCCAACGGAGATTACAGGAACATCAAATTCTACGGATCTTAATAGGTGAAAATCGAATAACTTGTTTCTCAAAAACATTAAGAAACCATACACTAAAGAAAATGGGTAACATAAAACCCTGAGTAGTCCCATCGGTGGCAGTAAAAAAAATTCTGTAACAAATTTAAGCATTTTTTTAAAATCCAACAGATAAATACAAATATTTAATGAAAATGAATGTATGATAATCGATCAGGCTGTCTTTAAGTTCATTTTTTTCTCATAATGTTAATTAAACCATAAATCTAAAATCGTTAATCTTCAATCGTTAATCGTTAATCAATTTGATTGCAACCTTGTGCTGCGTTAAGAATTAATCAGGTACTTTTGCCAAAACAATATTGCAATGAAGATCTGTGAAATTATTAGCGCCCTGGAAGAAGTAGCCCCTCTTTGGTTGCAGGAGTCCTATGATAATGCCGGGCTGACTGTAGGAAACCCTGATGCGGATGTTGATTCGGCCCTGATTACCCTGGATGTAACTGATGAAGTTCTTGATGAAGCCATCCGGGAGGGGTGTGGGATCATTATTTCACATCATCCGGTCATTTTTAATGGCCTGAAAGAGCTGACAGGCTCTGATTTTATACAAAGGGCAGTGATTAAGGCGATCAGGCATGACATAGCCCTATATGCAATTCATACAAACCTTGATAATGTTGCTAATGGGGTTAACCGGATACTTGCTGATAAACTTGGATTGGTAAACACAAAGATATTAAAACCGGCACAGGAAATGCTTAAAAAGCTGGTAACATTTTGCCCTGTTGATCATGCTGAAAAGGTTCGCAAAGCTGTGTTTGATGCAGGTGCCGGCCATATTGGCAATTATGATTATTGCAGTTTCAGCACGGTAGGAACCGGATCTTTTCGTGGAAATGAAAAGACCAGACCCTTTGCAGGTAAGCCCGGCAAGCTTCATTTTGAAGATGAGATCAGGATTGAAACTATTTTCCCGGTATACAGTCAACAGGCTGTTATTTCTGCGCTGCTTCAGGCCCATCCTTATGAAGAGGTTGCCTATGACATATATGCGCTGGATAATGTCTTTGATCAGGTCGGGGCAGGCATGACAGGGTACCTGGAAAACGAAATGGATGAAGAACATTTTATAGGTCTGATAAAAAGCGTATTAAATACAGCATGTATAAAACACAGTGCGAAGATGGGTAAACCCATAAAAAAAGTGGCGATATGCGGTGGGGCTGGGAGTTTTCTGATCCCGGATGCCATACGCTCCGGCGCAGATATATTCATTTCAGCGGATATTAAATATCACCAGTTCTTTGAAGCCGATGGAAAAATAATGATAGCAGATGTCGGACACTACGAAAGTGAACAGTTGGCAAAAGAATTGATTTATAGAATTCTTGTTGAAAAATTTCCTAACTTTGCACTCCGAATTTCAAATACAGACACAAATCCAGTAAACTATCTATAAATCAATAAGATATGGCAAAAAAGAAGGCTGACAGCAAAGTTGCTGTTAAGACTAAAACCGAGAATCAGGCAGATGAACCTGCTGAAAAAAAAGTTGAAAATGTATTAATCGCTTTATATCGGATTCAACAGATTGAATCTCAAATTGATAAAATCAGGATGATCAGGGGAGAACTGCCCCTTGAAGTACAGGACCTGGAAGATGAAATCGTTGGATTGGAGACCCGAATTGAAAACTATGAAATTGAAGTGGATGGCCTGAAAAAATTTGTGGAGGAAAAGAAAAATGCAATGACAGATAGCAAGGCCTTGATTAAAAGATACGAAGAGCAGCAAATGAATGTGAGAAATAACAGGGAATATGACTCATTGAGCAAAGAAATAGAGTTCCAGTCATTAGAGATCCAGTTAGCTGAAAAAAGAATCAGGGAATATAATGAAAAACTTGGTTCTATCAGTACTGAGATCGATAGTTCCAGGGAAATACTTAATGACAGGATAGAATATCTGAAGAACAAAAAGGATGAATTACAGGATATTGTTGCAGAGACCGAAAAAGAAGAAAAAGAACTATCAAAACGGTCTGAAGAATATAAATTCCTGATCGAAGACAGGCTGATGACAGCATATAACAGGATCCGAAAAAATGCCAGGAACGGTTTAGCCGTTGTGCAGATTGAAAGAGATGCCTGTGGTGGCTGTTTTAATAAAATACCACCACAGCATCAGTTGGATATCAGGATGCATAAAAAGATCATTGTTTGTGAATATTGCGGACGCATACTGGTGGATTCGGATATTTCAGAAACTGTTAGGAATAATTAGGTACTTACTCGCAAAACCAATCAACATATTGTCTGTTTTTTTGTTGCAGGCTCTCAACTTGCAACCCGTAACCTGCAACCTGCAACCTGTAACCAATTATAATTTCATTCGTCTAATAATAAATAGTATTTTTGTTAAAAGTTAAGATATGTCAAGCTCAAGCGGATTATACAGAAGCCGTTCCAATACCATGATCGGTGGAGTGGCTGGTGGGATAAGTGAGGCCCTGAACACCGATCCTGTGATCATCAGGCTGATTTTTGTTTTACTTACATTGGTCGGGGGCGGTGGCGTATTGCTTTATATCATATTGTGGATTGCACTTCCTTTAGATCCGGATCTAAATTATTTTAAACAATCATCAAATGATAATGAAATGAATATAGAAAATGAGAGTACAGACAGGAATGTCCATGGAGGAAAAAAGAATTTTCCCGGAAAAAACAAGAGTGATGGCAGCCTGATGGGAGGCTTGATACTTATTGCCCTGGGGATCATCTTCCTGATTGAAAGATTTATCCCCTGGGTTAGCTTTGGGGATCTCTGGCCTTTGATACTGGTTTTTGTCGGAGTAGCTTTGATCATATCAAATTATTCAAAAACTAAACAATAGACAAATGAGTAGTCGTAATATTTTTTGGGGCGTTGTTTTAATAGCCCTTGGATCTCTGTTTATATTCAGAAACCTGGATATTGTTTTTTTTAGCTGGGTGGATATCCTGCGTCTATGGCCTTTCCTGCTGGTCATCCTGGGTGTCTCAATGCTACCCATCAAAAGTTCTTTTAAAGCGCTTTTCATGGTGCTGACCGTGGTCTTTGCAGTGGTGGTACTACTGGTAGGGCCTTCCAGGCACTTTGGGTTTTCCTGGATGCCGCATGATAAGATATTTCATCACAGGGAAGTAACTGAACAAAAGATCTTTGAGCAGATTGATGAAGAAGTGCTGCAGGCAACCCTTATATTTGATGCGGCTGTGGGATATTTTACCATAGATGAGGGTACCTCCAGGCTTTTTGAGTTTAATAAAAAGGGCAACATCGGGAAATATGTTTATTCAGTTAAGGAATTGGGAGATACAAGAGAAATACATATTTCGCTTGATGAAACCAAAATAGGGGGGTTCAATATCAGGAACAAAGCTGAAGTGAAATTAAATAAAAACCTGGTATGGGACCTTGATATTGATGTCGGCGCTGCCGATATTAAGATGGATCTTCGTGATTTTAAGATCCGGTCTGTAGAGATCGATGGAGGAGCATCTGTCATCAAATTAATATTGGGAGACCTGTACGAAGAAACTAAGGTGAATATTGACGCCGGCGCCAGTTCTATACAGATCAGGATCCCCGAAGGATCTGCCTGTGAACTGAATACAGACGTAGTCCTGGCAACTAAAAATATTAAAGGATTCGATAAGGTTGCATCCGGAATGTATGTAACTCCCAATTTCTCTGAAAGCACCAATAATATCGTGATCGATGTTGATGTTGCGGTATCCACGCTGAAGATCGAGCGGTATTGAGATGTGAGACGTGAAGTGTGAAGTGTGAGGTGTGAGGTGTGAAGCGTGGGTGGTGAGTGGGAAATCGAATAGTTGTCTTTCCAATGATTTATTTATCCCGGAAAAAATCAGATTAATAATAATTATTACATATTTTTGTTGGTCATTTCGATTTAGGCAGTTAGATTTTTTACTTTATGAACTATAAATACTTTTTGGCCGGCATCAGTTTATTTTTAATGATAGGTCTGGCGAATGCCCAGACCGGCACCATCAGGGGGTTTGTATATGAGAAGAAGAGTGCCGAGCCGGTTATCTTCACCAATGTATACCTGCAGGGAACAACCTATGGCTCCTCCACAGATGTGAATGGGTTTTTCATGATCACAAAGATCCCCCCTGGAGATTACACCCTGATCGTTACCTATCTGGGGTATGACACCTTAAGGTTATCCATAGGCGTTGCAGCAGGTGATATCACCACCAAAAAACTCTACCTGGAAGAAGCCAGCGTAACACTTAAAACCGTGAATATATCTGCTGAAAGGCAGGCAGCCAGAACAGAGACCAGAACCTCGGTAGTCAAGATAACCCCCAAGGAGATCAATCAAATCCCTTCAGTGGGAGGGCAACCCGACCTTGCACAATACCTGCAGGTGCTTCCGGGCGTGGTATTTACCGGAGACCAGGGGGGTGAGCTGTATATCCGGGGTGGTTCACCAATACAGAATAAGGTGCTGATGGATGGGGTGACGATCTATAAATCATTCCACTCCATAGGCCTCTTCTCTGTCTTTGAGACTGATATCATCCGAAATGCTGAAGTTTATACAGGTGGATTTGGTGCGGAATACGGAGGAAGAATTTCCAGTGTGATAGATATAACCATCCGCGATGGCAACAAGGAAAGAATATCGGGAAAGATGGCAGCCAGTACTTTTGGCGCCAACCTGTTGCTGGAAGGACCCATAAAAAAGCAATCCAGGTCGGAAAGCGGGGGTAGCTCTTCTTTTATCCTTTCTTTTAAAAATTCTTACCTGGAACAAAGCAGCCAGGTTTTTTATAATTACGTGGATTCGGCCGGCTTACCTTTTAATTATGCCGATTATTATGGGAAGTTATCCTTTAATTCAGCCAATGGATCTAAAATCAATTTCTACGGATTTCATTACACCGATAAAGTAAATCAGTACAAATCCATTTCGGATTTTAACTGGGCTTCGACAGGCTTCGGGTCTAATTTCATCGTCATTCCCGGCCGCTCCGCCATGTTGCTGGAAGGCCATGTGGCTTACTCGAATTTTAAGATGGAACTCAAAGAAGAGCTCACCCCAAACCGGTCCAGCTCTATTAACGGTTTTGATCTGGGACTTGATTTCACCTATTTCTTTGGCAGGAACGAATTCAAATATGGCGTACAGTTACTTGGCTTCAAGACCAATTATTTCTTTGTTAATGCAGTTGGAAAAGAGATCGACCAGGAAGAAAATACCACCGAAATGGGACTTTATGCTACCTTTAAATGGATTACCGGTAAGTTTATCATTGAACCCGGATTCCGGCTGCAATGGTATGCATCCTTGTCTGAAGTATCACCGGAGCCCAGGCTTGCCATCAAATTCAATGCTACCAAAGACCTCAGATTTAAGTTTGCCGGGGGCTTATACTCACAAAACCTGATCAGCGCCAGGTCTGACAGGGATGTCGTAAACCTTTTTTATGGTTTCTTGTCCGGTCCCGACAACCTGCCTCAAGAGTTTAACGGTAAGCCAGTTATATCAAAGCTGCAGAAAGCTGCGCATGCTATTATTGGGCTTGAATATGATATTACCTATAATCTGTCTGTTAATATTGAAGCTTATTATAAGTATTTCGGGCAGTTGACCAATATTAACAGGAACAAGATATATGATGAAAACAAGGCCCCCAATGAGCCAGACCTCCTGAAAAAGGATTTCATCATTGAAACCGGTGATGCAGAGGGTATTGATTTCACACTTGAATATACCACAAATAATATCAGGTTATGGGCTACTTACTCTTTTGCTTTTGTGAACAGGTATTATGAAAATATAGAAGGACAACTGGTTCATTATTATCCTCATTTTGACAGGCGGAATAATATAAACCTGGTTGGAACATATATTTTCGGAGGAAAAATGGACTGGGAATTCAGCGCGAGGTGGAGCTTTGGCTCCGGGTTCCCATTCACACAGACACAGGGGTATCATGAAGAGCTCGGTTTTTCAAGTATTTACGAAGATTATACAACCCAGAACGGTGACCTGGGGATTATACTGGCTGAATTGAATGAAGGACGACTACTGGATTATCATCGTCTTGATATGAATATTAAAAAAAGATTCTTGTTGGGTGAGCACTCCAATATTGAGTTAGACCTGAGTGTTATCAATGTATATAACAGGCAAAATGTTTTTTATGTTGACAGGATAAGCCAGGAAACTATATACCAGTTGCCTTTTTTACCCAGTTTTGGTGTGACCTGGCGCTTCTGATCCGTACTCCATCTATTACACACTATTATTATTAGTTATGAGATTAATTAGCAGTAACGTTGCGATGTCAGGATTTTGCCTGGCTTTGTTCTCATTATCATGTGATCAAAAAACAAATTCTGAAATGAAACCACCTGTTGCCAAAAAAATTGACAAAGAACTTACGATACACGGCCATACCAGGCTTGACCCTTATTACTGGCTAAATGAGCGTGAAAACCCTGAAGTGATCGATTATCTGAATGCGGAAAATAAATATACAAAATCCTTGATGAAACATACTGAAAAGTTTCAGGAAAAGCTGTTTAAGGAAATTGTTGGCAGGATAAAGCAAACAGATATGTCAGTCCCATATAAACTTAATGGATATTTTTATTATACGCGCTATGAGAATGGAAAGGAGTACCCGGTATATTGCAGGAAAAAGGGTTCTCTAAAAGCTGTTGAAGAAATCATGATCAATGCCAACGAACTGGCCAGGGGACATAGCTTTTTTAATATTAAGAACCTTGTTGTGAGTAATGATAATAAGTTCCTGGCATTCAGTGTGGATACGGTGAGCCGCCGGATCTATACCATTCATTTTAAAAACCTGGAGACAGGAGAGATGATGGTAGAAAAAATTGAGAATACTTCAGGTAATGCCGACTGGGCCAACGATAACAAAACTTTGTTCTATTCAACCAAAGATGAAACTCTGAGGCCTGAGAAAATTTGGAGGCATGTACTGGGTACCGGCCGTCAGCGTGATGTGCTGATCTATCATGAGAAAGATCCGATTTTTAGTACCTCTGTTTATAAAAGCAAATCGAGGGCTTATATGATCATTGGGTCATATGGCACCTTATCTACAGAATATCGTTATCTGAATGCTGATGATCCCGAGGGTGAATTCGTTGTCTTCCAGCCAAGGCAAAAGGACCTTGAATATTCCATCGGTCATTACAAAAATAAATTTTATATCCTGACCAATTATAAGGCAAAAAATTTCAGGTTGATGGAAGCCGCGCTTGGAAAAACTTCACTGCAGCATTGGAAAGAAGTGATCCCTCACCGCAAAGATGTATTACTGGAGGATTTCGAGGTGTTTGAAAACTTTCTAACCGTGAATGAAAGAATAGAAGGGCTGTCGCAATTGAGAATATTGGATTGGAAAAACGACAAGGATTACTATATAGAATTTGATGAGCCGGTATTTACCTCGTACTTCTCTGTGAATCCCGAGTTTGATACGGACATTCTCAGGATAGGGTATACTTCTATGACAATACCATCATCCATATATGATTACAACATGCTTACCCATAAGCGGAAATTGTTGAAACGTCAGGAGGTAGTTGGCGGGTATGAGCCCGGGGAATATTTATCGGAGCGTCATTGGGTCCCGGCCGGAGATGGAGCAAAGGTCCCCGTTTCGCTTGTATACCGGAAAGATCTGAAGAGAGAAGATGGTAATCCGTTGTTATTATACGGATATGGGTCATATGGGTATAGTATGGACCCTTACTTCAGTTCTGTACGCCTGAGTCTGCTTGACCGAGGCTTCATCTTTGCAATTGCTCATGTCAGGGGAGGGGAAGAAATGGGCAGGCTATGGTATGAGGATGGTAAGCTGCTGAAAAAGAAAAACACCTTTACAGATTTTATCGATTGTGGCGAGTACCTGGTAAAACAGAAATATGCCGATCCGGAAAAATTGTTTGCCATGGGAGGGAGCGCCGGCGGACTACTTGTCGGAGCTGTTTATAATATGCGCCCCGACCTGTTCAAGGGGATCGTGGCTGCCGTCCCGTTCGTGGATGTTATCACCACGATGCTGGATGAAAGCATTCCGCTCACAACCGGTGAATACGATGAATGGGGAAATCCCGATGATTCAGCATATTACCAGTATATGCTCTCCTATTCACCTTATGACAATGTTGCGGAATTGGATTATCCTGCCATGCTGGTCACAACCGGATTACACGATTCCCAGGTTCAATACTGGGAACCTGCAAAATGGGTGGCCAGGCTCAGGGATAAGAAAACCGGTGATAATGTGCTTCTGCTCTGGACAAATATGGATTTTGGGCATGGCGGCGCTTCCGGAAGGTTTGAACAGTACAAGGAAACAGCATTGGAGTACGCTTTTTTGCTTGATCAGGCAGGAGAATAGAGACGCAAAATATTGCGTCTTTACTTAGCTTCAAGCTTAAAGCCGGTACCATGCACATTGGTAATGGAAATGGAGCTGTCTTTATTTAAATATTTACGGAGTTTGGCAATAAAAACATCCATACTTCTTCCAATAAAATAATCATCGTCGCCCCAAACGGTCTTTAAGGCAATTTCTCGTGTCAGTAACTTGTTTTTATTTTCGCACAGCACCTGTAACAAAGAGTTTTCTTTTCTGGTGAGGGTTTTATCATAACCTTTAGTCTTGAGGATCATGTTTTCCGGGTCAAAAGAATATTTGCCAATGGTATAAATTTTCGGCTGGACTTTCATGCGGGAGGATGCAGGAAAACACCGTTTCATAATGGCTTTGATCCTCAAACTCAGCTCCTCGGTGCTGAAAGGCTTGGTGATATAATCGTCACACCCTACCTTAAAGCCCTTCACCCTGTCTTCTTTAAGGGTTTTGGCTGTGAGGAAAATAATGGGCACCGATGTATCGTATCTCCGGATATCTTCGGCCAGGGTAAAGCCGTCTTTTCTGGGCATCATAATATCCAGTATACATAAATCAAATTTGCCTTTAATAAAAGCATCCTGCCCCTCTACCCCGTCTTTGCAGAGCACTACCCTGTACCCGAGCATTTCAAGGTAATCCTGAAGTACCAGGCTCAGATTAGGGTCATCTTCAACGAGGAGAATTGATAATTTAGTTTCTTTTATCATCGGGTTAATTTTAAAGGTTCTACCACGAATTAAATGATTGAATGATTAAATGCTAAAATGATTGAATGTAGGAACAATAAATAGCATTTACCCATTTAAGCATTTTCGCATTTAAGCATTTTCGCATTTCCATTAAAATATCAGTAAAACCATTTTAAACAGTCTCAAAAAGGTAAAAATACGTCAAATCTGCTCCCCTTACCCGGCTCACTGCTTAATTTAACATTGCCTCCATGCATTTCGACAATGCTCTTTACGTAATATAAGCCGAGGCCGAAACCTTTTTCATTATGTATGTTCCCGGTTGGTACACGATATAATTTTTTAAATATATCTTTCTGGTTCTTATGGCTGATACCAATACCCTTGTCCTCCACAGAAATAATGATGCCTGTATTATTGTTACGGGTTGTGATACTGATTTCAGGAGCTTCGGGAGAATACTTAATGGCATTGTCTATCAAATTTGAAAGCACATTCCTGACATGATCCCTGTCTACGGACAGAATAAATTTTCTGGCATAAAAAATTGTTTGTATCATGCCATTTCGTTGCTTAACCGTGAGATTAAAACTATGTACGGTTTTGGTGATCAATTTATGCACGTCCACCTCTTTATTTTTGATTTTTATTTCACCTTTGTCAAGCAATGCAATTCTGAGCACCTCCTCAACCTGGCTCTGTAAACGGGCATTTTCATCGTAAATGACTTTGGCATAACGTGCTGCTTTCTCCGGGTCCTGCTGTATTTTTTTGTTCATCAGCATTTCACTGGCAAGGGAAATAGTTGAAATAGGGGTCTTGAACTCATGCGTCATATTGTTTACAAAATCCGATTTCATTTCCGAGAGTTTTTTCTGCCTCAGAAAGAAAATGATCGTAAAGTAGAAGCTCAGGATCAGAACTATGATGAACAAAGCTGATAAGCCCAGCCAAACGACCATTTGCTTCATGATCATGCTTGTTTGTTTTGGGAAATATACCACAAGCATATGCCTGTCGGAATGCTCAAAACCGGTTAAAGGGATCGCATGCAATACCTGCGGCAGCTCACTGGGGTAATGCTCGAAAGACCCATCCAGCAAGACTTTTTGTTGGGTATCTATGATCCCATAATCAAACTCTTCGTTGATCTTCATACACCCGAATTCTTCCCAGATAGCTTTCCTGAGAAACGCCGGATCGATGTCTTCTACCTTGCAGTTAAATGTGTGCTCATCTTCCGGTGATCCTGTTGGAAAACAGTAAAAGTTTACGAGGTGATTTGACACACTCTTCAAAGCCAGACGTACGCTGTTGGTAAATTGTTCCTCTTTCAGGTCAATGGCTTTCCTGACCCAGTAAAGCTGAGTTACCACAATGCCGATATGCGAAAGGGTAGCAATAACAATGATCAGAGATATGATCGGCTTTTTCATCAGGGTGTAAAATTAGGGCTGTTTACAGAGAATCCTTGCAAAATTAACAAATCGTTAACAGTTTTTAACAACCATTTAACAAGGATTGTATTGTTTTAGTTATATGTTTGTGCCATAAATCGAGAGGTAATTAAAGCATTAATAATTTATTAAGATTAAAATTATGAAAAAATTGTTTCTGACACTTGGATTAGTTTGTTTCATTTATTTTGGAGCACTGTCCGTACAATATATCACATCTTCGACCTTTGGAGTTGAGATTGTTGATTTTGACAAAGATCCAACCAAAGATGGTGACAAAAAAACGACTGACAAGCAGGAAGTCAAAAAAGATGCTAATACGGTTGTTGTGGGCGATTCACAATCGAATTGCAAATCAAAAACAAATTGCAATGCAAAATATTCATGCTGCAAATCAAAAACCAGTTGTCATCCAAAGACTGGTAGCAGTGATAAAAAGGAAGACCCTGATAAAAAGTAAATTTTTCAGTTAATTAATTTGGTTTTGGCCTCCTGCAGCGATGTGGGGGGCTTTTTTTGTTTTCTGCAATAAGGTGCCAAAAAAGAAAAAAATCAATCTCTAATTTCAGAACTTCTAATCCTATGTTTTATTATCAGTAAATTAAAGATGATTGTTCGTAAAATTAAATTGTTGCATTTTGAATATCGAATAATGAATACCGAACACCGAATGATGATTCTTTTGCCGCTAATGCGCGAATTTTTCTCAAAATTAATTTTTTATTAGCGAATTCGCGGCTTTCTATTCTTATTTCCCGTTATAATAGCATAGTTATTAATGCGAATCAAGGGTTGAGATTATGTTTAACCACTAAGGCACACAAAGGAATTCACAAAGTACTTCACAAAGTATCCAAAGAAAAAATTTGATCTTTATGAATGCGGATATACACATGGTACAAATACTCACTTATTTGAAGCTTTCAGGAGGTAAGTCAGGCTTATTGGCAAGCTTAAATTTAAGACATTTGAAAGATGGTGTTAAACGGTAATTCTATAGTCCTTAGTGTGACTTTGTGATATCCTTTGAGACCTTTGTGGTAAAAAAAAGCCTATAGAATTGAACAGCCCTGGATTAGCTCATTGTTTTCTTGAATTTCGATATTCATTATTCGATATTCATTATTCGATATTTTTAAGAAAAAATTACGATAGGTCTTGATTTCTGAATTTTCTGGTGGCAGCTTGTAGCTTGATATCAGCTACTGGCCATTTTCTTCATTCGCCGGTAAAATAAGAATATCGCGATAAAGAATAACAATTGCCCGGTCAGGTATATCCCCCATTGAAAATGATATGGAATGAAATCCAGGGCAAATTGAGTGACCTCGTTGCTAAAAGGGGAAAACAGTAATTTCCCGGGGGAGAATTCCTGCAGCATGTACCTGGTGTATTCCTCGGTGTATGAGACAAGGACAATCACGGAGCCAATTATCAGACGCGCCCATTCCAGGCTGTTGAAAAATGTTTTTTTGCCTCTATTCCTGAAATGGAATATGAGGAGGGCAATCAGGATCATGGTAAGTGAATTGACCACCGGCCCGACCACGGGGCCCACCCAGGTAACGGGGATCAGGAACAGAACATCCCAGGTCAGTAAAGACTCCGGCCAGTTGATCAGTAATTTCAGGAATACATAATAAAAGATATCCCACACTGCAAAAGTAAAAATGAAACAGGCAAACCGTTCAATGCCTTCTTTCGCTGCAATGAATGCAATACCCAGCAACATGATCACCGTAGCCAGCTCCCTGAACAACTCTGTGATGGCAATACCCGTATCAAGCGTTTGTAACGGAAAAGAGAACCCATCCGGATAATAAAGCGCCCTCAGGTAAACCACCACGGCGCTTTCCAGAAAGGCCATGGCAACAGCGAAAATGAATATGTATAGGAGCTTTTTGTATGATTCTTTGGTGTTCATGAATTCGGGTGAATGGTAGTTTGGGTCAGTTCTGTTGCTTTTATACCTCGTAGCTTGCTGCGGGGTCATTGATTTAAAAAATTTCAAGTCTTGTTTTAGTGGAATTTGGCATCTAAGTTTAGTCTCCCAAAGATAATAAACAAATTATCGAATTATCATTTGTTATTAAAAAAATAAAATTCTACCTTTGCACCCCGATTTTTGAAAGAAAAAATCCTTGAAAAAAGATATAAACGGAAGAAAATAGCGTTAGATGGACACTTTAAGTTTTAAAACAATAAGCGCAAACAAAGACACTGTTAACAAAGAATGGGTGTTGCTGAATGCTGAGAATGAGATATTGGGCAGGCTGGCCAGTAAGGCTGCAATACTGCTTCGCGGAAAACACAAGACAAATTTCACCCCTCATGTTGATTGTGGTGATAACGTGATCATTATCAATGCAGACAAGATCAGGCTTACCGGAAAAAAATGGGATGATAAGGTATATGTCAGGCATACGGGCTATCCGGGTGGCCAGCGTTTTACCTCACCCACCCAGATGATGGCGAAAAAACCTTTTGCCATGGTGGAAAAGGCCATCAAAGGTATGCTCCCTAAAAACCGTCTCGGAAGTGAACTGTTCCGGAACCTTTATGTATATGCCGGACCGGAACATCAGCATCAGGCTCAGAAACCAAAAGAAATGAAATTAAACGATATTAAATAAAGGACATGGAAGTTTTAAACACTATCGGAAGAAGAAAGACTTCAGTTGCACGTATCTATCTCCAGGAAGGAAAGGGCAAGATCGTCATTAACAAGAGAGATGTGAAAGAATATTTTACGACTGCCACTTTGCAATATATAGTTAATCAGCCTTTTGAGCTTACCGGCACCCAGAATAAATATGACATCAAAGTAAATCTTGATGGAGGGGGTATCAAAGGTCAGGCTGAAGCCCTTCGGCTGGCTATTTCACGTGCCCTTTGTGAAATCGATCCCGAACATCGTAAACCATTAAAAGAACATGGCTTGATGAAAAGGGATCCCAGGATGGTAGAACGTAAAAAGCCAGGACAACCAAAGGCAAGAAAGAAATTCCAGTTCAGTAAACGTTAATATTCCCAATCTATTGGATTGTGTTTAGTATCCAAACTGTCAGGACCACAATTGTGCTACCTGATGGTTGCTTTAAGAGAATGTAAACAATAAAAACAAAAAAAATGGCAAGAACAACATTTGAAGAATTGTTGGATGCAGGGGTACATTTTGGTCATCTGAGACGCAAATGGAACCCGAATATGGCTCCTTATATTTTTATGGAACGCAATGGCATCCACATTATTGATCTTTACAAAACAATTGCAAAAACAGAAGAAGCTGCTGCCGGACTCAAACAGATTGCTAAAAGCGGGCGGAAAATACTCTTTGTGGCTACCAAGAAACAAGCTAAAGAGATTGTTGCCAGTAATGTCAGTAAGGTTAATATGCCATACGTCACCGAACGATGGCCGGGAGGTATGCTTACCAACTTCGCAACAATACGAAAGGCTGTCAGGAAAATGGCATCCATTGATAAAATGATGACTACCGACAGTTACAAAGTACTGTCGAAAAGAGAACGCCTCCAGATCGTCAGGGAAAGGGCAAAACTCGATAAACAACTTGGTAGTATTGCAGATTTGAATCGCCTCCCCTCGGCGCTTTTTGTGGTTGATATCAACAAGGAAAAAATCGCCGTGGCAGAGGCCCGGAAGCTGAATATCCCAACCTTTGCCATCGTTGATACCAACAGCGATCCAAACCTCATAGATTTTCCGATCCCGGCCAACGATGATGCTTCCAAATCCATTGAATTGATTGTCAGGATCATGGTGAAAGCTATTGAAGAAGGCCTCGTCGAAAGAAAAATGGACAAGGATAAGAAAGAAAGAGAAAAAGAAGAGGTTGCTGCAGCAAATAAAGCTGCTGCGGAAGCCAAATCACAGGAGGATGCCAAAAAAGCGGCTGAAGAAGCTGCTGAGAAAGAGGAGAAAGTAGCCAAAGAACCTGTAACTGTTAATGATACAAAATCCGATCAGGAAACAGGGAAGAGGAAAAGGATTGCAAAGAAGAGGTGAAATTAATTAGGAATTAGGAATTGGGAATTAGGAATTGGGAATTAGGAATTAGGAATTGAAACCGCTATGCGGGATAAGACACTATTTATAAATTATAAAACTGAGAAAAGATGGCAAATATA
>DAOWEV010000130.1 GCA_030638325.1 Bacteroidales bacterium
AAAGGGATAGTTAACTACCACAGAAAGAACATTCCATGTCTTATCTTCTCCAACAACAGGATAATAGTTTTGGCTGTAAATCATTAATGATAACACCGAGCCAAAGATTAAAATAATTGCCTTTTTCATGAATTTTTATTTATCAATTTTCTAAACTATTCTATAAGTTGCATGGTCACCAAACTCTTTTGAATCTCCAAAGCATAAAAAGTAACTGATTTCGTTCAAATTGTTTGGAATATACAGTGTTCTTCTATGACATGTAACTGGCTGTAAGGGAAGTGAAGGATATGGTTTTTCTGAGAATTCTACCTTTCTGCCGGAGTGTTTTGCAAATTCCCTTAATATTTCAATGGCCGTCTTGTCATTATCCATACCGGTTAAATTCTGAATGATCTAAATGACGTACAATAGTTTGCAATATGGCAAGTTGCGTGTTGAGGTCAGTGTTTTTACTTTTTCATTTTGGCGGTGCAATTGTTGAAGAGTTGAACTTGACCAATTTCTCCCAATCAATTGCTCCATTATTTTTGCAAAAATCGTTACCAAATTCCCTGGTGAACTTGTTTATCATTTGAGAATATGATTTCAGAAACTCGTCATTCTTTTGTTTGGCCATATGGCCAAGAGGTTCGATGATTTCTGTGTACAGATCAGTGTCACCTGAAGTAAACTCCCAAAATGTCTGACCGCAGAATTTGAAATAGTCCCCTTTGTCAGGATTGTTGTCCCGACCATAACAACAGCCATTTACTGCAACTATATTCAGTCTTGAATTACTTGTCCTCAAAGTCTTTTTGGCTGTCTTGAAGTCGGAAATCATTTTGGCAATTTGACTGCTGTTGCCCCAATTAGGGCCTGATTTGATGTTAACGATGTAACGTCTTCCCCCATTGTCAAACTCCAAGTCAATACCCGCAATACCTGATTTCTTGCCTTCGTATACTTTTCCGTTAATGAAGATAGCCAAGCCCTCTAACCAATCGCCAAAAATCGTTTCCTCATTTGAGGAAATATGAGCGTCAACTAATCCTTTGACGATTTCTTGTGCTGTCAATACATACTTTGCTTTAAATAGGTAAGGATTCTTTCTCTTCAAAACCTTTGATAAACTCAAAGTGTCCAAACTCGAAATTCTTTTCTGATGAAAAGTACCGATGTTTTCTTCAACGTATTGCGATACGTCTTTCAGATTGAGTTTTTTCATATTTAGTTTTAGGTTCTAACAGGTAAAGTTCTACTGGATGAACTTCGTTTTTTACCATTTCATAATACTCTGGGATTATTTCAATTCCTATGGAGTTTCTTTTCATTCTATTAGCAACAAAATTTGTCGTCCCTGAACCCATAAACGGATCAAGCACCGTGTCTCCCTCTTTTGTGAACAGTTTAATGAACCATTCGGGCAATCCTTCTGGAAATGCAGCACTATGGTTCTTATTGTTGCATTCGGTCGCTAAATGGAGAACATTGGTCGGGTAAGCCATATCCCGATCAAGCCAGTTTGAGATATTCTTGCCAAAACCACTGCCAACTTTAGATTCGTCACGTGTCTTGTCAGTTTCGCTTAAGCTTTTCAATCTGGTTTTTGCCCAATCTCCCATTGGAACCATAACCGCTTCTTGGTACATTGCGAATTTCTTATCCTTGTTGAATTGTAATAAGCGTTCCCAAGCGTCCCTGAAACGGTTGGGCCACTTTCCAGGATAACAGTTTTTCTTGTGCCAGATAAATTCCTCTGTCCATAGCCATCCCTGCTTTCTCATTTCAAGGGTTAATTCAAGAACGTATGTACTTCGCTCTCCATTAACTACACGCTCTTTGATGTTGAGGACAAAAGTCCCAGTTGGTTTAAGCACACGAAAAAGTTGTTCTGTTATTGGCAAAAACCAGTCAACGTATTTGTTTGGATGGATGCCACCGTAGGTATTTTTCCTCTGGTCTGCGTAAGGTGGAGAAGTGAAAATCAGGTCTACACAGTTATCAGATAGTTTTTTAAGCTCATTTTCACAGTCGCCTAAAAATAAGTCAGTCTTTATCTCCATATTACAAAGATACGTTTTTGGGTTCAGGCTTCATTATCCATTGTCTTTAAGTTATCAACATTGGCCCCAATTAATATTAGTTCATTATTCTAATCATTCCATATTAGCTGGATAAGCACATGGCATTTATCAACGCTGTGTGTCATTAATGATAAATTTAGTAAAAAAAGTTTTTTAACAAATCTGATTGAGTGCAAGTCTCATATGCACCAAGTAGGAAAGTATTGATCAGGCTTTTGTTCGTAAGGAATACGGTGGTACAAACCTTCTTTGATCCGCATGATCACACCTCTCTTTGTCATGTAGCTCAAGAGCTTTCTTACAGTCGTGTTCTCTTTGTTGGAAAGGATTTTTACAGCGTTATTCAATTTAAAAAAAACCTTCTTCTGTTCAATCAATACATTCAGAAGTTCGGATGATCTGTATGAAATATTCTTTTTCATAGTCAGAAAGTGAGTTTATTACTCACAATTCAGATATAAAGCATAAGATGATCAAAATTATTTAAAAAAATAAAATCAAACAGATTAATCATATCTTAAATGTGAGTTTCCCGTTCCCATTATCCAGCGCCTGCTCCTAATTATCAGCCCATAATCTTTAATTCCCTATTTATAATTTTTAATTGTAACCAAATGCCTTATCTTTGCTCTATACCAAATTCCGTAAATTATGAGACTTGCAACATTTGTGACCATCACTGCTTTAATAATGTTTTCTTCCGGGAATGCACAGGATTTGAACAATACCATTATTGATGAAAAGACGGGAAAAGAGATACTGATCGGCTATTGCGATAATAATGGGTTGAAAACAGGCGATTTTGGTGAGTACTATGATTTTTATTACACCGATTATAAACCGGATAAAACCATTACCTCCGAACTTATAATTCTTCAGGAAGGAATAGACATAACCATTGTCCTCGGAACATGGTGTAGCGACAGCAAGGAGCATGTACCGCGTTTTATGAAGGTGCTCGACAAGTCTAAATTCCCGAAGGATCATCTGAAAATTATCTGTGTCGACAAATCTAAGGAAGCCGAAGGTATTGACGTAAAAGCCCTTGACATACAAAGGGTCCCTACTTTCATTTTTTACAGGAATAACAAGGAACTGGGCAGGATCATAGAGACTCCGGTTTATACGCTGGAAAAGGATATGCTGTTTTTACTGGAAAACTGATTCCTGAACCGGACAAGCCGGAATTTAAAATTATAAAGTTATTTATTTAGCTATAATTTTGTTTGTGAAGTATCTGATAAAGCACTAAAATAGAATTTCTAAATCCTAATTTCTAAATCCTAACCTGGACAAGCCAGAATCAAGAAGATAATAAAAACATTAAATTCGAAATCCTAATATCTAAATCCGAAATAATATCAAATATTCAAATTTTCAATTGCTTAAAACAGTTTATATCATTTGAGTTTAATTCACTTGAATTTGTTTAGTGCTTAGGGTTTCGGATTTAGAATTTCTGCCAAAAAAAACACGAATATCAAAATTAAGATACTAAACAATGTCAAAATTCAAATTTTCCAATGTTTAAAACTATAAGAACACACGATTTTGAATATTGTGCTTTTGTCATTTGGTATTGTTTAGGATTTAGAAATTAGTGCTTAGGATTTATTTAAAGAAAACATTTGTATGATATATAACACCTAAATAGTTACTTATACATTATAAATTTCGTGTGTAAGGAGCACTCAGAGTTCAGAATATGCAGATCATCGAAACCATAAAAGAGACACAGGATGTAGTATCAGGCATCCGCAAAAGCGGATCTACTATTGGTTTTGTGCCAACCATGGGAGCCCTGCATGAAGGCCACCTCGAATTACTTCGGAAAGCCAGGCTGGATAATGATCTTGTTGTATGCAGTATCTTTGTGAACCCCAAACAATTCAACAATACTGAAGACCTTGATAAATATCCAAGGACGCTGGAACGGGATACGGATTTACTGAAGTCGGTTGGGTGCGACCTTTTATTCCATCCTTCTGCAACAGAAATGTATCCTGAAAAAGCCACGAAAGTTTACGACTTCGGCCACCTGGATAAAGTCATGGAAGGTAAGTACAGACCCGGGCATTTTAATGGTGTTGCCGTTGTTGTAAGCCGGTTATTTGACATTGTGAGGCCTGACCGGGCCTATTTCGGCGAAAAGGACTTTCAGCAGTTGGCCATTATACAAAAGCTTGTTCAAATGGATCAAATCCCGGTAGAAATTGTGCCCTGTCCAATCGTCAGGGAACCGGACGGCCTAGCCATGAGCTCACGAAATCAAAGGTTGACTCCGGAAGAGCGCAGGATTGCTCCATTCATCTATCAACGCCTGAATGAAGTTAGGGAAAAAGCGGGCACCCTCCCTGTGGGAAAATTGAAAACAACTATTGAAAGTAAATTCAAGGGACAGGCTGCGTTTAACCTGGAATATTTTGAGATTGTGGATATGCAAAACCTGATGCCTGTAAAAAACTGGACAGACAGCCCGGATATCATAGCTTGTATTGCTACATACCTAAGTAAGGTAAGGCTGATTGACAATATCATATTATTTCGTAACTTTGCGCCTTTAAAAAACAGACAGGATTGAGCTGTTTTATACAAAGATTTCACTGCTGTGGTTTTATTTCCCGACGGTAATAATAATATAAAGTAGTTTTTTTTGAAAAAGAAAATTATCTCAATCGTTCAGTATATATTTTTCTTACTTGTTGGCCTTGGCTTGTTATACCTGGTTTTCAGGAAGCTGGATTTATATGAAGTGGGCCAGGAGATTAAACACGCCCGGTATGAATGGCTGTTGTTGTCATTGTTCCTGGGGTTTCTGAGCCATATTGCAAGAGCTTACCGCTGGAATATCCTGATCCGGTCACTCGGATATCCTGCGAAAACCAGTACAACATTTTATGCTGTTATGATCGGGTACCTGGCCAACATTGCTTTTCCGAGATTGGGAGAGGTTACACGCTGCGGCGTATTGAGCAAAAAAACCAATATACCCTTCAATTCCTTATTCGGCACGGTCATCTCAGAAAGGGTCTTCGACCTGGTCATTTTATTGCTTATTATTATGTCGGTTATCTTCTTCCAGCTCGACTTTTTAAAAGGCTTTATAGACAAGTATTTCATATCGTCAGTTACCGGGATGTTGAATGCTGATAACATGATCCTGGCCATCCTGGCGGCAGTGATCATCATTGTCCTTCCCCTGATCCTGTTCCGGATATTCTTTCATAAGATCAGGAATCTTAGCATATACAAAAAGATAAGTGATTTTTTAAAAGGACTGCTGGAAGGGATCATAACCATTGGCAGGATGAAGCACAAAATTGTCTTCATTTTCTGGACAATTATGATCTGGTTCTTATACATAATGATGACATATGTTGCTTTCTTTTCACTGGATGCAACCTCGCATCTCGACTTTGCAGATGCCATTACTATAATGGCTATGGGAAGCCTTGGGATCGTAGCACCTGTACCGGGAGGTATTGGCGCCTACCAGTTTATCGTAAAAGCCATATTGGTTGAGATCTATCTTATTCCTTCCGAACCCGCTGCAACTTTTTCAATCATCGTTTGGGCAACTCAATCGGTTCTGATCTTAATATTGGGGGTATTTTCTTATTATATGATGGTAATTAACAAGACAAAAAAGAATGAAAACACAGATTGAGATTATAAAGTCGAAGATATTTACCTGGGAAGAATTGAAATTCCAGCTTGAAGTGTGGCGTTTCCTGAATGAAAAGATCGTTTTCACCAATGGTTGCTTTGATATTATTCACCTGGGGCATATAGAATACCTTGCCAAAGCATCTGATTTCGGAAACATCCTGATAATAGGACTGAATACGGATGATTCGGTGAAACGGATCAAAGGTGATAACCGCCCAATTTATGATCAGGGCGCCAGGGAAATGACCATGGCTGCACTGCATTTTGTTGATGCCGTAGTATTGTTTGACGAGGATACACCCTATGAACTGATAAAACTGGTACAACCCGATGTGCTGGTAAAAGGCAGCGATTATGGAAAAGAAGACATCGTCGGAGCAGATATTGTCAGGAAAAATGGCGGCGAAGTAGTGACCATTGACCTGGTTCCCGGGTACTCAACTACGGAAGCTATTGATAAGATCACCAGATAAGGGAGTGTTAACTTCTTTAATTCTTAAACCAGCACAAGGGCATAAACAAAATGATTAACGATTAACGATTGTAGATTAACGATTTGAGATTTGTTGACCTTGACTAAAATAGATTGGTTTTTGCAAAAAAAAATCTAAAATCGTTAATCGTTAATCTACAATCGTTAATCAATGATCTTTATAAACTTTCAACTCTGCATAAATAATGCAAGTTAAGTATTGAGTATCAGGGGGACATGGGTATATGGCTAAATCTTCACAAATAAAAACCGCCTTTTTCTGCCAGAATTGCGGAGCACAATCGCCCAAGTGGATTGGACGCTGTCCGTCCTGCGGTGAGTGGAATACCTATGTTGAGGAAGTGCTTCAGAAGAGTGATAAAAAATCCTCTCCGGTTGCTTCATTTGCTGCAGTTTCCCCACCCAGGCCGGTGCCTGTTACGGATACGGCAATTGACAAGCTTCCGAGGATGGCTACCGGGAATGGAGAGATGGACAGGGTGCTGGGAGGTGGTATTGTGCCAGGGTCGCTGGTTCTAATCGGGGGTGAACCGGGCATCGGGAAATCTACCCTGATGCTGCAGATCGCCTTGAAGATCCGGGGAAAAAAGGTGCTCTATGTTACAGGCGAAGAAAGTGAGGGGCAGATCAGGATGCGTGCCGACCGTATCGGCATTGAAAATCAGGATTGCCTGATCTTAACGGAAACCAACACCCAGAATATCTTTCATTATCTTGAAAAGCTCTCACCGGATGTTGTGATCGTGGATTCAGTCCAGACCTTGCATACCAACATTATCGATTCCTCAGCGGGCAGCATATCCCAGATCCGGGAAAGCGCTGCAGAGTTTCACAAATATGCCAAACTGACGGCTACCCCTGTCTTCCTGATAGGCCATATCACAAAAGAAGGCATGCTGGCCGGTCCCAAGGTACTCGAGCATATGGTGGATACCGTCCTGCAGTTCGAAGGAGAACGTAATTATGGGTACCGCATTCTGCGCTCGGTCAAGAACCGCTTTGGCCCCGCCAACGAGTTGGGTATTTATGAGATGCAGAACAATGGTTTACGGGAGGTTAAGAACCCGTCCGAGATCTTGCTCTCCCAACGGGAAGAAGAGGTGAGCGGCTCCACCGTGGCGGCCACCATTGAAGGAATGCGGCCCATGCTGATCGAGATACAGGCGCTGGTGAGCTCTGCGGCCTA
>DAOWEV010000194.1 GCA_030638325.1 Bacteroidales bacterium
CATCGGTATCATCTCCTTCAACTACCTGGATCTCGTTCCCCGGCCCGTCGAGGATAGACTCTCCCATATCCAGCACAACCCATCCGTTCTTACCTATCGAGTAATTTACATTATCGGGAGTCCCTAAAGCCGCAGGGGTGAATCCTTCGTCAGCATAGTTGTTATCAGGTATGTGGCATCCAGCAACCCTGTAAGCGTATTTTTTCCCATTACCCTGAAGAGCAAAGTTGCATTCAGTGGATATAAATTCATTCACCACAATGTTGTTTTTGGTCATGGGTGCATAACCATTGGCAACAGCGGTTACAGTGTAGCTGCCTTGCAAAATGTACTTATGATAATCGCCCGTTTCAGGGTCATTGTATGTTGGAAAATAATCATTGATAAAGATCATTGCCTGCACAGTATCGCCTGTGATGGCATCCGTCACAGTTCCTTGGATACCATATCCCGAATATTCGATCATGGCCAGCATTGAGGGCACATTGATGGAGTAATAATGCTGTATCTGGCTGGTGGGCGGTTGTTTATCATAGGATATCTCCATGGTCCAGCCAATTGAGCCCATCACGCCGTAATAGGTGTCTTTGGAACTTCCGTTAATAGGATACATCCCGTTATAGCCTTGTTGGTAGGTGAGATTAGCATACCCGGAGACAGATGAGTATACACTGGCAAGCTGATGGATGTGGGCATGGTCCGGGCATTGATCAGGCCGGTAGCTCCAGGGGTATGAAATATATTCCGTGCCGCTGTGATAGGTTGTATGTACCACAAACTGGTTGTTGTAAAAACAGCTTCTGAGAGCTTTGGACTCCGGCTGGGAGTATGCCCCCGGGCTGCCTCCCCAGGCATCCCACATGTATCCCCAGTCACGGTTCAGATCCACACCATTTGCATTGGTCCTGCTCATATGGACCCTTCCGTCGGGATTGACCATGATATATAACCATATCTCCCGGGTGTCGATAAGATCTGTAATTTCAGGGTCGATGCCATAACTTTCACAGAGGTATTGTGCAAATCGTATCAGATTTTCAGACGCACCGATCTCATCCCCGTGAATGCCACCATCAAAACCCACTTCCGGCTCGTTTTCATCCATACCCACATTATCACTGATCTTCAAAGCCGACAATTCTCTTCCTTCAACAGAGGTTCCGTAAATGTATTTCCGGCAAATCCCGGAATATCCAAAAGCCAGGTTATTCATTATCTGAATGATTTCGTCATAGCTATGATACTCATCCCGGTTGAGCCAAAAGTCTTTATAATATTCATTCAGGTCTTCTTTCAGAACTTCATAAGATAATCCAAGTTCTTTAATATTTTGCAGCTCCTGTGGAATCACATAAAACAATGCTTTTCCGTCCGGGTAGATGTCTCCGTTCAGTCTCAGGGATCGTAATTTTTCAAAGTCTTCCTGGCCGGAAAGAAAGATCCGGATCTCCATTTCATGATTCCGCCAGCCCCCATTTTGAGCCGATAGAGCAAGTGTGAGTAACAAAAGCAATGGCAGTAAAAAAATCTTTTTCATTTTTACGGGTATTAAAAGATTATAATCTGATTAAGCACATCAACAATGCCTTTTTGAGGCACCTGTTTAAGGATGCATAAAATTAGGAAAGATTTTTCTATTTGTTATCTATTTAACAAATTTTCTGGAGATTTTCCGGGGAGAGGAGCTTGATCCCATGGTAATGATATAAACTCCCTTTGACAGTTCAGAAACGGGGATCCGTAATCTGTTAAGGCCTGTGGTTAAATAATATTTTCCCGAATAACAGGACCTTCCCGTAAGATCTGTGATCAGCAGTTTGATACAGGTATTATTTTGGAGTTTAAGATCCAGGTTGATTTCATCAGAGGCCGGGTTCGGATATACATGTGAAACAGTAAAGCCACCATTATCATCTTCATGGATGCCGAAGGTAGGTGATTCATGTATTGCCAAGTCTATGGAGTCAGCGAAGAAGTTGTGCTGGCTCAGTATAACAGTCACTGCTTCTCCATAATAGCCTGTTTCTTCAGCAGCCAGTTTATACAAACCGTAGGGTAAGTCATTAAATTCATAATAACCGCTCGCATTTGTGTGAACGAATATCAGGGGAGTGTCATCTTCTGCGAAAAGGATGACTTCCACCTCTTTCAATTGTTGCGGCCCGGATATGGGAGACTCTTCAGTGAACCGGACATGGCCATTGATATATCCCGGCCCGTAAGCAACTGATGTGGTAGGGATAAGTTGAACATTTGCGTCAAATATTGTATCATTCAGCAGGACTGTTCCGGCAGCAGTCCAGCTAAGATCACCCTGGTAATAGGTTGGAAAGTAATCTGAATAGTGTTCGGAATTCTTGCTTAATCCAACCTTAACGACATATTCACCCTCCAGGAGAAAATTGAATGCATACAATCCGGCATTATTATAAAAAACATTGGTATCAAAAGCAATTAACTCATTATGATTTACTTTATATAAACAGGCAATTCCGGTGTCTCCTGTACTGGCCGGATTATTTAACGGAAAACCACCGGCAAACACCTGCCCTCCGAAGTACATATAAGTGGGTGTTGATACTAGCTTACAGGCCATATCCCAACAATGGACAGGATTGAATGAGCTCACAACGGTCAGGCAAACCTCATAAGTTCCTTCCTGTAAATATTGATGTTCCGGGTTTTGTTCTTCAGTATAGGTACCATCGCCGAAATCCCAGAACCATTGGTCAATATTGCCTGCAGACCGGTCGAAAAATTGAAAAACATTGGGTTCGGCAGATAAAGAGTCAAGTGTGAAATCAAATGATGCTTTGCAGCTTGAGGTATCCCCGACAATAACCATTTCGCAAAAATAATCTGAGCATGGAAAGAGTGTATCCTGGTTGGATATATACAGACAAACAGGATAATAACCGGGATCATTATAAATATGTATGGGGTTTTGTTCAAAAGAATAAGTACCATCACCAAAATCCCAGTACCAATCATCAATCGTACCGAGGGATAAGTCGATGAACTCAACTTCCAATGGATCAATTAGGTCCGGCCAATAGGTAAAAAATGCCTCACAAAAGGGAGGGTAATTCTCCACGCATATTTCAAAAAAAGCATAAATCTGACCTATAGGGTTAGAAAAAGATTGAATGTGCGGCTCCTGCATGCAATCAATCGTGAGGATATACAGCGTGTCGATAAAGACACCCTGAGGCAATAACGTATCTTCAAAATAGCCATCCTGATCTGTAAATACCGCGTAATTGATCAAGAGATCCCTGCTGAAGATCATAACCGGGTGATCCGGTACAGGGTTTCCATTATCAATATTCATAACATGACCGCTGATAAATATCTCATCTTGTGCAAGAGACTGGCCTGATATGGCAACCATTATTAAAATGAACAATATTTTTTTCAATAATTTAGTCATAGCTGTTAAAAGTTAAAATCAATACCTGCCCTGATACCTATCACATAAGGTTTATTGGGAGAATAGCCTTCCTTTTGACTATACACACTATTTAAATACTGCCAGTAATATGGTTCCAGGGACAGTACCACTTTATCACTCAGACGGTATCCGAAGCTAATGCCTGTTGTTAACATCCAGTTTGAGTTTACCCTTGCAGGAACCTGCCTTTCTATACTCACGTTGCCGGCATCACTGGCGGTGAAATCTACCGTAGGTTCGTTCTTATCAATTAATAATGAATAGATGACTCCAGCTTTTATATAACTCAGGAACCTGCCTTTATTGATAATACGGTAACCGAACGAAACCGGAATAGTGAGATAAGAATAAGAGTTGTTTCTTTGGGTAATGGTATAATGAGGAACAGAATCAAATACAGTAGTTTTGGTATAATTAAATATGATTGAATCCGGATTTCCTTCAGCAAACCCGAATGAAGTCACATCATTATAATACCCAATACTATCATATTGCTGATAATCAACCCGGTATGAGCCTATATCCAGGGTCCTGTTAAAACCAATACCGGCTTCTGCCAGGAAATTGGAATTTTTATAGTTAGTAGTAATATCCAATGTATATGAATTTTTATTGGGATTGGGTGAATAATATATAACACCGGGAGAAAAATGAACTCCAAAACCGATATCGGCCCGCTTTGCGTAATCATCCTTCAAACTGACATTTGGATAGGAGATTTTAATATCATCACGGTAAGAAAGATGTGATGAATTTGACGGTTCTGTGAATAATCGATCCTGATCTGATGATAAGAGGGTAGCATGATATGCATCGATATGATAATTTTTGTCAGAAAATAATGGTTCCGGGAAATTCTCAGGGACCGGGCCTGGCAATACATTTTCGTTGGGGGGCTCCATTGCTGTTGTCTGATCATTTTTTGGCATGTAAGGGCTTTCCTTAATACCGGGATCTCCTTCTGATAAGGCACCGGTAGTTTCGACCGATTCAGAAGGTTTATCCGTCAGCTCATTGGATACATAGGGGTCTTCACTGACTACCGGGTTTGTTTCAATAGTTCCGGGCATGGCCGGGCCTGTCGGTACAGATGCCAGGTATTCCGGGCCTTGCACCGGTTCTTCAACTGCACGATCCTGACGCAGCACCAATAATGTTACGGTTGTTGTGGCAACTATTAAAGCGCCCACGATAATGCCCCTGATCATGGCCGGCCTGAGATAGCTTCCGCTAAAAAAGAGGGACGCAATATTATTCCAGACTTTTTCTGAAGGACTGACCTTATAATCCTCCAGCCCATCCCTGAAATACCCATCCAGTTTATCTTTATTATTGATCATTATATTAAGATATTATTTTCATGCTTCAAACAAATTTCTTTCAACTGCTTTTTCAGCCTTCTCCTCGCTTTCAGCAATTGTGTCTTGGAAGTACTTTCTGAGATATAAAGCATCCCGGCAATTTTCCTGTGGCTGAATCCTTCGATGGCAAATAAGTTAAAGACCATGCGGTAGCCGTCAGGTAATTCCTGGATTAACACCATCAGCTTTTCTTTACTGATTTTTTCCAATTGCAGTTCATCGTCCCTGATCCTATCCCCGTCCAGGATTTTGGTTTCTACAATCTCATCAATATCCGAATGAAAATAGTATTTCAGGCTGCTTTGATAATTATCAATGGCGGTATTGATCATGATCCTTTTGATCCATCCTTCCAAAGAGCCTTGCCTGCGGAAATTGTCAATGTTTTTAAATACTTTAATGAATCCTTCCTGCAACACATCCTCTGCCTCAGGAAAGCTCTTGGAATATCGCATACAAAGTCCCAGCATTTTTGAAGCATACCTTTTGTAAAGCACATTATATGCTTTGCGTTTCCCCGCTAAACATCCTTCAACTATTTTCTCCTCAGAAATCATCAAACATCAAAACTATTAGATAGACGGCAATTTAACCTGATGGTTGCCTGAAATAAATAAAAAAAACATCCTCACACGGGATGCACAATCTTGATCAGAAAAAGTTACGGGTTACGGGTTGTAAAATGAAACCCCTAACCCGTAACAATAAAATCCTGTTTGGTTCTGTCTGCCCTGTAACGAAGTGTACAGGGGTTTATCCAGGTTAGGGTTGAGCCTCTTAGTTCACTTTAATGAATTTCCTGCTGAAAAGGAACTCATCCTCAGTAACAACTCCAATGGTATATATACCTGCACTAAAGGCAGCTGTTGAAAACAAGTATTGTACTTGTCCCTTATTCATTTGCAGCGCTTTCTGCCAGATTAACTGTCCTTTCTGATCCAGGATAAATACATTAACCATACCTGACTTTTTTAAGAAAATATTGAGCCTGGCCTGATCTTTAACGGGGTTGGGGTATACGTTACCAAAATCTTCGATGAATTCGGATCCCGTTTCATCGATCCCAAAAGTGATCTCTTCGTCCTGAATGACAACAGTGATCTCCTCATTGCCTGGTTCTTCTTCAGAAATAGTAATGTACATGGGCTCGGTATGAATCCCTGTAACATCCGGATAGATCTGGTAGGTGCCAAAAGCAATTTCACCAAACCTGAAATACCCTTCAAGATCAGATAATTTGCAGTTCAGGCAGATACTGGTATTGTTAAGCAAAATGATCTCTATATTTTCTGCAGGAATGTAGTTGGTAGTAAGACTACTTGTGTCATACCCGATGGTTCCGCAGATCTGCCCATCTCCGTTATTAATCCCGTCTGAAGTTATCAAATCTATGTGATATCCCCATCCTTCTTCCCTGAGTTCGATGATATCGGCTTCATCCCATACATAGCTATTGCCGTAATAGGTGGGAATGAAATCACCGTAATGTATCGAACTGACTTGTAACCTGGATTTTACAATATAGTCGCCTTCAATGATCTGGTAAAAGAAATAATAGCCCAGGGTATCAATGACAGCAGTATCTATGGGGATTGTTATTTCTTCTTCATCAACCATGTATAAATATGCCAGGCCGTAATCAATGGGAAAATAATCGGCAATGACATGTCCGCCCATATTGTAATAATCAGCCAGGCCGACTGCTACCTGTTTAGTGATCGTACTGGTATCATAGACTTCAAATTGGGGTGGTTTGCCTGTAATGGTCAATGTCACCATGTAAGTACCCGGTTCTGCGTATTCATGTTCAGGGTCCTGAACCAGCGATTGGTTTCCGTCTCCAAAATCCCATGACCATGATTTTATGACAAACGCGATGGAAAGGTCATGAAACTTCATTTTCAAGGGATTCCCTGTCAGTGTATCTTCACTGACATCAAAGTTTGCCTGGAACTCGCTGGTGGCATTGGGGTCAAATATCTGGAAATCAGCGAACATCTGATAGTCTACCGACCAGTTGAACCTGTAATATTTATCGGCTTCATGCAGGTTGTATTCAAAATCGTAAAGTGAAATATTGAGAGAGCCGTAATTCAAATTTGTGATGACTGTATCGAAATAAAAACCATTAACATCTGTGTATAATGTTGAATAAAAGTAAAATCCATTATTTGTGACCGAATCAGAAAGTATAATGATCTGATGGTTTGGGACAGGGGCGCCATTCACATCATTGGTGATCTGCCCGGAAACATAAATGGTCCTATATTCCACGCCCACCTGGCCATATCCAGGAAAGCTTATCAACGTAAATAGAATTAAGATGATCCATGCCCATTTGAGGGCTCCCGGTAATATTTTGGGCTTGAAAAAAAATCTCAGTAAATATTTAAACATGATCAATTTTATTTATTCAAATGATAAATTATTCCAACTCTGGCACCAAAGCTGTAAGGTCTGGATGACTGATTCGAGAAATCATATTCCGACTTCATATAATATTTGAAAGTTGGCTCAATCATCAGGCTGAAATTGTCGTTCAGGTTATAACCCAGGCCAATTCTCAGCAATAGCTGCCAGTTGGTATTCAGTCTTACCGGTACTTTCCGGTCTACATTGACAATCCTGACCTGTTCTTCCGGATAAGTGATCCCCTCCAGCTTTTTATCAAGGAGAAACGAGATATTAGGGCCGCCGGAGATGTAATATGAGAATTTATGCAGCCTTTTTCCATATCCGAATAAAATGGGTAATTCGAAATATGTATATCTGGCTTTGGCTTCTGTTATCTTCAGGTGGTTTATTGAATCATAAACATCAAGTGTGTAAGTGTGGTAGGTCGGGATTATTCCCTGGTTTGTGGAATCAAAAGTTACCTCGTAAACGTGTTCATAAGAACCAAGATATTCATTATAATCAATATGATAATTACCCCAGTCATTTGTAATTTTAATACCCAGGCCGGTTTGTATAAAGTAATCGGAAAACTTGTAATAGGCGTTCAGGTCTACACCATAAGATTTGTTTTGAGAGATGCCATCAGCATTATAGAAAATCATCTCAGGATTGAAGAAAAGGCCGAACGACCATCCCGGTTTATGATCATTCAGGTAATCATTATAAGCTTCCTGAAGGCTTGAAGGCCTTTCTGCCAGCGATGCATTATTGAAATTTCCAGCAAGATGTATGCCACTGCCAGTGTTTTGTTTGTCCATTTGAAACCCGGTAGCTAATTGTGAAATATCACTGGCCGGATCCGTCACAACCAACACTTTGTTTTCTTCGGTTACGGATTGCAATACCGGGGCTTCAACCAATTCTTGTATATTAGCTGCAAGGCCCGGGGGATTGATAACAAGAGGTTTTCTGACTTTGATGTTTTGAGTTTGCTTATTACTTTCTTGTTCTGTTATTTTATCAGATGAATTGAAATAGGGATTGAGCTTTTCCTGATTTGCATTACTACTATTCTGTGATGCAGTGTTATAAGCATACTGTATGTTTACAGCATCATCAATATTCGCAGAAGCATAAAATACGGGCTCACTATCATGTGTCCGGGTAAAACTCAGGTATCTGTCTGATTGAATATTGATGAGAATGGCAATTAAAGCCATCAGCAGGGCTATACCGGTTATTACAGGCATAATGATATGGTTACCGGAAAGCGGATTTCCGGGCTGGCCGCCGATTTTTTGTTTAATCTTCAGCCAAACCGATTCCGGGGGTTCCGGCATAAAGTTCTCAAACTTCTGTTTGAGTACCTTGTCAATATATTTATTTTCTCCACTCACTTTCGATTGGATTTAAGTTGAAGAATTTTGTTCTGCAATACGCCTCTTGCTCTGGATAATTGTGATTTGGATGTGCTTTCTTTGATATCCAGCATGCTGGCTATCTCCTTATGGCTATAACCTTCAATAATACTTAAGTTGAAGACCATACGATATCCTTCCGGGAGTTCCTGGATCAGGCCTAACAGTTCATTGGTGGAAATGGTATCAATGATGTTTTCATCAACCGAAGCTGTAAATTCCAGGTTATCCAGGCTTAGGTCTGCCTGTTCTTTTGCCTTGAGCCTGTAATAATTAATGGCAGTATTAATGAAGGTTCGATGGACCCAACCCCCAAAGGAACCTTCATGGCGATAATCCTTCAGGAACATAAACACTTTAATGAATCCATCCTGCAGAATGTCCTCTGCCTCCATATGATTCCTGGCATAGCGAAGACACACCCCATACATGATAGGAGCATAAAGCCTGTATATGGCTTCCTGGGCCTTCGGGTCTTTGTTAAGGCACCCCTGGATCAATTTCGGATCAGGATCCATTAAATTAATTATCCTATAGTGCTTCCGGGATCAAATATTGATTCACACTAACACTATGTTTATTATGTCTAATTCCCCACAAACATAATAAATTATATCATGTAAAGCAAATGTTTTTGGTAAAATTCAATATTAATCTCCGTATTGTCAAAGAACATTCTTCCAACCTTTCTGATAAATAAACAAGTTTTCATAAGATTGTAAGCATTGATAAGACAACAAATTCACTCAAAAGGTTGCACAGCAAAAGCAAAAAAAAATAAAAATCGGTATGGAAATTCAGGTTTTGGCCGGTGATTTCGCAGAAATATTCTTTCTAACTGATAGTAACTTGATCTTCCCAATGTATAAAATATGATACATTGCGGGAACGATGATCAGTGTTAAAAAAGTTGAAAATGTCAACCCGAAGATAATTGTCCAGGATATAGGCCCCCAGAAGGCGGCGTTGTCGCCTCCGAAAAAAAGTTTTGGATCAAATGTTGATAAAAGTGACAGAAAGTCAATATTCATCCCCGAGGCAAGAGGGATCAGTCCCAGAATAGTTGTGATGGCAGTCAGAAGAACGGGTCTCAGACGTGTTTTCCCTCCTTCTATCACACATTCTACTGCTTCTTTTACCGGCAGTATAGCATCCTCTGCCAGACCCAGTTGCAGGCGTTTTCTCTTTTTCAACAGGTCCACATAATCGATCAGAACGATAGCGTTATTCACCACAATTCCTGCAAGGGCAACTATACCGATACCGGTCATGATCACGATAAAATCCATTTTAAAAGTGGCAATACCGCCAAAGACCCCAATGGTGCTGAAAAGGACGCTGGCCATGATGATCAGCGGCTTAAATATAGAATTGAACTGGCTCACCAGGATGATCATGATCAGGGCCATGGCAATTATCATTGCCCGTATCAGAAAGGCCATGGATTCATCCTGTTCTTGTTGCTCTCCGGTAAAAGCGTAATCATAGCCGGGCGGCATACTGTAATTGGCCATCAAGATCTTTAACTGGTCATTAATATTAGTGGCGTTATATCCTTTTAAGACATTCGAGTAAATTGTGATCATTCTTTTCAAATCTTTTCTTTTAACAGCACCGTAAGTTGTGCTGTAACTTACATCGGCCACTGCAGAGATCGGCACTTGTGATATTTTCCCAGTAGCCTGACTGCGGAAAGTGACCTTCTGGTTCAGCAGTGAAGCCAGATTATACCGGTATTCTTCTTTCAATCTAAGCTGGATGGGATATTTATCTTCACCAACCTTAAAGTCGGAAATATCTTTACCGAAAAGTGCTGTCCTGATGGTACTTGCAATTTGGACCGTGGATAACCCGAACCTCCTGGCCCGATCTCTGTCGATATGGAAAATGATCTCCGGCTTTCCAATATCCAGGTCAATATTCAGTCCTTCAATACCATGAATGCCGGATTTGTCTATACAATTTTGAATATCATCAGTAAGCATCAGAAGTTCATCAAAATCCTTACCGGCGATCTCAATGTTAACGGGTTTCCCTGCTGGGGGGCCTTCACTTTGTTTTTCAACAGAAAGCCGAACCCCGGGATATTTACCTATCAACTGGCCACTCAGCTTTTTCATGATATCATAAGTATTGACACCACCCCTTTCTTCGAAATCCAGAAAAGTGACTGTGATCCTTCCATTCTGAGGAGTTTCAGAAAAATCCAGAAACTCATTTTCTCCCTTGGCGCCATTCCCGACAGTAGTAAGCACTGACTTTACAATATGACGGTATGGTTCCAGAATGCCATAGACATCGTTTTCAACATTCATCATGAACTCATTGGTGTATTCTATATCCGTACCAATAGGCAGTTCAGTAAGAATATTGATATATTTTGGATCAGTAGACGGAAAAAATTCAATATTGGGCTTTCTGATCCCCATAAATATGATGGTAAATGCCAGTAATAATATGGTTCCGGTTACCATTAGATATGGGGTCAATCCGCGTAAAACGTATTGTAGCAACTTCAGGTATGTGTTTTCGAGCCAGATCAGGAAATTTTCCTGAAACCACCTGGATGCCGAATTCAGAAAATAAAGATTTAACAGGCCAATAACGGTAAAAATCACCAGTAAGCTCCCAAAGATATTCCATCCCGCCAGAAATGCAAAAATCGCAAGTCCTGTCATGGTTATCACTATGATCCAGGTTTTTTTTCTGTTTGGAACCGGATTCTGGTCACCGGGTCTGATAAAAGTAGATGAAACTACAGGAATGATAACCAGGGCTACAAATAAGGATGAGGTCAACACAATGATAAGGGTAAGCGGCAAATATTTCATGAATTCCCCCATCATGCTTTTCCAGAACAACAATGGAAAAAAGGCGGCAAGAGTCGTAGCTGTGGAAGAAATGATGGGTTGTGCAATTTCTCCAACGGCCAGCCTGGCAGCTTCTAATCGCGAATAGCCCCGGTCTACGAAGCGGTAAATATTTTCTACTACTACAATGGCATTATCCACCAGCATTCCCAGTGCCAGAATGAGGGAAAACAGTACTACCATATTGATCCGGGATCCTATTAAGTCAAGGACTATAAATGAAATGAACATGGAAAGCGGAATGGCAAAGCCAACAAACAACGCATTGCGGGTACCCAGGAAAAAGAACAGCACGAGGATCACAAAGATAATTCCCATGATGATGCTATTCTCCAGATTGCTTAATTGCTTTTTGATTATTTCCGACTGATCGTTGGTGAGGGTAATCCTTAAATCCATTGGGATCTCATGATCAGCCCTTGCCTTGTCAAGTATGTCAAAGATCTGGTCTGTGGCAGACAGCAGGTTTTCTCCACCTTTTTTAATCACCTGTAACGACACTACCGGCTGCAGGTTCAGCCGGGCAAAGTCTTTGGGGTCTGCAAAGCCATCAACCACTTCAGCTACATCTTTCAGGTAGACGATATTACCTTTCTCATGTTTGACAATAATATTCCCGATTTCCTTAATGTCTTCAAATTCCCCGATAACCCTGACCGAACGCCGTGTATCACCAAGCCTGATCTCACCTCCCGACATAGAGATATTCTCAAAATTCACGGCATCTTCTATGTTATTAAAGTTCAGCAGAAGAGCCTCCATCTTATGCCGGTCAACATTGATAAAGATCTCCCGTTCATTCAGCCCTTTGATCTCAACTTTTGAGATTTCATAAATGCTTTCGATCTCATCCTCAAGATATTCGGCGAATGATTTAATCTCATTCAAACTGTAATCTCCTGAAAGATTGATGTTCAGTATGGGGAATTCCGAGAAATCAATGTCCAGCACCACCGGGTCCCTGTCAAGGTCATCCGGTAATTCGTTTTTTGCTTTATCTACAGCATCCTTTACGTCCTGTAAGGCATCGTCGATATTAACATTCGTATTAAATTCAATAAACACGGCAGACACATCCTGAGAAGATGTAGAACTGATCTTTTTGATCCCTTTAACCACCTCTATTTCCCTTTCCAGCGGCCGGGTGATAAGATTTTCAATGTCAACAGGGGGGTTGCCCGGGTAAATGGTTTGAACATAAACCGTTGGTATCACAATGTCAGGGAACAATTCTTTTGGAAGATTTCTGTATGTATATATTCCAAAAGCGAACAATAAAAAGATCAATAAGAAAATTGAATTCTTATTGTTCAGGGCAAGGTTGGTTAGTTTGAACTGTCGAACAACCTTTTGTTTCATTCCCGGTTTTTGAACCATAATATAAAAAAATAAAACCTGAACATGTGTTCAGGATAGTTGCTAATGAAACAAAATAGCTTTAAATATTACATAAATTATCTGTGTCTCCCGGGAGGGATTCGAACCCGCGACCCGCTGATTAAGAGTCAGCTGCTCTACCAACTGAGCTACCGAGAGTGGCTTTAAAAGCACCTGCAAATATAGGAAATTTTTTGAGAAAGCGGGTTTTTCTGGTTGGATAGTTTAAGAGATATTGTTTTAAGGTGTGTCATAATATTTTCATGCTGAACGTGTCAGTTACTACTTGGCACACATCAAACATAAATACATATGTTTTATATTTTTAGCGTGTTGATTATCAGAGCTATATGAATTTTAGTTTTATTGGAAGTGCAAAAAAAGGGACTCCATCCTGCTCTGAGGATGGAGTCCCTTATTTAGAATGAATATGCTTTAAACGATCAATAGAGCCTTCAATAATCATTCCTCTGCTATAACCAATTTGGTTATCTTTGTAGCAAGAAGCTTACTCCATGATGTCGGAAAAAGAGAATAAGGAAAGGTCAGCGCTAAAAGTGAAGGCAGGTATTGATCAGCCTTCACCGGTGAGTGATGATGTGGCCCGGAGGTTTAAGGAGGTCCGGAAAAAAATACTTTCACCTGAAGCATATATCGATGGGATACTTTCGGGCGACAGAATCATCCTGAGTAAAGCCATTACACTGGTAGAGAGCTCTTTAAAGCAACATCAGGAACTGGCTCAGAAAATCATTGCAAAATGTATTCCGCATACGGGAAACTCGATAAGGCTTGGGATCACCGGGGTACCGGGTGTTGGAAAAAGTACTTTTATAGAAGCCCTGGGAAAACATCTCACCAGCCAGAGACATAAAATTGCGGTGCTGGCCATTGATCCCAGCAGCCAGCGCTCCAAAGGAAGCATTCTTGGAGATAAAACCCGCATGGAGGAATTGGCAAATGATGCGAATGCCTTTATCAGGCCCTCTTCATCTTCCGGATCCCTGGGTGGAGTAGCAAGAAAAACACGGGAGAGCATCATCTTGTGTGAAGCAGCCGGCTTTGACGTGATCTTCGTTGAAACGGTCGGTGTAGGACAGTCTGAGACAGCCGTTCATGCCATGGTCGATTTCTTTCTGTTGCTGATGCTTGCCGGAGCCGGGGATGAGCTTCAGGGCATCAAACGAGGCATCATGGAGATGGCCGATGCCATCGTGATCAATAAAGCCGACGGGGATAATGTGGATGCTGCACGACTGGCCAGAACACAGTATGAAAATGCAATTCATATGTTTCCAGCTCCCGAATCAGGGTGGACTGCCCAGGTGAGCTTATGCTCTTCCGTTGAGAAGTCGGGCATCGAAGAGGTGTGGAAGATGATCCTTAACTATAAAGAATTTACAACGGAAAATAATTATTTTATCGAGCACCGGAAAGAACAGGATCTGCAAGCTCTTGAGGAAACGATTGAAGATACGCTCCGTACCAGTTTTTATGCCAGCGAAACCCTCCGTAACAAAATAGATGCTGCCCGCGAAAAGATCCTGAGCGGGCAGGAAAGCCCGTACCAGGCAGCGCAGAAGTTGCTGGAAGCCTTTTTTAAGTAACGATATAGCGATTTAACGATTTAACGATATTCGAAGTTGGGTGCAAAATCGTTACGTCGTTACGTCGTACAATCGATATATCGGTAAATCCAAATGATCCGGAAATAGAAAATCACCTACCGGCACTCATTTGTCATGAGTGCCCGCCTGAGCGAAGCCAGAATACTCAACCCCAATATGATCGAAATGACAATGAGCGACTGCCTGGTTGATATGGGATAATAATCGTGGATCAGTAACCTCTGTCCACAATTTATTGCTGCTTCTTCAGTTCATATTTGATTTTTACTTATGTTTGACCCCCCGTTTTTTGAAGAACAAACATCGAAACTATGAATGAATTGACCGAAATGAACCCGAACCCCTTGGTACAGTACCTCAACAAACCGAGTGAGGATTTTACCAAGGAAGATATCATGAAGTTTATTGAAGACCATAACATTGAAATGGTGAATTTCAGGTATGTCGGCTGGGACGGCAGACTCAAGACATTAAATTTTATCATCAGCAATAAAAACCACCTGGATTCTATTCTTACACTGGGCGAACGGGTGGATGGTTCCAGCCTGTTTTCATTTATCGAAGCCGGATCAAGTGACCTATATGTCATTCCCAGGTACAAAACGGCATTTTTAAACCCTTTTACCGAGATCCCTTCACTTGATATTTTGTGTTCCTATTTCAACAAAGACGGGGAACCCCTGGAAAGTTCTCCGGAATACATTCTAAAAAAGGCTCACCTGGCGCTGAAGAAAAATACCGGCCTGGAAATGGAAGCCATGGGTGAGTTGGAGTATTATGTGATCTTTGATTATGAATCCTTGTTCGAAACTGATGACCAGAGAGGCTACCATGAATCCACTCCTTTTACCAAGTGGGAAGCTTTGCGAACCGAAGCTATGCGGGCAATAGCACAGGCAGGTGGTAAGATAAAATACGGACATTCGGAAGTTGGGAATTTTTCGCAGGGGAACCTGATTTATGAGCAAAATGAGATAGAATTTTCTCCGACTAATATAGAAGATGCAGCAGATCAACTGTTGATCGCAAAATGGATACTGAGATCCCTCGCCTATAAATACGGGGTAAGCATATCTTTTGCACCCAAGATCACGGCCGGTAAAGCAGGGAGCGGTCTGCATATTCACACACGCCTGCTGAAGCACGGAAAAAATATGATGATAGAGAATGGGCGCCTGAGTGATCTTGCAAAAAAAACCATAGCCGGCTTCCTGGATCTTGCCCCTTCCTTAACGGCATTTGGCAATATTAATCCCACTTCATATTTCAGACTGGTGCCCCACCAGGAAGCACCCACAAGTATTTGCTGGGGCGACCGGAACCGTTCAGTGCTTGTCAGGGTACCTCTGGGATGGTCCGGAAAAAGTGATATGAGCCACCAGGTCAACCCGAAAGAAACGACTTCGGTCAAGGACTATTCAAGCCGGCAGACTGTTGAATTCAGATGCCCGGACGGCTCGGCTGATGTTTACCTGCTATTGGCAGGACTGGCTATTGCTGCCCGGCATGGTCTTGAAATGAAGGATGCCCTTGATTACGCAGATAAAACTTATGTCGACATTAATATTTTTGATGAGGAGCATAAAGATCAATTGAACCAATTATCCCAGCTTCCCGATAGCTGTTGGAAATCAGCAGAATGCCTGAGTGACCAAAGACAAGTCTATTTGCAGTATGGTGTTTTCTCTGAAGGAATGATCAACTGGATCATAAAGTACCTCAAGAGTTTTAATGATCAAACCCTGAGAAAGGATATAGGCGATAACGAAGAAGAGATCATAAAGCTGGTTAAACATTTCTTCCACTGTGGCTAATAAGTGCCTGTAGTACATCTCAAAAAATTATACTTTTGCTTTTTCCGGTTACTGACTTTTGTCTAAAATAAATGAAGTGGAAAAATTCTCAAACATAATTATACGATTCCGGTGGTACGTGCTGACTTTCATTTTGATAATGACGGGCTTGTTCAGTTATCAATTCAGGTATCTGGAGGTTGACTCAAACATTGTGGATGCCTTGCCTAAGGATGATTCCATCGTTCAGTTGTTCAAAGATGTGGGGAAACGCTTTGGGGGCAACGAACTGGGCATGGTGGTTATTGAAACTGATAATGTGTTTGAGCCCGGTGTACTCCAAAACATTCAACAAGTTACGGATACACTGGCTGAAATTGACGGGGTTTTGTCGGTTACCAGTCTTACAAATATGGTGAATTTTAAGGTGGAAGGTGATAATTTTGAAGTCAGCAACCTCATCCATCACAACAATTGGCCTGAGACCAAAAGTGATGTCGACAAACTGAAGAAAGAAATTATTAGTAACGATATGGTGGCCGGAAAGATTGTTTCGAAAGACGGAACAGCCACCATCATTATTTTTACTTTTCAGGATGAAGCAGATATTAATAGTGTTGCGGCGGAGGTTGTCGGGAAGATCGAAAAGTTAGGCCTTCCTGAGAAATATTATTTTGCAGGCGTTCCTTTTTTCACCAAATATGTTGCCGATGTTATTTCGGTTGATTTGATTAAACTGATACCCATTTCGTTTCTGCTGATTGCCCTTATTTTATTCTTGAGTTTCCATTCCATCCGGGGAATCATCCTCCCATTGTTAACTGCCGGACTGGCCATTGTCTGGGCCATTGGCAGCTTTGTTTTAATGGGCTTAAATTTGTCGATGGTTTCCAACAACGTCCCCATTATTATTCTGGCCGTGGGCAGCGCTTACGCCATCCATGTGTTGAACAGGGTGAATCAATGTAAGGAAAAAGATCCCAAAAAGGCCATTGCAAAAGCCTTGCCCTTAATTATCGTGCCGGTGGTTTTAACCGCACTCACAACCATGGTTGGCTTTCTGGCATTTATCTTTGGGGCCTACCTGAGCATGATCCGCGATTTTGGATTGCTTGCCGCATTGGGGACTTCTTATTCAGCCTTCATGGCCCTGATTTTTGTACCCGCCCTGCTTGCCGTTATCCCACCCAAAAGAAAAGACGCAAAAGGCGGAGTACTTTCCGGAGACAGAAAATCCTATTTGAACGATCATATTCTTATCCCGCTGTATAAATTAAATACGAAATTTCCCTATCATGTATTGACAGTATGGATCATACTGTTTATTATCGGCATCTCCGGAATATTTATGATAAAAAGGAGTGTCAGCGTAAGCGACTACTTCAAGCCCAATCATCCGGCGAGTATTGCCACACACATCATGGAAGAAAAATTTGGGGGTTCAAAACCGGTTTTTGTTGTTTTCAAAGGGGATATTCAAAGTCCCGAAGTGCTGAACAGCATGATTGACATTGCAGATTATATGAAGCAAAGCCCTTATGTTACAATCACACAGTCCATAGCCGATATTGTGCTCAAACTGAACGGCGCTTTGAGTGGTGAAGAGAAAATACCGGATGACCAGGCGAAAATTGAACAGCTTTGGTTTATCCTCGATCAACAGGGCGGCCTTAGTCAGCTTGTTACCGAAGACCTTGACCAGGGGATTATTATCGCGAAGTTTAACAATAAAGGGGAAAAAGAGGCTGCGCAATTCAATAAGTATATGCAGACCTATTTTAATGCACACCGCTCCGACAATTATACGGTAGAAATAACAGGGATGCCCTATGTGAATGTGCAACTCGACAAAAGCCTCGTAAGGAGCCAGATTACCAGTTTATTCATTGCCATCATCCTGGTAATTACCATTGTCAGCCTTTGGTTCAGGTCGTTTGCCGAGGGTTTTTATGCCGGTTTGCCCATTGTTGCCACCATTGCTATTTTGTATGGGTTGATGGGCCTCACCGGAATCCCATTGAATGTGGTCACCGTACTGGTGGCAAGTGTTGCCATGGGAATAGGTATCGATTACTCCATTCACTTTATCTCGCATTTCAACCATTCGGTAAAAAAATACCAAAACATCAACAAAGCCATTGAAGAAACCATGCTCATCAGCGGGAAAGCCATCATGATCAATTTTATTTCGGTGTCAGCCGGTTTCCTGGTATTGGTTTTTTCGGAATTGTTGCCCATGATTTATTTTGGTGCGCTAATCGCATTCAGCATGTTGGGCTCTAGCATGGGGGCATTGACCTTGTTACCGGTTACACTGCTCATCGGAAATAAAAAATTGAAACCCCGGAAAGTATGAAAACGAAAATAGCTTTTTTGAGCCTTGTATTCTTTTGTTTTGTCTATGGAAAAACAGCATTGTACGCACAGGAGATTGCTGATGATTTACTCACTAAGATGGATCAGACTATTTTTGGGATCAAAGACAGAACAGCAAATATCGAAATGCTGATGATCAATTTGAAAACCGGTAAACAGAAGCAAAAGACAGCCATACTCCTGCAAAAAGGCGCCAATAAAAAACTCTTCAGATACACCTCCCCCAAGTCTGACTCGGGCATTGCAACCTTATCATTGCCCAACGATGAGATTTATCTTTATCTCCCCTTGTTCAAAAGACCCAAGAAGATAACGAACCTGGCCGAAAGCAACACCTTTAACAAATCTGATTTCTCGGTGAAGGATATGGCAACAAAACCCTATGCAGAAATATACACCCCTGAAATGCTCCCCACGACCGACACTGCTCATGTGCTTAATTTGAAACCGAAAACGGACAATTCATCTTACAGCCATGTAATCGTGTATATCAACAAAATATACTTTTATCCCGAAAAGTTTGAGTTTTACAACCGCAAAGGGCAAAAAGTAAAACAATCAATCTACCATTACATTCTAATTGATGGTTATTGGATTGCCGATGTGGTGTCGATGGAAGACCTGAAGAAAAGACATAAGACCAGGATTACCATGTCAGAAATAAAAATTAACCAGGGGTTGAAAGACGAGCTGTTTACTGTAGAAAACCTAGCTGGCCATAAATGAGTTTGCTACCCCCCTCATGCCATTATGGCATATCCATTTTCTTTCACATGCCAATATGGCGCATAATATGATCCAGATCAATCCATTTTCCGGGTGGTACAAATATTGAAAGGTCTAAAACAGAATTCTGATAAATCAAATTTTAATAAATAATAAAAGGAGAATAATTATGACACTCGCAAGATGGCACAACAATCCGGGATACTACGCCTGGGCACAAAGAAGAAAAGAACAGGAAGGAAATTGCAGTTTCGCTCCTTCAGCCAATGTTATTGACAATGAAGAAGCTTTCAAGCTGGAACTGGCAGCTCCCGGATTCACAAAAAAAGATTTCAAAATCGATCTCGAGAAAGATATTTTAACCATTACTTCGGAACGGGAAGAAAAGAATGAATTAAATTATACGAGAAGGGAATTTGGTGACGGTAATATCTGTCGTTCATTTGTTATCCCTGAAACGGTTGAAACAGAAAAGATCAAGGCCGAATACAAAAATGGAGTCCTGGCATTAACATTACCCAAGAAGGAAGTGGTAAAGATCAAAAAAGAAATTCAGATTGCTTAATAAAAGGTTTTAACCCACGCCTGTGGGTTTGTTTTCATAATTTAATTGGTTAATAAGTGCAAAGGCCTGTCCGGTGTGACAGGCCTTTTTGTTTGCAAGTATGAGTCACTAAACCGGATAAACCACAAACCCCAAATCAAATAATTAATCCTATTTTTATAAAATATTTTAAACAACCGTAATTATTTAGCTGTGACGTATATTTCATCAGTGTTAAATAAAACACTAAAATAAAATTTCTAAATCCTAATTTCTAATCCCGATAGGTATCGGGATAAACAATACCAAATGACATAAGCACAAAAATTCAAAACTGTATGTTCTGTAGGAAATCCTTTGTTTTGAACATTTGGTTATTTGAGTTTTGAATTTGTTTTCCCGATACTTATCGGGATTAGGATTTGGTGCTTAGGATTTATTTAAAGACAATATTTGTATGATATATAACACCTAAATAGTTACAGATAACCTAATTATATTAACCTCTTTCTGTTATTAATGAAAAACCATTACATTCTTGTTTTTATCATAATCATTTTTAACGTACATAATGCTTGTGGGCAAAAGCACAATTCGGTTAAGTCACATTTTAC
>DAOWEV010000046.1 GCA_030638325.1 Bacteroidales bacterium
GTTCCAAACTTCCAATTTGTCCTATCCAATGCCAGACGATACGGCGGCTTATGAGGCAACAAAGCGAACACAAAGCGAGCTATAAGGTTGGTATCCAGCAGATACCCTGACATGAAACGTTGTATTCTGCGTAAAGAAGAATCAACTTTTACATCAGTATCGAAACCGACAGCTAATTTCTCAAAGCAAACAGTTTGAACCTTGCAAAGAGCACAAATAAATAAGCCAAAGAACTTAATTCGGGCTAAATTCATTTTATCCCCGAAAATTTGTGATAATGTTGTGAATAAAATGGTATTTTTACCCTCAACCCTGGTGTTCATGTATCTTGATGCCATATGTTGTGATATTTCATCTAAGATACTGAATATCAGGGTGTTATATCATTTTATTCGCATAAGTTATTAACTGAGTTATTAACATATTTTATTGATTATCAGGATTATATATTTTTTTGTCATGTACTAAATTAAAATTATTATATTTTCTATTCTCTTATTTTCCAAATCAAAATATATTTGTAACTCATAAAATTAATTAAAGTATTTGTCTTTGTTGTAAAAAGGTTTTGTAAAAATTGCACTCTTTGGCAAGCTTTGGTTTGAGTGTTGGCTCGTGTGGCTTAACAATGTGTGCAACATGTGCAGGCTTCCCTAATTGACCCGAAGGGCAAAAGCGGGTCGGGAAAAACAAAATCTTTCTAGTCATTCAATTTTCTAATTAAATATTTTAAATCTCGTTTCAATTTTAGCACTTATTGTCTTTTTTAGCCTTGCAGGTAACTATTGTATAAATTCACGGTTCTTATTACTCCATATTGGCAGGAAATGATATGCCGGTCAGATATTCTCGGTAAGTTTGTCGACGATCTTGAAACCACCCAGAAATTCTTTAGAAACAATACGTAATACTGTGTATGAAGGAATTGCCAGGATCATCCCGGGGATACCGGCCAGGCTTCCGGCCATGATGATCACCAGGAAGATCTCTATGGGGTGGGCGCTCACACTTTTTGAATAAATCAAAGGCTGCAAGATAATATTGTCGATGAGGTTTGCCACTGCAAATGTCCCGATCACCTCCAGGGCTACGATCCAGATCTGGTCATATAAGCCCAGGCTCAGTGTGGTGGTCACCCCAAGTATGACACCAATGGAACCTCCGATAAGTGGCCCGAGGTATGGAATAATATTCATAAGACCGCCTAAGAAACCGATTATCAGGGCATTCTTTACCCCGAAAAAGGTCAATCCCAAGGAGATGAGTGTCATCATGGTAGTCAATTCTATCATCAGTCCGATGAAATACCTTGAAAGCAACACTTTTGATTTATGCAATATGGTCCTGAACTTTTCTTCCATTTTGTCGGGAACCAGCAACAGGATGAAATTCTTTAACAGTTGAGGATCCTGCAGGAAGAAAAAAGTCAGGAATAAGACTGAAAATACACCGATAAACAAACTTCCCGTAGTACTGGCAATACTTGAAGCAATGTTCGAAAAAGTGGCCAGGTTCATCCAGGAATCAATCTGTGTTTCAAGCATCTGGACAAGACTTTCATCCTTAGTAATGATATCTTTTTTCACCAGAAACGTACGCAATTGACTGATCTCATTATCATAATATTCCGAGGCTTCCTCAACGTCAATGTTTGTGATCATCTGTGCCTGACGTGATACCAGTGGGACAAACACCATTATGAAGCCCGCGATCAGTAAACATATTACCAGCAGTGTTGTAAGGGCGCTCAGGCTTGGTGGAAGCAGGAATTTGCCAATCCTGACCTTATTCATTAACTCAGCCAGCGGATGCCCGATCAGGGATAATACCGCAGCTATAATGATATAGGCAACAATGTTGGAAAAATACCAGGCCATTAATACCAGCAGCACCACACCGAGAAATGCCATAATGATCCTGAAGTTACCATTCATAAGCGTTTAGGTTTTATGCGGTAAAAATAAGGATTTTCTGCCTAACGATAATATCTTCAACAAAGATGTCATTTTTTTACAGCGACTTGCTCCTGATCACGATCAGCTTCTCCCGGGTCATTTCTCTCATGGAAAAGGGAATGCCACCTATACCGATGCCGGATGAGTCCCTGCCTCCGAAAGGCATCCAGTCGACCCGGAAGGCGGTATGGTCATTTACCATCACCGCTGAGGCATTCAGCTCTTTTACCGCTTTCATACAAAAATCAATGTCTTTTGAGAAAACTGCTGCCTGGAAGGCAAACTCCAGGTCATTGGCTTGTTTGACAGCATCCGGCAGGTTTTTGAAAGGATAAATACAGATCACAGGGCCGAACACTTCACGGGTTGACACCCTGGCATCAAAAGAGGGGTTCCAGATAACTGTCGGGGCAAATACAGTATCCGAAAGCCGCCGGCCCCCGGTCAATATTTCACCGCCCCTGCCCTTTTCATTCACCCATTCCTCCACCCTGTCAACTTCCTCCGGCGCAATGAGTGGGCCCACTTCCGTCTCTTCTTTCAATGGATCCCCGACAACAAGCTTTGCAGCTTGCTCAGCCATCATGTTGGCCACATCCCAGGCTACCTCTTCATGTATAAAGATCCTCTGAACCGACACACAGACCTGGCCGGCATGGTAAAATCCGCCTTTCATCATGCCCGGCAGAAACTCACCGGGGACTGCTGTCTTGTCGATGATCACCGGTGCCACACCACCATGCTCCAGAGCCGTCCTGGTGCCGGGCGCCAGTATCGAACGCAACCGCCAGCCCACCTCGGCCGATCCGATGAATGAGAGGAAGTTGATCCGGGGATCGGCAGCCATTTTTTCAGCCAATGACCTGTTGCACACCAATGCCTGGCAATAATCTTGAGGTAAGCCTGCCTCATACAGCATATCCACCAGGTTAAAACAGGACACCGGGGTTGTAGAAGCCGGTTTAACAATGACCGGACATCCCACAGCCAGCGGAGGAATGACCTGATGGACGATCAGATTCAATGGATGATTGAAAGCGCTGATCGACAAGACTACACCGATGGGTTCCCGCGTGGTAAAAGCCAGCCGGTTCACCGATGGCCGGGTCATGCCCATCGGGATCTCCTCCCCTTTCAGGTTATACAGTTCGGCCACAGCCAGCTTCACTCCATTGATCGCCCTCAGCACTTCCACTCTGGAATCAGCATACGGCTTGCCACCTTCCTCTGCAGCCATCCCGGTGAGCTCCTCCACACGGCCTTCCATGAGACCGGCAAGCTTCTCCAGAATGCTGATCCGCTCATACTTTTCAAGCCGCCTGGAGGTGTCATTGAACAGGCTGTAAGCCTTACTTAGTATTAGCTCAACCCGGGCTTCATCAGCCAGCGGGAAAGATTTGATAAAGTGATTGTCGTAAGGCGAGTATACTTTTAAAATATCCGACATAGCTTTGACCCTTTAATTAATTTAGCCTGCATTATCTATGCAGAGTTGAAAGTTGAAAGTTGAAAGTTGAAAGTTAAAAAGCAGAAGGTTAGAAAGTTAGGTTATAATTAAGAATATTGTTGAAAAACATTTATGATGAATAGTATTAAATACTGCGCATATTTTGCAAAATGTAACCACTTTATAACTTTATAACTTTATAACTTTATAACTTTTAACTTTATGAACTTTTAACTTTCAACTCCTGAACTGAATTACAATTCCTTTATCAACTCCGTGTAAACCTTGATCAGTCCGGTCTCAGCCCGGGATGAATGCAATAAGATTTCATTGATATCCACAACTTTCAGGTTATCCGGATCACATTCATCAGTGATAACGGAAATAGCAGCGACCGGGAGGCTCATCTGGTTGGCAACAATCGCCTCTGGGGTTGTTGACATGCCCACAACATCTGCACCTATCCTGCTGAGAAAGCGGTATTCAGCCCTGGTTTCCAGGTTCGGGCCGGTGACTGCCACATAGACACCCTGATGCAGGGTGATGTTCAGCTTTTCTGCTATCCGTATTATTTTATCATTCAGAAATTTTGAATACGGCTGGCTCATGTCAGGGAAACGCGGACCAAGCTCATCATAATTCGGGCCGATAAGCGGGTTTGGCAAAAGATTGATATGGTCAACCATCAGCATCATTTCTCCCTTTTTGAACTCCAGGTTCATCGTACCACAAGCATTCGAAGCCAGTAAATACTTAATCCCCAAAACCTTCATTACACGGATGGGCAAGGTGATCTCCTGTGTGGTATATCCCTCGTAGGTATGGGACCTTCCGTGCATGACCAATACCTTCTTTCCGGCAAGCATGCCGAAAACCAGCTCTCCATGGTGAAACTCAACAGTTGAAATGGGAAAATGCGGGATATCCTCATAATTTATCCTGTGTATGATCTCGATCTTCCCGATCATTTTACCCAGTCCGCTTCCAAGAATAATGCCTATTTCGGGGTCTTCTATGCCCCGGGCCTTTAAAAATTCTGTTGCTTCACTGATCTTTTCCATTATGCACTAGTTTATTGGGTAATGGATTAATGATTGAATGATTAAGCCGCTGAAAGTACAAAGAATATTTAAATCTTCAGATATTTACCTTTTTTATAACTTTACAAAAATTATTTACGATGTTTCTACCTGTCTGATTTATTATGAAAAAGATATTTCTCATCACCCTACTGCTTTTTATTTCAACGCCTTTTATAAATGCTCAGGAGCCTGATTATACGGTACCGCTTAATCAGTTACGTTCTCTGACTCCGGTGGAAAAGTACCGGCTCAGAATGCTACCCGTACTGAAACTGCCACCGGGATACAGAAGCAGGGACTTGCCATATATGGTTGATAATTCCACACAGATTTATATGCGGCCTGTTTTCAATCAGGCTGGCTATAGTTGTGGTCAGGCAAGCGGCGTAGGCTATAATTTTACCTATGAAATGGCCCGGGCACGTAATATTCCGGCAAACCTCGCCCCGAACCAGTACCCTACCCATTTCGTGTGGAATTTCATGAATGGGGGAAATGGCTGGTACGGTGTCAGTTATCTTCACAGCTTCCAGATCCTCAAACACTGTGGATCACCAAACGTTACAGACTATGGTGGTACCATGTCGTATGGAGGACCTACAAGATGGATGTCGGGTTATCAGGAGTATTACAATGCTATGCATAACCGGATCACCGAAGTTTACCAGGTCCTGGTCGATACTGAAACCGGCTTACTGACAATAAAACATTGGATAAATGACCATCTCGATGGCTCAGCAGTTGGCGGGATCGCCAGTTTTTATGCGCAATATATGGGTGCTTCGAACACCCTGCCTGCCGGAACCCCGGAAGCGGGGAAATATGTCCTGACCTATTTCGGAGGAAGCGCCAATCACGCCATGACCATTGTTGGTTACAATGATTCCATCAGATGGGATTACAACAATGACGGCCAATATACCAACGATATCGATATTAACAACGATGGTGTTGTGGATATGAAGGACTGGGAAATAGGCGGGTTTAAGATGGTCCAGAGTTACGGTGGTGCCCCGACCTGGGGGGATCAGGGTTATGCTTATATGATGTACAAAACCGTGGCCGATGACCTGGGACAGGGAGGCATCTGGAATCATTCTGCTCATTTATTGTATGTGAAAGAAATCTGCGAGCCAAAGCTCACAGCTAAAATTATTCTGGAACACGATCGCCGTAATGCTATCAAAGTGCTGGCAGGGCTTGCAAATAACAATATAGCCCCCCGACCGGAATACCTCCTTGACTTTCCTGTCTTTGATTATCAAGGGGGGAATTTTTATATGCAGGGAGGAAGTACCGTGGCCGATAAAACCATTGAATTCGGACTGGACCTGAGCCCTCTCATGACATGGCTGGATATGGACCAGGATGTCAGGTTGTTCCTGCAAATCGTGGAAGATGACCCGGCAGGCCAGGGTACCGGTGAGATCATTCATTTTTCGGTGTTTGACAATACCAATGGAAGCCTGGAGATCATCTGCCCCCAGACCAATGTTCCGGTAGTTAACAACGATACTACAACTTTGTATCTGACACATAATTTCAGTTTTGACAAGATCAACATACAGACCGACAATTTACCACCTGCTCCTGCCGGACAGCTTTATAGTTATCAAATGACAGCCGCGGGAGGCTCTCTTCCCTACTGGTGGGAGTTTGATAAAAGTTATGGTGAAACAACTTATGCCGGCAGTTTTCCTATGGTAACTGCCCAACAACTGACCCCTTCCAATAACACCAGCGGAATTGTAACGCAAGGCCTGGACTTCGATTTTCCTTTTTATGACAGCAGTTTTTCGAGCATCACAGTGCATGTTGACGGCTACCTGATGTTTGACGAACAGCTCTACCCCTACCCTTATTTTATCGATGACAAGGTTCTTTTTACCATCACCAGGAACATTTCTCCTTTTATGACCCAGTACCAAAAGATCAGTACTTCTTCAGGAGGTGGCATCTGGTATGAAGGAGATGAGAACTCTGCGACATTCAGATGGAAAACATCTTTGCAAAGTGTTGCTGGCTCGGAATTCAATTTTGCGGTAACCCTTTACCCTTCGGGTGAAATAAAATTCCATTACGGCCAGATGAATGGCTGTGATGAGGTATTATGGATATCCGGCATATCGAATGGTGACGACGTGAATTTCCAACAAACCGGGATCTCAAATGATGTTTCTGTGACCAGCAATTCGGTTTTTGAGCTTAACAGATATGATTATCCTCCGGAAATGCAACTTTCTGATGCCGGGGTGTTTTTCGGCGTACCGCAGGCAAACTCTTCCGGCTCCTATATTACTTTTAAAGTCACCGACAACAACTTCATATCCTCATATAAAACCCTGCTTTTTACTACCTCTGGCATCCTTGTCCAGGATTCTATCAGCTCAGGGGGTGATGAAATCATTGAATATGGTGAGACAGCTTTGATGAGTGTGCTGATTATCAACAATGAAACTGACACATTGAACGATGCCACCATGACGATATCCATCCAGGATGAGTACATTACTTTAACAGATAGCACGGAATACATTGGCACATTAAGCACCGGGGGATCCATCAAGTTGCTGGATGCCTTTTCTTTCGACGTGTCATCTGAAGTTCCGAATGATCATCTCATCATCATTAACTCTGAGATCACTTCCCCGGATTCCACCTGGGAGAATACTTTCTATCATACGGCCTATGCCCCGGATGTTCTCATCTCAGAAGTTATCGTGAATGATGATAATGGAAGGCTTGATCGCGGCGACACCACAGACATCATTGTAAGCTTTGTGAATTATGGAGGAGCACTTGTGGAAAACCTGTATACGCTGCTGTTATGTGATGATACTTCCATCAATATTAACGTCAATATAGGAAACATAGCCCAGTTAAACCCGGGCGCCCAGGAGCCTGTTGTTTTTAACATATCGGTCTCCGATTCTGCCATGAATGGACATATTGTTGATTTTCTGGTGGATATGACAGGAAGTAATAATTATATCACAGCTGATAGCTTTGCCCTCGTGATCGGCTTCCATGAAGAAGATTTCGAGACCGGGGATTTTTCATTGATAGACTGGGGCTTTGGGGGTGACAAAGATTGGCAGATCGATAATGTAACAAGGTTTGAAGGATTGTTCAGCGCCAGGTCTGGTTTTATTACAGATAACCAGATATCTTCTATGATCGCCGATATGATGGTATTAACAGAAGGTGATATCAGTTTCTATAAAAGAGTATCCTGTGAAGACGATACAACCCAGAACAACTATGATTTTCTTGCCTTTTACATTGACGGCATTGAACAGCAAAGGTGGGATGGCCAAGACGACTGGTCGTTGCATGCCTATCCGGTAGATCAGGGCTTTCACCGGTTCGAGTGGAAATACCATAAAGATCATAGTGTAAGCAGTAGAATGGACGGAGCCTGGATCGATTTTATTGCGTTTCCTTCTGTTGAAGAAGCTGCTCCCCTGCTTACTTTTAATACCGTCCAGTTCGAGAATATCATGCGGCCTGATGAAACCGGTCATGACACCTTGACACTGACCAATACCGGGCCGGGTGAAATTGATTTTGACATCTATGTTGCTGCATTGAACCAAAGATCCAATACCGGTGGTAACCGGAGTGTCTATGGTTCTTATCTGACCTGCCCCGACCAAACCGTTCACACGGGAAAAGTCTATACCTGGGCCCTTACTCTTTACAATTCCAGCCCTGACAACGAATGGGTCAGAGACCTCTATATTGAATTCCCCCTGGGGGTGGAGCTAACCATAGCTACAAACTTTACCGGAGGAACCGGGGATCTGTTATTTGAGGGATTCTTAGGAAACGGTGTAACCGCCCACTGGCACGGTGAAGATCAAAATGGATGGGGCGTGGTGCATGGCGGTGAAACGGCTACTGCCGAGATCACTGTCTATCTTCATAATACCCTTATGGAGGACATCCTGATAAATTATGAAGTACATGGCGATATATATGGAGAACTGCCTCATATCATCAATGGCAATCTCCTGTTCAGGAACTTCGGGCCGGAAACAGAATGGCTCAGCCTGGATACCTTGAACGGCACCCTAAGTAACGGCGCTTCCAACAACATTATACTCACTTATGATACTGAAGGACTTGAAGACGGGGATTATTATTGTGAATTGGTGGTCATCGATAACTTCAGGAATGAGTCGGTTATCCCGGTAATATTGACGGTCGATCAATTTCTTGGAATGCCACAAAGCAAGCTGTTATCAGAAAATGATGTTCTGAGTGTATATCCAAACCCATTCTCTGATAATGTCTGTCTGCAAGTGAACCTGGAACAGGCTGGTTATCTACGGTTGGACATATTTAATACCAATGGGGAAAGGATCAATAATATATTCTCCGGAGATATTGACAAAGGCAGGCATGTCCTTTACTGGAATGGCACCAATGAGCAGGGAACGCAGATGGCAAAAGGCGTCTATTTCCTGAAGATCACAATAAATGATAAAATCATAAGCCGGAAGCTGATCATGATCTGATTGAAGCACTACCTTATTTTAAAATACTATCTTTGCCGGCAATATTTGGCTCTCTATAGAGTGAATACAATGACCCACTCTTCATGTACCGACTGAAACAAATATTGTTTTTATCACTTGTTATTTTACTGATCCTGCCGGCTTTTCAGAAAGAATTGCATTTCTGTAAGGTCGAGCCACTGCATGGTGCGGTAAGCTATTCCGAAAAACCATCATTTTCCTTTGAATCCTGGTTTACCGGCAATTTCCAGGTACAATATGACAAGTACCTGGAAGACCATATCGGGTTCAGACCTTATCTCGTGCGCCTCCATAATCAACTGGATTATAGCCTCTTCGATGAACTACATGGAAGATCGGTCGTAATTGGCAAAGAAGGGTATTTGTATGAGACAAGCTATATTGATGCTTATACAGGAAAAGACTTCATCGGACAGGAGCTGATCGCAGATAAAGCTTCAAAAGTCAAATATTTGCAGGATACACTCAGGCATATGGGAGTAACACTCATTCCTGTTTTTGCTCCTGGCAAGGCCAGTTTTTTTCCTGAATACATCCCGGATAGTTTTAAGCCTGAAGAACGTTCTAAAACCAATATTGAAGCTTACCGTGAGGAATTTGACAAGCGAAGTATCAGTTTCATCGATATGAATTCATGGTTTCTGCAGATGAAAGATACGGCCACATATCCCCTCTATTCCAAATGCGGTATTCACTGGAGCTATTACGGGATAAGCCTTGTCTTCGATACTTTAACAAAGTATATGGAAAAAGAGAAGCACATCAACATGGTGGATTTCTATGTGAAGGATTATGAGATCACCGATAATCTGAGAGATGATGACTATGATCTCGCAAGAGGGATGAACCTGCTGTGCAAGTACCCATGTTACGAGATGGCATATCCAAATTATGTGTTTCCGGATAGTCCGGAGTACACAAAGCCAACGGTTATGACAATCAGTGACAGCTATTACTGGACACCCTTTGGGAAAGGCCTTACCAAATACTTCTTTGAAAGAAATACTTTCAGGTATTACAATAAACAAGCTTTTGAACAGGATGGTACCGGTTTTACAGATGTTAAAACAATTACCCTGGAGGATGATTTGAATAACTACGATTTTATTATGCTAATCTATACTGATGCCACCTTACAGAAGTTTGCCAGTGGTTTCGTGGAGGATGCATATTTTATACTGAAACATAAAGACCTCATAAAATATTATAAACAGGTCATTAGAAACAGCCCTGACTGGCCTCAAGAAATGCAAAAGAAAGCAGCCGGCAAAGAGGTAAGCCTTGATGAAATGGTTCATATTGATGCCATCTGGCTGGCTGAACAAAAACTTAAGAAACAGGAAGTTATTTCTGAAAAAAAATAGAACATGGTATTTAGCAGCAGCTTATTTTTACTTTATTTCTTTCCGCTTTTTCTGATCATATATTTCCTTTTACCGGAAAAGATCCGGAATATTTTTATACTGTTGGCCAGTATAATTTTTTATGCCTGGGGTGCCCCGAAATTTATTTTTATCGTCCTGGTATCCATTGCTGTCGACTTTTATATTGTTCGCCGCTTATACAAATGCGAGGGCAAAAAAAGACTTCTGTTAGTATCTGCCTCAATACTATTGAACATTGGCATGCTGGCCTATTTTAAATACGCCAATTTCTTTATCGAAAATTTCAATTATCTGCTTAATGTTATTGGCTTTCAATCCGTCAGATGGACAGAAGTGATTTTACCAATAGGGATCTCATTCTTTACATTTCAAAAGATCACCTATTCCGTGGATGTATACCGGAATGTTCATAGGCCACTGAAACATGTAACGGACTATGCGATGTATATTCTGATGTTTCCGCAGTTGATTGCCGGTCCTATCGTGAGGTTTAATGAAATAGCTGACCAGATTGAAGACAGGAAGAAGTTTGAGACTATAGATAACCGGTTGACAGGATTTGTCAGGTTTGTGATCGGGCTGTCAAAAAAAGTACTTATTGCGAATGTCCTCGGAGAGCAGGTGGACATCATTTTTTCGCTCGATCAAAGTGGTTTGACAACACCCCTTGCATGGATCGGTGTAATTGCTTATGCTTTTCAGATATATTTTGATTTTTCAGGTTATTCCGATATGGCCATTGGCATCGGGCGGATGATAGGCTTTAAATTTCCTGAGAATTTTAACAATCCCTACATATCACAAAGCATTACCGAGTTCTGGCGGAGGTGGCACATGACCCTGGGACGGTTTATGAAAGACTATCTGTATATCCCGTTAGGGGGCAACAGGGTACCTACTGCCCGCCTGTATTTTAATCTCTGGGTCGTATTTGCCATTTCAGGTCTCTGGCATGGCGCCGCATGGACTTTCATGATCTGGGGAATATTCCATGGGCTTTTCCTGGTATTAGACAGGATATTCCTGCTGAAGTTCTATAAAAAAATAGGAAAACTGCCCAGCACTATCATAACATTTTTTATCGTCCTCATCGGGTGGGTCTTTTTCAGGTCTGACACCCTGCAGGATGCCCTCATATTCCTTGATAAAATGTTCTCCCTGGATTTTCGGCAAACCGAATATTACTTAGATAGCAAGTTCTTCTGGATCATGGGTGTTGCCATATTCTTTTCTTTCTGGGGGTTCTCCAGAAAAATTGAAACATGGCAGGAAAAAGCGTTATCATCTGTTCAGAAAAACAGGACCCTGATAATAATGTTCGTTTTATCAATCTTATTCTTCATAATAAGCCTGAGTTCCATCACATCATCCGGATTTAATCCTTTCATTTATTTCAGATTCTGAGATGAGCCGGGCTAAGTACATATTTTTTTATCTGATCATACTCCTCATGATCCTTCCGGCTGTTCAGAAAGGGTTTCAGCTATTTCATATAAAACCCCTGAACGGCGATTTCGTACTGGCAGAAAAACCTGTTTATTCTAAATCGACATGGCTGACTGGAGAATACCAGGTACAATACGATAATTATCTGGAACAACATATCGGCTTCCGGAATTCACTGGTCAGGCTAAATAACCAGATTGATTTCAGCTTGTATCGAAAAGCCAATGCCGAAGGGGTTGTGATCGGCAAAAATGATCATTTGTATGAGTATGACTATATCAGGGCTTATACGGGGCACGACTATGTTGGTGAAAAATATATAAATGAAAAATTGAACCGCTTGAAATTTGTCCAGGATCATTTAAAAAAAGAGTTGAACATTGACTTGATCCTAATCTTTGAGCCGGGAAAAACTTCTTTTTATCCGGAGTATATCCCTGACCGGTATCTATCGAAAAAGAAAACTACTACCAATTACAGTTCTTATCTCAGAAAAGCGGGAGAATTGGACATCCGCTATATCGATCTGAACCGGTATTTCTTATCTTTAAAAGAAAATGCCAGCTATCCGTTATACCCAAAATACGGTATTCACTGGAGTATTTACGGGATGAGCTTCGTTGCAGACACCCTGGTGAACTATATTGAACATATCAGAAATACCAACCTGGTGAATTACCGGCATGACAGCATTGTTACTTCTTCACAAGCTTTAAAAACCGATTATGATGTTGGTAAGGCGCTGAACCTTCTTTGCAAGCTGCCTCCTGAAACTTTGGCGTATCCGGTTTTTGAATTTGAGGATGACTCTATCAAAAAAAGGCCTATGGTACTGGCAGTAGCCGACAGTTATTACTGGAATATTTTCAATACCAGGTTGCCCTTACATTTATTCGGGAATGAAGCTTTCTGGTATTTCAATGCAAAGGTTTACCCTGATTCATATTATGAACCAACATCTGTCGAAGATCTTGACCTGAAGCGTGAAGTTGAGAAACAGGATGTTATTTTACTGATGGTTACCGAAAGGTTCTTATACAAGTTTGACTGGGGTTTTATCGACCGGCTTTATTATCTGTATACACCTGATTACTTTCAGGATCCCCAATACGATGGGGTGACAATGGCCCTGGGCTTATCGACATGGTTTGATGACCTCATAGACGAGGCACGAAGCAAGGGAGTCAGCCTCCCGGAAATCCTGTGGAGCAATGCCGGTTATTTATTTGAACAGGCTGATAAGTCAGGGTATCTTATCCGGTTTGGCCAGGAATATATTGAAAACATCATCAGGAATGACAAAGAGTGGTCGGAACATATTTCGGAGAAAGCTAAAACAAATGACATCTCTTACGGGGAGATGTTACAAACAGATGCAGACTATGTATTTCGTAAGGATTACCCAAAGCTCTATGATGTATTTCACAGGATAAGATACTTTGAGGATATGATCAGGGGAGATAGTCTTCTCTTGAAGAAAACAACAGGGCTGGCATCATTTTACCGGTGTCAGATTGAAAATATGATACGTTACCAGGCAATGATCATGTATGACGAAGAGCAGGTAAGCAGGATAGAAAACATCATCAGGCACGATCCGGAGTGGCTGCGACATGTAAAAGAAAAAGCAGAGAAACAGCATCTCCCGCTTGACGAAATGATACGCCTGGATGCAGAATACATGTACGATCTCGAAAAAAATAAATCAGGCTCAGGCAGTTAAGCGCTTTGCTCTTTCAGGTTTTTCCTATACATTTGCAAAAAAACATAAATCAGATAAAATAAAAAGATATGGCTACTACTGCTGACTTCAAGAATGGATTATGTATCGAATTTAACAATAATCTTTGGACCATCGTTGAATTCCAGCATGTGAAACCCGGAAAAGGAGGCGCTTTTGTCAGGACGAAGTTAAAGAATCTGAAGACCGGCAAAGTACTTCCCCATACTTTTAATGCAGGCGTTAAGATCACCCCGGTCAGGGTTGAAAGAAGACAATACCAATACCTTTATAATGAAGGAAGCGCCTATCATTTCATGAATACCGAAACCTATGACCAAACCTTCATTCAAAAAGAGATGCTGGATGCCCCTGATCTCATGAAAGAAGGGCAAATGTTAGATATTCTCTTTCACGTTGAGTCTGAAACACCTTTAACCTGTGACCTGCCGGCTTATGTGGTGCTGGAAGTTACTTACACCGAACCGGGCGAAAGAGGTAATACGGCCACCAATGCCTTAAAAGATGCCAGGGTAGAAACGGGAGCGGTAATAAAGGTTCCTTTGTTTATCAATACGGGTGACAAGATCAAGATAGACACACGTTCCTCAGCATACTCCGAGCGGGTTAAAGAATAACTGCTTACTGATCTGATATACATGAAGTTTCCTCAACCCTATACACTGGAAGAAGTTGCCGGCATGATCAATGCAAGGTTCTCCGGAGATCCCGGATTTATAATTACCGGCATTAATGAGATCCATATGGTGAAACCGGGCGACATCACCTTTGTGGATCACCCCAAATATTATGACAAAGCTTTGACCTCCAAAGCCACTACCATCCTTATTAATAAAGAAGTTGAAAAGCCTGAAGGGAAAGCGCTGTTGATCTCGGATGACCCATTCCGGGATTTCGTGATCCTGGCAAAAAAATTCATGCCGTTTCAATCCAGTAACAAAGCTATATCTGAAACGGCAATCATCGGTGAAGGGACCATCATACAACCTGGCGCTTTTATCGGCAATCACGTAAAAATTGGCAAAAACTGCATCATCCATTCAAATGTCAGTATTTACGATCATTGTATTCTTAGAGACAATGTGGTTATTCATGCGAATTCGGTGATTGGGGCAGATGCTTATTATTTTCAACGCAAGCCGGAAGGATACCGTAAGTTTGAGTCGTGCGGACGGGTAATCATTGAGGATGACGTTGAGATCGGAGCCCTCTGTTCTATCGACCGTGGAGTGACTTCTGATACCATCATCGGGAAAGGAACAAAATTCGACAACCAGACACAGGTCGGACATGATACACACATTGGGAAAAATTGCCTGATAGGTGCTCAATCAGCCATTGCAGGAGTTGCAACAATTGAGGATGATGTTGTGATCTGGGGGGTCGTTACCATCAACAAAGAAGTAGTCATCGGAAAAGGCGCCGTAATCCTTGCGACTGCTGGTGTTGACAAATCACTTAAAGGCGGCATAACATATTTTGGCTCACCTGCCATCGAAGCCAGAAAAAAATGGAAAGAATTGGCCTGCCTTCGTAAGCTGCCGGAGGTTTTTGAGAAGCTTTAATCACCGCTGGTATCATCATCCTCTTCCGGAGATATATATAATTCTTCCTGGGTTTTGTTTCGATGATACAGGTCAATCGCAACAATGATGGCGGCAAAACCCCAGAAAGGCACGGAAGCCTTATCCGTATCCAGAAAATTATTCAATAAGCCGTGAACATAATAGGTGAATAAGCCCAATAGTATTGCCAGTATATACTGCCTCGCCTCCTTGCTTTTCGACTGCCGGTAAACCCTTAAAGCCGTGACAACCACTGTAATTACAATTCCAAGCACCGTAAGCATTCCCATTAAACCCATCTCTGCCATTGGCCCTATGTATTCGCTATGGGCATTGCCCATATCTCCATAATTAGTACTGATGATAGTACGTTCTTTGGATCTTTGATAAGGGGCATAGACAAACTGATAAGTTCCCGGGCCCCAGCCAAATACAGGCCTTTCTTTGAAAAGGCGTATGGCCGATTGCCAGCGGTTGATCCTTTCCAGGTTTGAAGCATCCGAAGATATATTGGACATGGAATGGACGTGCTCCATGAAATCGGTCGACGAGTCTTGCTTGTTCTTCTCCAGTGTATCAACGAACTGGAACCTGAACATGAAAAAGAAGCCGGTCAGAATACCAAAAGTCAGCAATAACCAGCGAAATTTTATCCTGAACAGGATAATCGCATAAACGAATACCGCAAATCCAACACTGATCCATGCAGCACGGCTATAAGAGAATACAAGTCCTGTAGCGAGTATGATAAAAACAATTAGTGAAAATATCCGGTATTTCCTGGAATACAGCTTGCTCCAGATAAAGGTAAAGATCAATGGCAAGAACAAAGCAATGGCTGCACCATAAGCTGTATGGTCGTTATAAAATGGTTTCATGACCATATTGGAAGATGGCTTATCAAACCCATACTGAGAATGGGCGAATAAGGTATACAAGATCACCGCGACAAGCGGTATCACATATAACCAAACAAACAGTTTAATATTCCTGAATCTCTTAAAAAGGAGCACCGCCACAAAATAAAACGGTACGACAAACCACAGCCGTGACACCAGAAACTTTACTGAAACCAGTGGCATTTCACTTGTAAAACAGGTCAGAAATATCCATATCAGGCTAAGATAGATGGCGATGGAAACAGGATGCCATGCCAATCTTCGGTCAATTTGATTGTGCATGAACAACTTAATGATAAAAATCAATAAGACCCCCAGCATCATGGGTTCCGTTGGCAGAGAAATGCCTATCCCGAATTCTTCATTTTTCAGATTCACTGCGAGGGGTGTGAGAAAAACGATCAGCAGCAATACCTTATCAAGTGAAAAGAGATAAAGTACGAGCATCAGCAATGCCAGTGGAACAAGTAAAGCCCAGAACTTTTCATGGACCAGTAAATAGGTGTTCAGTGCAATGTATAATGCACTGATACCATATATTATCCATATTTTTAGCCGTGCTGTCAAAGCAGAAACGATAATTTCCTATTTCAGGTATGATCTGTAATTCTCAATGATCAAAACTATGATCAGAGAAAAGAAGAAGGTGACCATGGCAGTTATAGCTACGATCAGCCACCTGATCGGGGATGCTTTCTTATCGGATGGGAAAGGACTTGTAATTACATTACTGTAAGTGAGATCAGAATAATAAAACCTCCAGGTATCTTCATATTCAACTTTGAAAGTAGCATATGTTTTTACCTCTAATTTCAGTGATTCCACCAGTATTATCAACTCACCCCCATACTTTTCCATATTTTCTTTCAACCTGTTGACCTCTTTCATATTGATGTTGGATTTATTAGCTCCCATGATGGTCTGCAAATATCCCCGCATGATCTGTTCAGATGTTTGATCATAGGAAAGCAAGCCGTATTCAGTGCTCAACTCTATTAACTCGTCCTGTATTTCGTCAATATTTTTTTGCTTTTGTGCCAACAGATTCTCATACATAAGAATAACTTCATAGTATTTGCTTCTATGCATGGCCCTAACTTTCAAGTTAAAAAAATCAATAATTGCATTGACCATGTCTGCTGCAAGCTGCGGATCTTTATCCAGCACTTCTATTCTGATGGCATCGTAAGGGGTCTTATTGATTTTAACATTCTGACCATATTCATAATTGATCGTAGTTCTGTAGTATTTATAGGCAGGATCAATCTCATAGTGCTCCGGCAGGTTAAACTTCTTTATCACACTGTCTTTAATATCCTGGGATTGAAGTATCTGGAACATCTGTTCCGTTTCACTTTCATCAGAATACTCTGAGATATTCGCGGGATAAACAACTGCAAAAGACTTGAACTTAGGTGTTATAAAAAAAGGACTTGAAAAAATCGCTGCTAAAATAACAGATGCCAATACAATGACACCCAAATGCCACTTCCATTTGAACAGCAAATTTACCAGGTTCCTATTGTTGAAATAGTTTTCCATCTTAACGGGTTTCGCTTGAACGTTTGTAATTATTCTTTTTTCAGCAGGTTCTATGATTTTAAGTAGTTTTCTGAAATTTATTCGTTTTTTTTTAAATCGATCTTTGAAAAATTCTCAAAGAACAAGATGACTAAAATTGTAAGGAAAATAGCGGAAAAGACCGAAACGATAACGATGACAGAACGGATTGGATAGGATTTCCGCTCAGCCTTATAAGCGCTGTTAACAATAAACTTTTGGGGAAGTTCCTGTTCGGCATCCACTTTGGCTTCCCGATATTTTGCTTTCAGCAAGGTTAACTGTTCAGTTTTAAATTCCAGTGCATTTTTCAAAGACAGCAAAGTACCGCCATATTGACCAATCAGTTTAAGTTTCTTTTCCAATTCCCTTACACCTGATTTATCGTTGTTCCTGATGGCAATGGCCAGTTGCTGATTAAACACTTCCGATTGTCTTTCATAATCATTTACTCCCATCATTCCAAGAACACCCATGGAATCAACAATACTCTGTACATCAGCCAGCAACCCGTTATATTCTTCTTCAACGATCTTAAAAGCCATCTGTGCCCTATCTCTTTGCATCTGGTTTTTCACAACATCAACAAAGGCTGCAATATCATTGGCAATATCTGCCGCCATCTGCGGGTCCTTATCAAATACGGTAATCTTTACCGCGAGATATTCAGTCCGCCGGAATTTGACGTTATTCTCGTACTCCTTGAATAATTTGGTGTTTTTATACCTGGAATCCGGACTGATCCCGTAATGGTCCAACAAATTGTATTTGGCTATAATCTTATCGCGGATAAGATTGGAATTAAGGATCTGTAATAATTGTTCCGCCTGTTCTTCTTCACCAAACCCAAGGATATCTGCCTTTATCGGTGAATTCTGACTGATCAGCACTTTTGATACCGAGTTGGTGGCTACCGGAAACATGATCACCGATGATTTATATTTGGGAGTGATAAACCAGGGCGATGAAAAAATTATAGATGCAATTAGGGCAAGCAGAGTAACAAAGATCAGTAGTTTACGCCACTTGTAAAAAAAAATAATCAGGTTGGAATTGTCAAATTCCTTATTGCCGTTCAGATACTTGATCATAAATATCTATTTTCCTAAAAAGAGGGCAAAGATAGAAAAAATAATTCAATGGGCAATACTGTTTTTCGATATTATAATATCAGAAATCCAGACCTATCGTAATTTATTCTGTCGTAAAAATATCGAATAATGAATATCGAATAATGAATATCGAACTATTATTCAAGAAAACATTGAGCTAATCTTCCTGAAAATTCGGGATAAAAAGTATAGAAACATATAAAAAAAATATGGCAAACAGGAAAGTTCATTATTCGGTGTTCGGAGTTCATTATTCAAAATACGACAATTTCATTTTACGAACAAGCATCAGAACAGGTTTAGCGTTCCTTCAGGATGGCAATAAGTGACCGGACACTCATTAATTTCAGCACAAAAGCCAGGGTCAGCGACAAAGCAATCATGATGCTGAAGCCAATTAGCCAGTGATATGGCATCAACCCTGATAAATAATTGA
>DAOWEV010000220.1 GCA_030638325.1 Bacteroidales bacterium
AAGGGCCCAGTTGGAGAGTGGAATGACTGGTCCGCAAATTCCAATACAGGGTGAATTTGCAATCATATTTTCCCATAGTTCAACGCCATCAGGAACGTTGTTGTTGTTTTCATCACCATTCCACGTCCCATCTAACCATCCCCTGAAGATTGTCCGGCCATTACTACTTTTGAAAAACGCCGGCAGGTTATTATAAGTGATTTCGCCTAAAACTGTTGTTCCTGATAATGCTGTACCCCATACATGATCCCTGTGATATCCGATGCCGGGATTTAAAACCTCAGGTACTTGATAATTCGGACAATTGAAAATATCATCCTGCGGCAACAACCAATGTACTGGATAGGCCGTAACTAATTCACCTCCCACATTGAAACCAAGGTTGCTCCATAAGGGATGACTTAAAAATGAAAATGACTCAAAATCCGCCATCAATAAGCATCCACCTTGAACAACATAGTTATTTAGAGCATCAAGTACTGAAGTATTATAAAAATAATTTTCATGACCAAAAATGACAAGGTCCCATCCACCGCCGCTGAGTGCTGTAGTAAACCCGCTATAACTGCCACTATAATAGGCTGTATAAGCCAACCCCAGGTTTTGCAATGCCAGATCAATATAAGAGGGACTGTGATAGGCATCATCTGCGTAGATTAGAATGTTGTAAACACCGCGATTTCCATTCTCAGGATTATACTGGTAATGGGTTTTGTCATTTCCCGGAACGAAATCAATTGCATTATACTGCTGACCTATTAAATTATTGGTCATAAATAAAAGGAATAAAATTCCAATTGCGTTTTTAAAAGTTTTCATATTTTTTTTTTAAAAATTTTTACTTATATGACTTTGACAAGAATGAGAGGCAAATATAATAACAAGTTATGCAAATGTCAAGAACTTGTTGTACGAATAAACGTATCTGCGTTTATTCGTACATGCTATGATCAGAACATCAATCACATACATGTGTGTTGCATAACTTCTATTCGTACAACTTTTTTATAACTACTTCTCCAGCCCTGTCCGGAACCTCTCCGGGTGCCTCGGCGTGAAGTCTTTATAGAAGTTCTTTATCTTCAGCATATCCTTCTCCACATCACCGGTGGGCATCATGATCTTGCCAATGCCAGCTGTCTTATTACCGTAATCAATGAAACCGAGTGCTATCGGAACTTTCGCTCCCACCGCAATATGATAGAATCCCCGTTTCCAGCGTGGCCTGGGCTTGCGGGTTCCTTCGGGGGTGATCACCACATACAGGGAATCGGACTGATTGAACAAATCCACTACCTGGTCAACGATCCTGTTTTTCCGGCTCCTGTCTACCGGGATGCCTCCCATGGCTTTTAACCAACCGCCAAAAGGCCAGGAAAAGGCTTCTTTCTTGATCAGGAACTTCACCTTCACACCAATGACACTATAAGCCAGTTTGGCTATTAAAAAATCCATATTGCTGGTATGTGGCGCAGCCGTGACAATTGCTTTGTCCATCCCTGGTGGTTTCAGGTTAATGATTTCCCAACCCATGATCTTTAAAAGGAATTTTGAAAAATATCGAAACATAATAATATCAATTGAAAATTGGTGCAAATTTACTAATATTGTAAATTAATTAGTACTTAAAGTGTTTTTAAGTTGCAGGTTGCAGGTTACGGGTTGCAAGTTGAGCATCTGTAACTTTAGACACTTTCAACTTTCAACTTTCAACTTTTAACTTGTGCAAATAAAAACCAAACAACAATGAAAAAATTATTCTTGCTTGCTTTCACCATCCTGTTAAGCGCTCTTGTTTTCGGACAACCGTTTACCTATGACCAGGATGCTTCTTTAGCGCTGGACCCGAAAGTGGTCTACGGCGAACTGGATAACGGATTGACATACTATATCCGGGAAAATAAAAAACCTGAAAACAGGGCTGAGTTTTACCTCGTTGTGAATGTTGGTGCCGTCCTGGAAGACGATGACCAGAACGGACTTGCACATTTTTGTGAACACATGGCCTTCAATGGGACAGAGCATTTTGAAAAGAAGGAAATACTTGACTATCTCCAGTCTATCGGCATGAAATTTGGCCCGGAAATCAATGCGTTTACCAGTCACGATGTAACTACCTATATGCTTCAAAAGGTACCGATAGAGGTTCCTGAAAACATTGACACTGCCCTGCTGGTTCTTTACGACTGGGCCGGGAAGGTGTCGTTTGAGGATGAAGAGATCGACAAAGAAAGGGGCGTGATCCACGAGGAATGGAGAACACGGCGGGGTGCACAGTTCCGGATGATGAATGAGGCCCAGAAAACCATATTCAAAGGATCGAAATATGCGGAAAGAGATGTTATCGGAGAAATTGACATCATCGATAACTGCGAATATGAAACCCTTCGCAGCTTCTACCGCGACTGGTATCGGCATGACCTGGAGGCTATTATTGCTGTGGGCGACTTTGATATTCAGCTTGTGGAACAAAAAATAATAGATCTTTTCTCAAAGGCTGAAATACCTGAAAACGCCAGGATCAGAGAATACTTTGAACTGCCCGACCACCCGGAAACACTGGTGACTGTTCAGACCGATAAAGAGGCCCAGTATTCCATGTTACAGGTCATATATAAACATGACATCGAAAAAAACAAGAATATGGGGTATTACAGGAAATCAGTGCTGGAAAACCTTTATAACACCATGTTGAATGCAAGGCTACAGGAACTATTACTGACCGATGACCCTCCGTTTATTTATGGTGTATCCATGTACACCAACCTGGTAAGGACCAAAGATGCCTACATTGCTTTTGCGGTGGCCAAAGATGATCAGTTAGACAGAGCATTGGAAACCATGCTTATTGAAAACGAGCGTGTCAGGGAACACGGATTTGCAGAAACAGAATTGGAAAGGGCGAAAAAAGATTTGATGAGCGAACTGGACAAACAATATAAAGAACGCGAAAAACAGGAATCGAATAAATATGTCTGGGAATACTACGGCCATTTTCTGAATAATGAGCCTGTTCCGGGTATCGAGTTTGAATATGAATTTGTGAAGGAGGTCCTTCCGGGCATTAAACTGGAAGAGATCAATAAGCTGGCAAAGGAATGGATCACTGATGAAAACCGTGTCATCGCTTTCATGGCCCCTGAAAAGGAAGGCCTTACCTTACCAACAGAAGAAGAGATCCTCGGGATTGTGGCGGGAATCAGCGCCATGGACATTGCCCCCTATGTGGATAAAGTCAGTGATAAACCACTGGTACAGGATGAGCCCGTTCCGGCAAAAGTGTCAAAAGTAAAAAAAGATAAAAAGTTAGAAACTGTTTCCTGGACTTTCAAAAACGGAGTACGCGTTGTTTTAAAACCTACTGATTTCAAAGAGGATGAGATACTTATGACAGCTTTTAGTTTTGGGGGAACCTCCCTGTATCCTGTGAAGGACCTGGTATCTGCTGATTTTTCCAGCACCATCACCTCCATGAGCGGCATCGGGGAGTTTGACCAGGTTGAACTGGATAAGAAAATGGCCGGGAAGATAGTTAATGTATACCCGGATATATCAAAGGTTTCTGAAGGTCTTGGGGGGAATTCATCCCCGAAAGACCTGCAGACCATGCTGCAGTTGATCTATTTATACTTCACTGCCCCAAGGCTGGATGAAACCTCTTTCAATTCGTTCATGGTTAGGTACCAGGGTATTTTGGAAAACAAAGCCCTGAACCCCTCCTCCTCATTATGGGACACCGTCACCGTTACCATGGCCAACTACAATCCACGTGTCCGCCCGATGACGGCAGAGCTTCTAAATGAAGCAGATCTGAAAAAAATGAGATATATTTATAAGGAAAGATTCGGTGACCCGGGCAGCTTTACTTTCTATTTTGTGGGAAACATTGATCCCGGGGAGGTACAGCCATTGTTCGAAAAATACCTCGGAGGGTTGCCTACCGTAAGCCGGGAAGAAAACTGGAAGGACAACGGCGTCAGGCCTCCTGAAGGAAAGCTTGAAAAAACAGTATTGAGGGAAATGAAGGTGCCAAAAAGCACGGTCTATATATCTTATACCGGAACTTATGATTTTGATGATTACCAGAACAGGATGGACCTGTCGGCTTTGTGTGGTATTCTGGATATCCGTTATGTTGAAACCGTCAGAGAGGAAGAGGGAGGAACCTATGGGGTGAGAGTTCGCCCCATCCAGAAACATTATCCTTATGAACATTATCAGGTAAATATATCCTTTGACTGTGATCCCGGTAATGTTGATAATCTGAAAGCTATTATTTATCAGCAGATTGAAAAACTTCAGGATGAAGGGCCTACGGCAAAAGACCTGAATAGCGTTAAGGAGAATAAGCTAAAAACCCATCAGGAAAACTTAAAGAAAAACAAGTACTGGCTTAACAAACTGAAAAATCAGGATTTCCATAATACTGACAAAAGTATTTTAACCGAATATGATGAATACGTTCAGAATCTTACTATTGAAAGTATAAAACAAGCTGCCAATAAATATTTTGGAGACCATATTGTGGAGATTATCCTGATGCCGGAAAACATCTCGGATAATGTTGTTAATCCATTGCTTAAGGAAGAATAGAGGCTAAATCAATTACGAATTAGGAATTACGAATTAGGAATTGAAACCGCTATTCGGGAATTGAATTTCGACAATATCCAATTTGACCCGCCCAGGCGGATGGTAAGTTTGACTTTTTAAGAGCCTGGAAGGAAATTATTAATTTTAACGAGTTGTGCGGTTTGTAGAGAATCAATTATACTCATTTTTCTGAGATTCCCGCTTTCGGGAATGACAACTGATTCAATTACATCAATAAATCAGATCCAAACCACATACCGCTAATACTCCAGCTCCAGGTCAAGTGTTTCTTTGAACTCTTTCAGGAGCGGGTTACGGGTGGCCATTTCCTTGTATTTCTCGTTGGGGATAAAAGGTTTCCCTTTGTCATTATTCTCAACCACAAGAGTGTCGAGTGTGATCTTGTAATTTTCCAGCTCATCCCTCAGGAACTCAAGTAACTCAGTTTTTTTGCCGGCAATATTCATCTCCCCCGCTTTATTATTCAGGCTCAGCTCTATGACAAAATTTTCTTTCAGAACAGGTTTTGATTCAGACACTGTACTATAAAAGTTAGGATATTGCTTGCCTATGCTTTCCACAAAATAGGACCAGACCTTAACGAGCTGTTCCTGTGTAAAATCATTCAACGGGCCCATCGCTTCTGCATTGCCGTTATGGTTGCTTTTTTCTGGCTGCTTGTGGTTCTCTGGTTTTATTGAGATGGTTTTATGGCCTGTCTTATAAGCCCTGGCAGGGGCCGGTTGTTTATATTTTGATGTCTTATCAGCCACATTTTGTGATACCGGTTTAACGGATGTTTTTATTGTTTCTTTGTGCTGAACCTTTCCATTGGGAGGAGCTAATTGGGGTTCATCTCCCTGCTTATGGTCCTGTACCGACACCAGCGAACACATCCGGAGCAAAGCCAGTTCCAGGTGGAGCCGCTTGTTGTTGCTGCTTTTATAATTTACATCACAGGTATTGTTGATTTCGAGTGCCTTGATCAGGAAGTCAGGCTGGCAGGTGGCTGCCTGATCCGTATACCTTGACCTGACATTGCCGCTTACCTCAAGCAATCTAACCGTTTGCGGATCTTTACATACCAGCAGGTTACGCAGGTGTTCTCCCAGGCCGATGATAAAATGCAGTCCGTCAAAACCCCTTTCTATGATCTCGTTTATCACCAGTAAAGTATTGGTAGTATCGCCGGCCAGCAAGTAGTCAATGATCTTAAAATAATAGGTATAGTCAAGCACATTCAGATGGTCAATGGTCGTCTCATAAGTCAGTTGCTTACCACTAAAACTGACCAGCTGGTCGAAAAAAGACAAAGCGTCGCGAAGTGCACCGTCAGCCTTTTGAGCTATGATATGCAGGGCCTCTTCATCGGCTTGCACCTCCTCTTTCTCAGCAATAAAAGATAAGTATCCGGAAATATCCTGTACACTGATACGTTTAAAGTCAAAGATCTGGCATCTTGACAAGATAGTGGGAATGATCTTATGTTTCTCCGTGGTAGCAAGGATAAATTTGGCATATTCCGGGGGTTCTTCCAGGGTTTTCAAAAAAGCATTGAATGCCGACTGGGAGAGCATGTGTACCTCGTCAATGATATAGACCTTGTATTTACCAACCTGGGGCGGTATCCTGACCTGGTCCACCAGGTTCCGGATATCATCCACAGAGTTATTGGAGGCCCCGTCGAGCTCATGAATATTGAAAGAAGCAGATCTGTTGAATGAAAT
>DAOWEV010000211.1 GCA_030638325.1 Bacteroidales bacterium
AATTTTTTCTTTGGATACTTTGTGAATTCCTTTGTGAATTCCTTTGAGGCCTTTGTGGTTAAATATAATCTCAATCCTTGATTCGCATCAGGCTCTTAAATGAAATATTTGGAGTTTGGATTATTTTCAGTATATTTGTATTTAATAAAACGCAATTTAAAATCAGATAAGCATGAAAAAGTTTTTACTATTGATCCTGATTGCAGGATTTGCGGTTACTTCATTCGGGCAGTTCAGGGCTGCTAAGGTGCCTGAACATTTACAGAACAAAAGGCTCAGAGTGCCTGAATTAGTACCCGGGCTCCCGGGAGTATCTCAATCGAGTATCATTCCGGGCGCTAAAGATGATGATTATATCATCGGAAACACAATCCATGACCTTCAGTCGTACAATGGGCTGCAGCAGCGTGTCTTTGCATACGATGACGGCACCATTGGAGCCACCTGGATGCGGGCAGTTGAACCGGACTGGTCTGACAGGGGATCGGCCTATGCTTTTTACGATGGAAATGACTGGTCGGACCCGACAAATCATATTGAGTCGGTCCGTACAGGTTGGCCCTGTTATGCTCCGTATGGTCCAAACGGCGAGATCATCGTTTCTCATTATTCGGACGCAGGTGGTATATTCGGATTGCTTTTTGCAAAACGTGACCAAAAGGGACAGGGAGAATGGGTAGAATTTACGCTTGCAGGGCCGGAAGGCTTTAGCATTGTCTGGCCGGCCATGGTCACTGCCGGTGAGGATAATATGATCATCCATGTATTGGCGCGTACCTGGGGTGATCCCTATGAAGAAATGGATGGCGCTCCCCTCTATTACCGTTCCCTGGATGGTGGAGAATCATGGGATATAGAACACGAACTGCTGGACGATATTAACAGTAATTACTTTTCAGGAGTTGGTGGAGATGGTTATTCCTGGGCCGACCCGAAAGGAGAGACCATTGCTTTCTCAATTGGCTTCCATGCAGAGGATGGGTATGTAATGAAATCTTTCGATAACGGGGATAACTGGGAAAAAATTGTGGTCTATGAAAGCCCTTACTCACCTTACCCGGGTGGTGCAACACCTCTTTATGGTGCAGGAGATGAGACCCAGGGCGTTGCCATCGATTCTGAAGGAGATGTTCATATGGTCTTTGGCAGGATGATGTATGAGTATGATGAGGAAGGTGCCCTGTATTATGTTCCGGCAGCGGAAGGGATGATTTACTGGAACGAGTCGATGGACTTTCTTGATTCAACCATAATAAGTACTTATACCCTTGATTACTTAGAGGAAGGTGGATATCTGATCGGCTGGACAATCCCATACCAGGGAGATTCATCTATTGTTGACTTTTTTACATATGGCGTCGGACTGACATCCCATCCCCAGATCAATATTGATGATGACGATAATATTTATGTGATCTATATGGCGGTTGCCCCGGGTTTTACAAACATTGATTACAATTACAGGCATATTTGTGGGAACGGGTCAAATGACGGGGGCACTACCTGGACAGGGCCGAAAGATTATACAAATAGCATGTTGTTTATATTTTCAGAGTGCGTTTATCCTGCCATGTCTCCGAACTTTCCCGATAACATGGTGCGCTTCACTTTCCAGGAAGATGCACAGCCAGGGATCCATATATGGCTTGAAGATCATGAGCCGACTGATAATAATATTCATTTCATGGAGGTTGATAAGGACAATTTTATTGTAGGTATTGATGATCCTGCCGGAGCGACCGTCCGGGATCATGAAGTGTTGCCTGCATATCCCAACCCATTCAGGGAAGCAACAACCATTCTGGTGGGACTGAAAGCACCCTCCGAAGTCAGGATCAGCATAATGAATATTGCCGGACAGCTCATTTATTCACAGGATTATGGAAAGGTGACCTCTGATATGTTATCGATCGAACTTGATGGAAATGATTTCACAGAGGGAGTGTACTTTTATACAATTTCAGTAGATGGCATGGCATATACCGGGAAATTACTGAAACATTGAACGACTGTATGATTAACGATTTGAGATTAACGATTAACGATAGTGTGATTTTTTTACGTAAACTTTTTAAAAAACATGCATATTTCACAGTATCAATGTACTTTTAACTTTATAACTTTATAAACTTTCAACTTTGCGTGAATAATACCGGCCAAATGAGCATAGGAGCTTTAATATTAATAATATTGGTTTACCTGTTTCTTTGCTTTGTCTTATACCAGCTTGGTAAAGGCAAGAAGAGTGGAGGGGTGGCGTTTGGTCTTGTGAGCCTGTTCTTTACGCCTGTTGTTGGTTTTATATGGTTCTTCTTTGCTCAGAACAAAATGGTCACGATGGAAACGCGTTATCGATGCCCGGAATGTAAATTTGAATTTACACAGCAACACAAACACTGTCCACACTGTAAAGATAAAGGCAGGGAAGTTATATTGATAGAGGTACAGCGGAATATGGTTTGATTTAAAGTGAGATGTGAGACGCGAGCAGTCTGACTCCAGCCGCCTTAAAACTAACCCAAAGCGGTTTCCCATTGTGGATTCCCAGCTTTTCAAATGATTCTCCTGAAATCTTTGAATAAAAGGTAACGCCTGTGTCAACAGCTATTTCATATCCATTGAAAAGAGGAATTACATCTGTAACCACACCCCGGAAACTATTTGTGACACTGGATGTAATATGTTCACAGGATAAAATAACATCCTCCCCGGTAATGATAATAAAGCCCTTACTTATCTTTTCTTCCGGCAGGACCCTGATGCGGATATCATCAGAGATCCTGGCAAATACCTGGTTTCCATCCCATTCGAAAACACTTCTAAAATAGTTTTTAATGCCTGTTAACCTCGCAACGAATTCAGAACCGGGATGATGAAAAACTTCATCTTTGGTACCGCTTTGAATGATCTTCCCATCTTTCATCACCGCCACTTTATCGGCCAGTACGATGGTTTCCTCAAAATTATGTGTTACATGTATGATCGTACGGCCCTTCTTATTCAGGTCTTTTAACAAGCTACGCAGTTCCTGCTGGAGTTGTACATCCAGGGATGACAACGGCTCGTCCAGAAGGATCACCCCCGGGTCGGCAGCCAGTATCCTGGCCAAGGTTACCCGCTGTAATTCTCCGCCTGATAAAGATTCCGGATTCCTGTCAAGCAATGGCTCTATATTCATCTCCCCGGCCAAACGATTTACAAGCTTTTTAATATCCCTGGCTTTGCGTTTCCTGATCTTCAGGGGATAGGCTATATTTTCCCTCACAGATAAATGCGGAAAAACACAATGCTCCTGGAAGACAAGTCCGACAGGCCGGTGATGTATCTCGGTGTGGGTGATATCCCTGCCATTCAGCACAACTGAACCACGGTCGGGCCTGACCAGGCCGGCGATGATTTCAAGAGTCAGGGATTTGCCTGCACCGGAAGGCCCCAGTAAAACAAAATAACTGCCCTGTTCTGCCGTGAATGAAATATCATCGAGCGAGAACCCGGAAAAGGTTTTTGATATGTTCTTAAGTTCCAGCATTCTTTTTCCTGGATGAGATCAGTCGCAGTATCATAAAAACGATCAGGCTGACAATGATGAATAAGGCTGCCACGGGCCTGGCGTATTTCAACCCGAAAGCGCCAAAACGTTCATAAATCAGGACGGGCGCTACCATAGGGTGATAGGCTATGATGACCACGGCCCCAAACTCGCTCATGCCCCTTGCAAACATCATGACCAGACCTGAGACAATGCTTCTCCATGCCAGCGGCAGTGAAATGGTCAGGAATACTTTAGAAGATGAGGCCCCCAGGTTCCGGGCTGCTTTTTCCAGTTTCAACGGCACCATCTCAAACCCATTACGGGCTGCATGGATAAGAAATGGAACACTCACAAAGGCCATGGCGATGATGATCCCGGCAGGGTTTCCTACGAAATCCAGCCCAATGGCTGACCCGAGCCTGCCAATGGCGGAGTCACGGGAGATAAAACCAAGTAAAGCAATACCTGCAGCTGTATGAGGGATCACGATGGGCAGGTCGATCAGCCCTGTAAGAAGTCTTTTCAGGGGGAAATCTTTTCTGGCCAGCAAGTATGAAAACGGGACAGCCGCAAGGGCAAAGATCAGGGTGGCAGCCAACGAGGTCCACACTGTCAGCCAGATACTGTTAAAAACCTCTTCATCTTTGGCCGTTTCAAATATTTCCAGGGGTGTAGTCGACAGGTAAATACCCAACACAGGCGCAATGATGAACAAAAGTATCACTCCACTCAACAAGATCAGAAGCAGCTTGAAAGGCTGTAAGCTATACATCGCTTTGAGTTTAGGCTGCTAAAGTACTATGTTATTTCAAAATAAGTGTCGAATTAAAACCATCTTTGGTTGAAATTAGTTCGCTGTTGCAGGTTGCAAGTTACAGGTTGCAGGTTGCAAGTTGAGAACCTGCAACCTGCAACAAAAAAAATTGAAACAGTCTCTAACTTGCATTATGCACAAACTGTTGATTAATAGAATTTAAATAGCCCCGTCCTTTAGGGCGGGGAAAGATTGTTGCCCATTTACCTCCTCTTCAAAATTCCGGAAATTTTATTTTTTTAATTTTATAAAATTTCCGGAATTTTGAAGAGGGCTGCGTTACTTACTTTTTAATCCCCACCTTGAAAGGCGGGGCTATTGATAGCTCTTAACATAAAGTTTGTGAATTATTCAGACTAAAACCTCGTTCCCAAAGTGATCAGAACACTATGGGTCTTATAGATATTTTCAACGGGGTTTGGCTGTACGGTTTCGGTCAGGTAGTAGTAATAATCTG
>DAOWEV010000207.1 GCA_030638325.1 Bacteroidales bacterium
ATCCACTGTAAGACCGTGCCAAAAAGCGCCCATGACCTCCCCGAAACTGATATTATCGAGGTAGATGTATCGCTGGTTATACATCAGAAAGACAATCCTGATGAAGGCAAAGAAAAGCATCCAGAAAACAAACTGCCGCAATAATGATATCCAGGGTTTGAACATGACGCAAAAGTAGGGAAAAATGGCGGAAGTCCGAAGTCGGAAGTCGGAAGTCGGAAGAACGAAGACGGATGACGGAAACATTGTATACTTTTGTGACACGGAAAAGACGGAAGACGGAAGTCGGAAGACGGAAGCCCGAAGACGGGAGTTGCTAAGAAACTCCGAACTTCCGGCTTCCGACTTCGGACTAAAATAACAGTAATACCATATCACCCAAATGACAGACATAAAATCAAAGCTCGAATCTCTGAAGAAGGAAATCCCTGAGCATGTTAAGCTGGTTATTGTTACGAAAACCCATACGGTAGAAACCATCATGGAAGCTTATGATGCCGGCCATCGTATTTTCGGGGAAAACAAGTCACAGGAACTGATAAACAAACAACCGCAACTGCCAGGTGACATCGAGTGGCATTTCATAGGACATCTCCAGACAAACAAGGTTAAATATATTGCCCCTTTCGTTGCTCTTATCCATGCTGTTGACAGCCTGAAGTTGCTCAAGGAAATCAATAAGCAGGCATTAAAAAATGAAAGAACCATAGATTGCCTGCTGCAGTTTCATATTGCGACTGAAGAAACCAAGTTCGGACTGGATATTAATGAAGCTAAAGAAATACTTGAAGCGCCGGTATTTAAAGACATGAAAAACATTAGGTTAACAGGAGTGATGGGCATGGCTACATTCATCCATGATGAGGATATCGTCAGGAAGGAATTCAAGTCTCTGAAAGAGGTCTTTAACCGGCTCAAAGAATCTTATTTCAGTTCAGATGATTCGTTTGCCGACATATCCATGGGCATGTCCGGTGATTACAAAATAGCCATTCAGGAAGGAAGCACAATAATAAGGATCGGTACGCTTATTTTCGGAATTAGATACGGAAACTTTTAAGGACTTGTTTATGATTGTTTATGTGCTTTTCATTCTGGGCTTTGTATTCCTGATATTAGGGGCTAACTGGCTTGTTAACGGGGCTTCTTCCATTGGCACCAAGTTAAAGATCCCACAAATAGTCATCGGCCTTACCATTGTTGCACTCGGCACCTCATTGCCTGAGATGGTGATCAATATTTTTGCAAGCTACCGGGGCGATACCGAGCTGGCCATTTCCAATGTTCTGGGCAGCAATATCATGAACATCTTATTTATTGTCGGTATCTCGGCTGTCATTTACCCGATCAGGATACTTCCGGGCACTACCTGGCGGGAAATCCCATTCAGCATGTTTGCTGCATTATTATTGGGTTTTCTCGCAAAAGACATCTTTCTGTGGAATGCAGATGCAAACGAACTTAGTCGTTATGACGGTTTGATCTTATTGGTGTTTTTCATCGGTTTCCTGATCTATTCATTCAAATTTGTGCATGAGGAGACCGTTGTAGTAGAAGCGCCTTCGAAGCATACACCGGCACTGAAATCCGTGATACTGATCCTCACAGGACTTGTGCTGTTGTTCCTCGGTGGTAAATGGATCGTAGATGGCGCCCTGGCGGTTTCGGAGTTGCTTGGGATAGACCAGTCAGAAACAGGGCTGGTAATCGTTGCCTCGGCTACTTCCCTGCCGGAACTGGTCACATCCATCGTAGCTTCATTGCGAAAAAAAGCAGATATCGCAATCGGGAATGCCATCGGGTCCTGTATCTTCAACATTATGCTGGTACTGGGCATCAGTTCGGTGATCACCCCCCTGCCCTTTTACACTGCAGCAAGCATAGACCTGTTTATGATGATACTGTCAACCCTTTTGCTCTTTATCTTTGTTTTTACCCTGAAAGGCCGGAAGATCAACCGTGCAGAAGGTGTATTTATGGTGGTATTGTACGTGGCGTTTCTAATTTACAGGATGATGGGGTAAAGCGCGTTTTCACAATCAACTCTAAGACAAAACTCTCAACTCTCAACTCTCAACTCTCAACTCTAAGCTCTCAACTCTCATATCTTAGCATACGTGGTGGGCGCCATCTGCTGTTTCCGGGAAGTAAAACCCGGGTTCCAGTCCGGTCTTTTTCAGATAAGCTGTACCAACCCGGGAAGTGAACTCATTCGTTTGATCCCGGTGCATCAGGTTGACCGTACAACCGCCGAAGCCTGCACCGGTCATGCGTGCCCCGGCTACACCATCGATCTTACAGGCTTCCGATACCATCACATCCAGTTCCGGCCCGGTGACTTCATAATCGTCTCTCAGGGAATCATGGCTCATTTTCATGAGCATCCCAAAAGATTCCAGATCCCCTGCCCGGAGCGCCTCAACAGACTTTAAAACCCTGTTGTTTTCTGAAATGACATGCCTTGCCCTTTGCAATATGCGTTGCTCAGGAATGTTCTTCTTTAACTCATCAAAAAGTTGTAAATCAATATCACTCATGTTTTTAAACTTATTATCCGGGTTAAGGTATGCCAATGCTTGTGCACATTCCTGTACCCTCTCGTTGTATTTGGAATCTGCCAGCCCCCTTTTCTTGTTCGTATTGGCTATCACTAAGCGGTAATCACCAAGATTAAGGGGGACCTGCTCATAATCCAGTGTATTGCAATCCAGGAACATCGCATGATCCTTTTTAGCTTTTCCTACTGCAAACTGATCCATAATGCCACAATTTACCCCCACAAATTCGTTTTCGGCTTTTTGGCTCATTTTGATCAGATCGATCCTATCTATTCCCGCAGCAAAAATATCATTCAGCGCAACGGCGGTAACCATTTCGACAGATGCAGAAGAGGACAGGCCAGCGCCATACGGGATCTCTCCTGAAAAAAGCATCTCCAGTCCTGTCAGGGAGATTCCCGTTTTCATAAACTGATCCATCACCCCCAGCGGATAGTTGGCCCATTGTACAGTATGCTTTTCCTGCATATCTTTCAATGGAATGTCAGCTTTTGCATCAAAATTGGTTGTCCTGAGCCTGATTTCATCCTTCCCTGTCTTTCTTATCAAAAGATAAGTTCCAAAACTGAGGGCACATGGTAATACATACCCGCCATTGTAATCCGTATGCTCTCCGATCAGGTTTACCCTGCCCGGGGCAAAAAAAACATAAATCTTTTCAGAATCTCTACCGAAAATATTTAAAAACTTTTCTTTTAAAGTGTTTATTTCCATGACTTTACAAGTTTTATCTATAGCCCTGGCAAAGCGGGACCAAACAGGGTTTTATTGTTATTGGTTACGGGTTCATTTCGGCTAAATATTATTTTGATGTTCTGGAAGAAGAAATAACAATTCCTAAAATGCATTTTACCAAAGGATTCTCCATATTATATTTCGAAACTTTGAGGTATTCATCAATCTATCGTAAACCGCGAAGCGGTTTTACAATAATAACTACTGGTGAAACCTGTGGTAAAAAATATAAATGTACCCTCAACTCCAAAGGAGTTGAACTATAACTGACATATTGGTGTTATTTGTTGAACCCCATTCGCGGTTCTGATTATTATTTCGTTTGTTTCCGTATGCTTCGCATACGGTTATTATTGTTCAATCCCTTCGGG
>DAOWEV010000248.1 GCA_030638325.1 Bacteroidales bacterium
ACCGTCAACTGTCAACTGTCAACTGTCAACTGTCAACCGTCAACTGTCAACTGTCAACCGTCAACTGTCAACCGTCAACCGTCAACTGTCAACTGTCAACCGTCAACCGTCAACCGTCAACTGTCAACCGTCAACCATCAATCGTCAACTGTCAACCGTCAACCGTCAACCGTCAACTGTCAACCGTTAACCGTCAACTGTCAACCGTCAACCGCCAACCGTCAACCGTCAACCAGTTTTGAACGGCGAAGATAACAAAATAATATATCCGCAAAGATTAGCTCATTGTTTTCTTGAATTTCGATATTCGTTATTCGATATTCATTATTCGATATTTTTACATCAGAATAAATTACGACAGGTCCGGATCCCTAAAATTTACATTTTACAATTTACATTTTACAATTTACAATTTTAATGGACCCATCACACCGCGTGCAGCATACCTTTAATATAAGTGGACAACCTTCTTCGTAAGAAAAAACTCCTCTTCAAAGAAATCCGACAGCGAAAAAACCCTATAATGACTTTTTAAAGATCTTAGCTCTTCATCCAGGTCTCCACCTTTAATATAAAGGGTACCGTTTTTAAGTTCGTTGAAAGATTTCGTTTTGATGTTTTTATGAACCCACCCGGAAAATACCGGCAAGGAAGTAACGGCCCTGCTGACTACAAAATCAAATTGTTGGCTGACATCTTCCACCCGGACCTGCCCGGTTTTAACATTCTTCAATCCGAGTGTCTCGGCAATACTGCCGGCCACCTTGACTTTTTTCCCAATAGAATCGATTAGGTAAAAAGAAGAATCCGGAAATATGATGGCCAGCGGGATGCCGGGAAGGCCGCCTCCGGTCCCGACATCCATGATGTGTGTCCCCGGCCGGAACGTGATGATACGGGCGATGCCTATGGAGTGCAGGATATGCCGTTCATAAAGATGATCAATGTCTTTCCTTGATATAACATTGATCTTTTCATTCCATTCCCGGTAAAGCGTGCCCAGCATCTCAAACTGCCGGCGTTGATTTGCTGTCAGTTCAGGGAAATATTTTAGTAGAATGTTCATTTGTTGATTTGCTAACATTTATTATATACGCGAATCAAGGGTTGAAATAAGTTTTTATTACCACAAAGTCTTTTTACCACAAAGGCGCACAAAGGATGTCACAAAGTCACACTAAGGATTAAAAAACTACCTGTTAATACCATCTTTCAAATTCCTGGCTAAAGTTTGCCAATAAGCCTAACTTACATCCAGAAAGCTTCAAATAAGTGAGTATTTGTGCCATTTGAAATATTTTCTATAATCATAAGAATCAAATTTTTTCTTTGATACTTTGTGAAGTACTTTGTGATATCCTTTGTGCACCTTTGTGGTTAAATAAAATCTCAACTCTTGATTCGCATTATATATGATAAATATGGTTCATTCCTAAAGCACGGAGTTAGTTATTCTATAAATTACTCAACTTGCAACGAAGCAACAAAATTAATAACATTTCGTTGTGAATAATTGGATTGGCTGAAGCTATGTTTGCTTTTTGGGGAAGTGTACTTTTGGAATGATGGCATGGAGGGCAAGTCGGAAGTCCGAAGTCCGAAGACCGAAGGCAGAGGGGGGGCGAAACTCAACATCCCGCAGATGATACAAAAATATCAATTATCATTTCTGATATTTAGCGTGATACTGCTAAGCTCATTTTTATTGAAAGCGCAGCAGCATGAGATCACGGTGGAGGAGTACATCGATACTTACAAAGATATTGCCGTGAGGAAGATGAAGGAATATCACATCCCGGCCAGTATTACCCTGGCGCAGGGTATCCTGGAGTCGGGAGGAGGAAATAGCGAACTGGCCCGCAAAGCAAAAAATCATTTTGGGATCAAATGTCATAAAGGCTGGACCGGGAAAACTTACCATATCGATGACGACAAAAAACATGAATGCTTCAGGAAATACAAGAACCCGGAAGAATCATACCGCGATCACTCTCTTTTTCTCACAACCCGCGGCCGTTATGCTTCATTATTTGAGCTGGAGATCACCGATTACCAAGGCTGGGCGTACGGACTTAAGCAAGCCGGCTATGCCACCAATCCCCGGTATCCACAATTGCTGATCAGGATCATTGAAGAAAACCGCCTCTACCAATACGATCAAAAAAGCCGGAAGCGGAAAGCAATCCCTGAAACTACCCCTGCCATTGCCACAACCCCTCCTGAACTTCCATATAAGCTTGAACCTGTTAAGTACAGTGCAAATAAACGGCCTGTTTATGAAAATAATAAAGTGTTGTTTATCATTGCAAAAGATGGAGACAGTTTTGGCTCTATTGCCAGTGAATTCGGTATTTATTCATGGCAGGTGCAGAAGTACAACGAGCTGAAGAAAAAATCCGAAATAAAAAATGGTGAGATATTGTACCTCGAGCACAAGAAGAGAAAGGCATCTAAAGATTATAAGGTACACACGGTTCAGGAAGGCGAGACCATGCACGATATCGCCCAGCTATACGCTGTCAAAACAAAGCGCCTCTTCCGGATGAACGATATGCCGAACGGAAGCCGGCCGGCGCCTGGACGGGTGGTGTTGTTGAGGTAATAAGAGTTGAGAGTTGAGATGTGTGTAGAGACGCACGGCCGTGCGTCTCAACGTGTTTCCTGATAGATCAATTTTTGAATTAAGCAGATTAAGGGTATCCTACCGCACAAAACAGAAAAAATCCAAAAAAAAATCAACTTTTTCCCTGCTGAATCATATTTAAGGTCTGAGAGTTGGAAGACCGGAGTCCGAAGACGGGAGCCGGGACTTCCGACTTCGGACTCCGGACTCCGGACTTCTTGAATAATGTTAACACTTTTTTAAATTTAGTTAAATAATGATCTTTTATAATGTATTTTTGCTTTTTAATTTTAAAAACCCCAAATTCATGAAAAAATTAACGCTTTCAATGGCCGTTATGGCCTTGATTTTCTTTTCATTTTCCATCAATGCACAAAATGTTGGCATTGATGTTGAAACCCCGCAACAAAAACTGGATGTTAACGGCGGCATCAGGATTGGAAACACCGATGTGCCGCTAGCGGGTACCATACGCTGGAACGGCAATCACTTTGAAGGTTTCAATGGCGATACCTGGATCATTCTGGATATTGACCAGTCGACTTTAAGTACAGATAATGCCTGGGTGGATGATGGCTCCGTAGTTTACCTGCAGGACACCACTGATAAAGTAGGTATAGGCATTACCGATCCGGTTGCTAACCTGGATATTTACGGAACACAAGCGATCCGGAGCGCTGATATGGCACTCACAGGAAACGGCCCGTTCCATGACCTAACAGTACCGGATATGTCTTTTATCAGGATTACCGGTCCGACGGTAGATTTTGATCTGACCGGAGTTGCCGGAGGTTATGATGGCCGGATACTAATTCTTTTCAATGACACAAACAGGAAATTGCGGATAAGGCATTCAGACAACAACTCCTTGCCTGAAAATCAGATCAGGTGCCGGAATATGAGTGATAATGATATAGAAAAAAACGGCGCATGCACCCTCATCTATCATGGAGGCATACAGAATTGGGTGTTGCTGGCGGAATAGAGATGAGAGTTGAGAGTTGAGATTTGAGATGAGAGAAGTCGGAAGTCTGAAGACCGAAGACGGGAACGAACTGCCAACCGTCAACCGTCAACTGTCAACCATCAACCCATATCCTGCAAACTGCAACATTTTAAGTGAGTTTCTGTATTACTTTTATACTAAAAGTGGATAAATATTTTTACTTATTGAAAAAAAATATGCAAAAAAACTTGATTTTTGACAATAATTAATTAACTTTGTTTATTGGAAAAAGCCATGTCTTAATTTAAACTGTAAAAAAAGATTGATAAACGTTTTTATTAATACGGGAAATTGATTTACTTTGCATGAAGTATTGCTAAGTTGATCATAGAATTTTTTTTCAGGATGTATAAAAATCGAGTATAAATTAAAATTCTAAATAATCATGAAAAAATCCTTACTTATTTTGTTAATTACGTTTGCTTTCATGACTGGCTATTCACAGATGCTGGTCGACGGAGGCAGCGTTGTCGTACAAACCGGCGCCACCCTGGTGATTGATGGTGATCTCACCATGGCCAGCAGCGGTGATATCCAGATCGACGGTGATGTTGAACTGAAAGGTGATTTTATTAATAACACCGGAACTGTAAATGCCGCTTCCACGGGAACACTCGCCATGAATGGCACTGCTGCTCAGGAAATTAAAGGTTCCGCATCCACAACGTTCGGCAGCACCCTTACACTTGAAATAGATAATACCACCGGGGTGTCTCTAACTTCCATGGATGAAACAGTAAACGGAACACTGGCGTTCACCAGCGGCCTGCTGACCCTTGGCACCTATAACCTCACAGTTGGAAGCACAGACCCGACAGGAGCAGCTGCCGGTCAATATGTCCAAACTAACAGTACCGGCGAACTAAAAAGATCAGTTCCCGCAGATGGAGCTACTAACGTTCCTTTCGATGTCGGAAATTCTGCTTTCAACCCCCTGGTCTTACAGAACAGTGGTACTGCAACCACTGACACATACGGTGTCATTGCGCAGGACGGGCTGCCAGGTTCGTTTACGGGCACCGACCATGCCGTTAACAGGCACTGGGATGTTACAGAAGATACTCCGGGCGGATCTGACCTTACAACCACTGCTCAATGGATTGGGTCGGAAGAGTTAACCAACTTTGACAGGACAGACTGCAGTGTCGGCCTCACCGTTGATGCCGGAGCTACCGTAGCCTGGACAGCATCCGGAGCAGCATCAGGTACTAGCCCTTATACCCGCAGCGGAGCAGGGTTCACAGGTGTTGGAACATTCATGGTAGGCGACTACTTCTATGAAGGCCTGGATCTTGACCTGGATCTTTTCCTGGCAGGGCCATATATTGGAGGAGGAACCATGTCGACAGCCATTAATGCTAATAATGATATTCCTTTGACAGATCCTTATGGTACATCTACCACAGTTGCCACAATTCCTGCAACTGCCGTTGACTGGATCAAAGTAGAACTCAGAGACAAAACCGACAACACAAGCGTTCTTAAAACATATGCATTCTTTGTAGATAACGGCGGAAATGTGCTGAATACAGATGGAAATGTTGGAGCTAAGCTTACAGGCATGCTTGCAGATCAGTATTTTGTTACAGTAAACCACAGAAACCATCTCGGCGCTATGACCAATGCTACTGTTGACCTGTCAGGTGGTTCAGGGGTCTTTGATTTTACAAGTCCTGCTTCCGTGGTTTATGGAACTGATGCTATGTATAATAACGTCGGAACCATGGTCATGTGGGCTGGAGATACCGATGGTAATAATAATGTTGAGTTTGTTACAGGAACAAGTGATATCACACCGATCTCAAATAAAGTGTTAACTGATCCCGGGAATACCTCATTTCTGACAAACTATATTGTTGCAAGCGTTTATGATTTGGCCGATGCTGATATGAATGGGAATGTTGAATTTGTCACGGGTTCCAGTGATATAACACCCATTTCATTTTCAGTGCTGAATAACCCGGGGAACCCAACAGCACTTACAAATGTGATTCTTTCACAGCAAATACCATAAATATACCATAAGTTACATGATAAATTTATAAATAAGAAAAAATGAAAATCATGAAAAATATATTTACAGTTAGTTTAATTGGATTAATATTGCTAATGTCCTTCAATGATGCAAAATCAGCAGTAGTTTACGGAATTACCAATGATTGCGCTACCGGGGAATTAGTGATCTATGTCACACCTGACATGGCATACTCAGGTGCAACGGGAGTTTGGACACCTTATGGATTTACCGTGAGATGGCCGGTTGCCCTGGGGTCTACAGTATTAGGCACACTTTCTAATCAAAATGGATTTGCCTGGGCTTATAATGGAACTGTTGCTACCAGTGGAGGATTTCATTACCAAAGCATTACCGGTTCAGGAGCAACAACACTTGCAATGACTTCCGGAATAGATTATGAAGTTGTACGGATTCCTTTAAATGGCTCGCCAAGCTTTGGAACTTTTGATATTCCGGAAGATACTGATGCCTGGGTTGTTGCTAATACTGCGTATAATATATTCAGTAATTCAAACGGGAACCAGGTCGTATCACCGTATCCTGCGGTAAGTGTCACAGCACCGTTGGTAGGAGGAGTTATCTGGGATGGGGTTGTTTGGTGTGGCGGTTCACGAGTGAACTTTGAGCCAGGTCCTGGTGATGGTGGCTTAAACTGCTATATAATGGGCCCCGGGGCGCAAATAGGATATTTCAATGGACAGGTCAATCAATTGTGGATACTTGCAGGTTGCGATTTAACTATTAACCCGGGCTTTGCCCTAACAGCAAATGGTGCCACAGATATTGACCAGCCACAAGGCCTGATTATTGGCGCTGACCCTACCGGCTCCGGTTCTTTCATTGATAACGGAACAGTGACTTACGGAGGTAGTGGCCTTGGCTCTGCCGAAGTAAACACTTTTATTGACAATGTTGCTACGGTTGGTAATTTTCATATTCACCAGATCGGGCCAACGGTCATGGATCCGGCTTTTAGTGCCGCTTTCCCACCAGAAACTGGTGTTTTTCTTGGTGCTTTTAATATATTGACCGGCAGTACTTATGCATACAGGTGGGATGAACCTTCAAGCCTGTGGTGGAATCTTGTACCGCTTACGGATCCTGTACCGACGGCTGCAGGTATATTATTGAGTGATGTTTCAGGTTCACCTTCAAATCTGCAAATGATTGGTGATCTGGCCACTGCTCCTGTTAATACTAACAACCTGCCCCCGTGGAACCCTACAGATCTTGGCCCACCTCCTGATCAAGGCCTTAATATGTTTTCTAATCCTTTTGCCAGTGGACTTGATCTTACAGCGTTTTTTGGGACCAATGGTGCCATTTTTGGTTTTAATGTATTTATGTATGTTTGGGAACATAGCACTGGAAATTATTCATCATGGGATTGTTGGTTTGGTGGCGGAACTGGTGGCTTAGTTCTCACGAGTGGACAAATAAATCCAGGACAGGGATTTTTTGGATATCTGGCTGTTCCTTATGGAGGAGTCCCGCTGGCATTTAATCAAGGTCAGCGAGTTCATTTACATGCACCATTTTTGAAGACAACTGATTACGCAGTGCTAAGATTAGCTGCTGAAGGAAATTTGACAAAGGATGAAGTTCTTGTGAGATTTATCGAAGGAGCCACTCCTGGATACGATGAAGGATATGATGGTGAGAAGTGGAATAGCATGTATGAATTAGCTACTGAAATTCGTACTATTGCTGCTGATCAAACGGAATTGACAGTCAATACATTACCCCCACTGAATAATGAACACGTGATTGTTCCAATGCAATTCAAGTGCGGTACTGTTGATGAATATACAATAACAGCAAGCGAAATAGAAAGCTTTGAAGGCAGTGTGGAGATCTATCTCGAAGACCTGCAGACTGGCGGTGAATGGTATGACCTGGTGCAAAACCCTGTTTATACATTCAATGCCAGCCCGGATGACCCGAATGCAAGGTTTATAGTGCACTTCTTCGGTACCCTTGGCGTAGATGACCCGGGAGACATTTCCAACGTCACGATCTGGTCATACGGTCATGATGCATACATCGTCAACAAATTCAATGAAAACATCAAAGAATATGTGGTTTATGACATGATGGGCAGGGAAGTACAGCGAGGCTCGCTACCGAACACTACGCTTAATAAAGTGTTTGTGGCGGAAACCAATGCTTACTTCATTGTGAAGGTCATTACCGATAAGAATGTTTATTCTGAAAAAGTTCTTATTACCAAATAGCTCATAAGAGAAATAAATTTATTTTTGCAACGATAAACCAATATATTATGAAAAAGGCAATAATTTCCCTGATAGTAATTACATTAATAATTATTGTAACGGCTTTCACTGCCACCGCAGCCGGCCCGCCCCCGCCACCACCCGGTGGACCGGGAGGAGGTGATCAACCTATCGGCGGCGCAGCGCCAATCGGCAGCGGACTGGTCATTCTCTTGTCCATGGGCGCAGCTTACGGGGCCAAGAAGGTCTACGATATGCGCAAGCGGTTAGAAGAATAAGCCCTGAGAGCATATATATTAAACATATTTTATCCCGTCCTTTGGCTTTGCTGAGGGATGGGATTTTTTATGGGATATACTGAGTGTTCTCGGTAAGTCGAAGCACCCACGAAATATTGAGATTTTTATTTAACCACAAAGTTATACCGTTAATAAACAAGCAATTTTCAAAATTTTATTTATTTTTGTTGTGGACTGGTTTCGATCCTGTATTATTGAGTTGGAATTTACTCTTAGGACGT
>DAOWEV010000004.1 GCA_030638325.1 Bacteroidales bacterium
AGATCCGTACGAGCGGCTTTCCCGCATACGGTTCCTCTTAAATCGGTTTCGCTGATAGATAACTGTGATAGATCTTAGGTGTTAGCAATGGTCTCCATTCTTTAATGAGTATATTAAACCTGTCCCAATTCCAGACAGGTTTACCTCCTCGTCGATTTAACCATTTATGCAAGCTCCGTTTAACTTGTTCATAGTAGCTGATTATCCCTTTACTATTAAAGGTTATGCCATAGTAATTATAGTGGCAACGTAGTTTTACATTTAGTTCAGGCATAAGTTCATTTAAATTCCTATGTCTGTTATGCTTTAACCAGTCCTGGATTTTGTTCGTGGCAACTGAAAGTTTCTTACTGCTCGTTTTTCTTTTTAGGATTGCTTTCCCTTTTCGGCTTTTGCCAAGGTAATGCGTAAATCCAAGAAAATCAAAGCTCCTGTTGCCTTCTCCTCGTTTGCTGTTCAAGTTTACGATTTTGGTCTTGTCCGGATGCAATTCGAGTTTATATTTCCCAAATCGCTTGGGCAAAACTTCCATCACCCGTGCTGCGTCTGATGCTTTTTCAAAACCTAGTACAAAATCATCTGCATAACGTACTATAAAACTTTTTCCTGTTAATAATGGTTGAATTTCCTCTGAAAACCATTCGTCTAATACATAGTGTAGATAAACGTTGCTCAACAACGGCGATATTAGTCCACCTTGTGGAGTACCTTCTGTTGGATAACTTAATTGTTTATCCTCTAAAATGCCTGCTTTGAGCCATTTATCCACCATCTTGCGTATCACACCATCTTTCACCCTTCGGTCAAGAAATTCGCGCAATATGCCATGATTAATGCTGCCAAAGTAGTTTTTAATATCTGCATCTATTATATAGTGCAGCCCTTTAAAGCTCACTTCTTTAAACATGTATTCAATGGCTTGGTGTGCTGAATATCCACTCCTGAACCCATATGAAAAGCTTTTAAAGTCCTCCTCATATATCGGTGTTAATACCCTGCGCACGCTCTCCTGAAGTATTTTATCCTCAATGGTTGGGATGCCTAATGGCCGTGTCCCTGTTTTGCCTTTGGGGATGTACACCCGGCGTATCGAGGGTGCTCTGTACTTCCCGCCCTTGAACTCTACTAATAGTTCAGGAATACGAATTTGGGATTCCTGATTGTAATTGTGCCAAGTCTTTCCATCTACTCCCGGACTACTTTCTTTGTTCAGGTTTCGATAGCTTTCCTGCAACAATTTCTCATCTATGAACTGATGTAGATTTGTCAAGGCTTCTTGCTTGTATTTCCTTGCCCGATCTGCTATCTGCAATTCTTCTGTTGACATTTCTTTCATGTCTCCGGTACATTTAATGTTTCTAAATTACAGTCCCGATTTAAGGTATCTCCCTTCCCTACTTGCTGGCTTTCATGGGACTGATTTCCCAGCGTTCTAACGGTACTATGAAGATACTAAGACTGCCTTCGCCCTTCTCCTAACCTTCGATTCCTCTCGGTTTGGATACCACTTGCGGTACATCGCTTTTCTTTGCGCCTTTTCAGGTGGATGTACTGACCTGAAAGACACGGATTGTTGGGGTAGGGTCAATCCTATGTGAAAACCCTATCTCGTGTGGGGGCGGGAGGCTCTCCCGTGTTCCCATGCAAACCATTCTGCCTTTGATATAGCCTCAGACTCCGGTCGAATCAGCGGTACTTGTCATTATCACATCGCTGATATTGCACCAACAATAACGAAAGTTAATGCTTCAACTTTAATTAACCTTTCGAAGCTCAATACTATACCTTCAGCAGTCGCTGTTTACGCTTCATGCCACCATTTCTGATGACTATGCAAAACTCGCTTCCGGCAGTTGACCAGACCTTACCGGACAGGATTGGGTACCTGCGGGTTTGCTAAAAGGTGTTTCATTATTTCAATACGCCTGATAAAAATCCCCACCTTATGGACTTGCACGGCGCAACGTTAATCGTTAATCCATTTGATTACACTGCGTTTGGAATACTAAAAGTCCAGGCTCATTGAGAAGTAAAATATGGGTTTTTTAATAACCCTGTCTTCCACGCCCCATGCCAGGTCGCCCCGGAGGAAATAGCCAAATAAACGGGTTCTGGCCCCGAAACCAAAGCCTCCAATCAGGGGTTCTTTCTGCTCATGGACAATGATGTATAATGACCCATCGCGTATAACTTTCGTATACAAAGAGTTTTCATCAGCATAGGGATCAGTACCGGCCCAGGCTGTTCCCACATCCCCAAAGGCCACGATCTGAAAATTGTTCAGGAAATCAGACTTGACAGGCCTGTTATAGAAATACCTGAAAACCGGGAACCTCAATTCAGAACTAAGTAAAACAAAGTTATTGCCATTCCTGGCATTTTGGTTAAACCCGCGCATACTGGTGGCCAGGGTCTGATAAGCATAGCTCATTTCAGGGTCAAGCGGTGTACTGGCCGAGAATTTCGGGAACAGCCAGTTATCTACTCCACCCATATAATAGAGTAAGTGATTTTTCCCAAATGATGTGCTGGCTGCAATCCTGTTTGCCCAAATAAATACCCGGTGGATCCGTTGATAGTTTCTTATATCGAAGCCTACGACAGACATGTTGATATCATTCTCCCCCAAGATCTGTGTGTACTCTCCAAAAACCTTTAACCGTGTTCCAACATACAGGTTCAATCCCAGTTCCTTGGTATCATCATAGATCACCTCTCCCTTCAGTCCACCCCAATAATCATTGATACCGGGCTCACGCAGGCCAATCTCATTGGTTGATAACCAGGTTTGTCGCTGGTATCTTATATTGACCGTCCCCCTTAAAGCCAGCACGGGACTCAAAGGATAGGTTAATATATAGTATAACTGATAAGAGCGTAACCTGTTGATAAAGGTGTAATACCCGTAATTGTATCGAGTCTCGGAAGCCTGTCTGACAAAGACTACTTCCTTGTCAATTCGCTTCTTCAGGTTGGCATAGCTAAAAATATATTCAATATTATTAAGGCTCAGGGGGATCCTGAATCCCCCAACCATTCTGTGATCTTCCAGCAGATCCGTAATGCCCACTTTAAAAAAGCCATTCAGTCCAAGATTATAAAAGCCCCCTGCAACACCTCCTCCAAAAGGCTGATAAAAATAATTCAATGAAGTAAAATCAAGCTGGGTTGTGAGTTGATTGATAGAATATTCAACCCGGTAATTCAGGCGTTTCGGTATTTCGAACTCATCTTTCTTTTCATCTTTCAGGCCTTGCCGGTGTTTCGGGGAGGAAACAGTATCTTTACCATCTATACCGGTGGCAACGATCGTCTGATCATCAAATTGATAATTATTAATATCTATTTTACCCTCACCCTTTGTTTGCTCAGCTGGTTCTTTACTGTCCCGGAACACGTTTCTGAATCCCTTGGCATATTTTTTGGATGCTTTTTTTGCTTCCGCCTTTATCTTTTCCATTTTTATTTCATCAATAACCCTTGCATACTCCTCCCGGTAATTGGTAAAAGTAAGCTGTAACGGAGTTTCTTCTTCAGGGGGGATCAGGTCATTGATAAACATTTTGTAAACCCCGTCGGTAAAAATAACTTCTGCATATTTTTCTGAAAGAATGCTGATATCATGATGTATGATATTTCTCGAATAGTTGGTTACCGGGAATTTTTCTGTAAAGTAGCGGTAATGGACTGCCGTATCGATAAAGCTGATAGTACTGTCGAAACGGCCTATATACCTGTTGTAAATCCCATTTTCATCAGAGAGAAAGCTGATATATCCATTTTCGTTTTGAAGGGGTTCGATTTCATTGGCAAGGGGTGTATTGGTCACTCTTCTAAGTACCCTGCTCTTAGTTTCATTGTCGTAAAGGAAAAGATCTGTGCTGAAAGGGACTTCTGCTGTTATCTCATCCGGATCCCAGTTGAGTGTATCGCTCAACCTGTTGGAAGCAAAGACAATCCCTTTAGAATTATTCACAAATATGGGATTCAGATCATCATAGGTATCATTGGTGATCTGCCGGTGGGCGCCCGCCGCAATATTATAAATATAGATGTCAGATTGTCCTTTCTGTATGGCCGAAAAGACCATGAAACGCCCATCCTCAGAATAGGCCAGATCTGCGATCTTTTCGAAATTAAAAAGGATAACACTCTGGCGCTTTTTGTCTTCCGGTGCATAGAAATAAAGGTACACTTCACCTTTTCTTTCGACGATAAAAGACAAGATACGCCCGGAGGGATGCCATGTTAATAAAGGATACGAATAATCAACTTTTTCCTCCAATCTGTAGCCTCCCCTGAAAAGCTTCTTTTTCTTCCCTGTAACCAGGTCCAGCAAATAGATCTTATATTTACCTGATTCATTGGTGGTATAGGCAACATACCTGCCATCGGGGCTGAGGCTTGCCTGGCTGTAGACATATCTTTTTTTGACTTTTTTAAGTAAATGAACACCCGGGACATCCCTGTCCTGCTCATCTTCGCTGTACCTGTCCTGATAATAGGCCAGCCATTCTTCTATCAGCACGTTAAATGAAACACCAACAGCATAAAGCAAGCCATTTTCCACACTTCGGCTCAGGTGCGTCATGTTTATAATCGCGGAGATCGACATCTTACCATATCTTTCTGCAACATATTTCCACAGTGAATGCCCGGCATACATAGCGTCATCTCCGGTCAACCTGTTGAATTTCTCATACCTTCCTGAAAGAATTCCATCTTTAACATAATTATCGAGTTCGGTACTCCAGTCTTCGGCAATATAGGATAATAAGCCATTCTGATACCAATCAGGCAAGGTGAACAAGGTCTGGTTCTTGACCTGTGAACCAATGGATGATCCGTACAAGATCTGATTTAAAAGAACATTGGCGATGCCGCTCCGGATCTGTTTTTCAAAGTTGCGTTGATCACCATCAAAATAAAGAAAGACCTTCTTGCCAATAATATGCGTCATACCACCCGTATTGTATTGCTGGTTTCCTATCAGACCTATATTGCTTTGTTTCAGGTCTGAAAGGTTGTTAAAGACCACAAATTGAATTTTATCATTCAAAGGGATCTCAAGCCTTCTTTCTAATTTGGGGATCTGTAAAGTCGCATATTTAGCCGCCTTTATAGCCAGTTCACGGCCGTTCAGGTAAAAATAAGTATCAAAATCTTTGAATTTATAGTAGGTCCAAAGGAACTCCTTATATTGAATACGGTTCTTTCCGAAAGTCATCTGAGAACCGTTATAAAACTGGGCGCCGGCATCACGTATCAAAGACAGGAAAAACAGGACAAGCAGGGCAATTCCTGCGTTGCGTATTCTTCTATGTAACCCTGTTTTATTCATCAAACCTGAAATTGAATAGACACTTAATAAGTCAAACTTACCAACCTGCAACATGCAACCTGCAACATGCAACCCGTAACAGTCAATTAATTCCCATCAAAGGTGGTTTTAATTCGAAACTCGTTTTGAAATAACATAAAGTCATAATTATTAACTTTGCAATCTTGTAAATATTTTTCCGGAAACAAATTTAAAAATTTATGATAAAGGTAAAAAAATTCGTTTTCAATCCCTTCTCGGTAAATACTTTTATTCTTTACGATGAAACCAAAGAATGTGCCATTATTGACCCGGGTTGCAGTGATAAGCACGAGGAGAGAGAGCTATGTGATTTCATTGAACATGAAGGGCTTAAGCCTGTAATATTACTCAGCACCCACAGCCACATTGATCATATCGCCGGAAATGTTTTTATTGCAAAAAAATACGGTTTGAAACTGAGTGCCCACAAAGACGGCATGAAGTACATTGAACATGCCCCCCAAACAGCACATATTTACGGGTTTCAGCTTGACGATGTGATCCTTCCCGAAGTATACATTGAGGAGGGCGACAGCATCTCATTCGGAAACTCAAAACTGGATGTTATTTCCACTCCAGGCCATGCCGATGGCAGTGTTTGCTTCATCAGCCACGACCCAAAATTCGTTATTGTGGGAGACGTGCTGTTCTATCAAAGTATCGGAAGAACCGATTTGCCGGGCGGGAATTATAACCTTCTCCTGAAGAACATCCATGAAAAGCTGTTCACATTAGGTGATGATTATACTGTATACTGCGGCCACGGCCCGGAAACATCTATTGGCTTTGAGAAGATAAGCAATCCGTTTCTCACAAATTTATAGCTACACCACTCACCACTCACCATTCACCATTCACGCCACACAACCACCTTATGTGTCTGAACAGAACCCGGGCCGGCAATTTTAATGAAGATGATACTTCCCGGAAGATCTTCAAGATTGGCTGAAATGATATGATCTCCGGGGTTTAAGAATGAATCATGTAATATCCCCACGGGTTTTCCCTGAACATCATGGACCGTTATTTTAACATGCCCGGGAATGTGCAATGCAAGATTGATGTAAGTCTTTCCGGAAGAAGGATTGGGATATACTCCTGAAACAAACTCCCTGTGATCAGGTTCATGGGGAGGAGCAACAGACAACAGGAAATCCGATTCCCAAAAGCCCATATCCGGATCCGCACCGTTATACGTACCGGGAGGCCTGTTAATGATCGTATCCCCGCGGAAAACATAAAAACCGGTTCCGGCATCTATGCACGGAGAATTTGATAAAAGGTGGTAGTCAGGATCAAACCAGGGCATCATATTGATGTTTTTATCCAGCCAGTTTAAGGTATCATCACCATCCACATAAATATTCTGATACCCTCCTTCAATATCCGAATGAAAAACAGACAGTGAGTTAAACATGCCTGTGTCAAAGAAAACTTCATTGGGATAGTTATCGAAAAAAATTGAATTTCCCACTATGGCCATGCTATTGTCATAGCAGAAATACAGGGCACCACCTCCGTAAAAGGCTGTATTATTGGCTATTGTCACATTTTTCAAAATGACGGTGCCCTGGGATGCACAGGCGATACCCCCTCCCCAATAAGAGGTCACATTATTCGTAATCAAGGTGTTGCTAATCTCTACTTTCGAGAAATAATCAATATATATACCACCACCTTTTCCATGTACCCTTGTAGCAGTAAGCATATTACCCCTGATTTCCGAGCTATCGATGGAAACATTGCAATAGTACCTGATTTTTAGCCCTCCCCCAAAGTCATACCCGGTATTATTCAGCACCTTAACATTTTTAATGATCACATCGCTGTATCCGATGGCAATACCTCCACCTCCCGCATATGATGTTCCCGTAGCATGATTATTGGTAATAATTAAATCGTATAGCCGGACGCTGACATGGGAACAGCGAATCCCAGCCCCATGGGAACTAAATCCGTTAATAACCGTAAAACCTCTGATTGTAACATTGCTTTCATTGTTGTTGATGGTAATAACCGGCCCCTGTGCGTTCCCGTCGATGATAGTCTGGCTGATATAACCCGTATCCCTCGTTGTGGTGATGAGGGATGTAATCAGTATATTCTTCCCGTTAAAATTGAGATTCTCGATATAAACACCCGGTTTAACGAGGACAGTATCCCCGCCATAAGCTGCATCAATGGCAGACTGGATGGTCGGATAGTTATCAGGAACAATCAATATCTGGTTGAATGATGATAAAGGGAACAATAACAATACTAATAGAATGATTGATAGACTGATCTTTTTCATGATCCGGTATTCTGACAGTTATACTATTGATTAGATGCTGTAAATATAGCAAATAATTGACAAATAGTTACTAAATCAATTAGGAATTAGGAATTAGTATCTTAATTTTGATATTCGTGTTTTTTTTGGCAGAAATTCTAAATCCGAAACCCTAAGCACTAAACAAATTCAAGTGAATTAAACCCAAATGATATAAACTGTTTTAAGCAATTGAAAATTTGAATATTTGATA
>DAOWEV010000256.1 GCA_030638325.1 Bacteroidales bacterium
AGTATCATCAATATCAAAATCACTATTACGTTCTTATCCAGGAGTTTCAGCCAGTCAAAGATTTGTGGATATACCTCGCGAACAGTTTGTACATTCAGCATATAATCAACATGATCATAGACATATATACCCAATTCATCAAGCCTGTCAAAGTCGTTTATGAAAATCTCAAAGCCGGATACCTGATCATGATCCCAATTATTTAGTTTCTGAATGTGGGCAATATCACCAATGACATACAGTTTATCAAAATCTTCCAGTCCGGTCTCATAAATTCCGGATATGCTGAATTTTCGCCCCCTTGGCTGAGCCTGGCTGCCTCCCAGAAAATACATCCTGAGGTCATCCCCAACAGTAAGTTCAAGCTTTGCTGCCTGCAGTCGCGATATAAGTACTTCATTACTTTTAAGACTATCGCTAATTTCAAAAATATCTCCATCAACAATATTTGACCTGAAATATTTCCAGTCAAAATCATTGCCGATACCTTTCATGACAACACCCTGGATCTGGTCTTCCACTTTGATGATACCGGCTTTATACGCAAAGACCTGGATATGCTCAATGCCTTCATGATCTGTGATATCCGGGTAGAAATCCTGTTTCTTTGAAACCGGGTTGGCTTCAAAAGAGGCATTAGCGCCAAAATTATCAATTTGTATATGGGCTCCAAAACCCACTACCTTATCACGAATTTGCTGCTGAAAGCCTGTAAGTACCGCAACAGAGATAATCATTACCGACAGCCCCAAAGCAATCGCAACAATTGCTGTCTTAACTGCCGGCCCGGAAAAATTTTCCTTATCTTTACCGGTGATCCTTCTCGCTATGTAGAAAATGTAATTCAATAACTAATTTATTTCATGACAAAGGTAGGTGTTTTATACTTTATTGCCTTGATTACAGGCCTTGCAGCTTGTCAGTCGCAACAGGACAACTTTCGCAATTTAAATTTTGCCGGTCCGGATGATATCTCCACCGGGGCACAAAGAACAGATATCTACTTTCCCTGGCTTGAAAATAAAACAATTGCTGTTTGTGCAAATTACACTTCAATGATAGAGAATATCCATTTAGTTGACAGCCTGGTGAAGGCGGGGTACAATGTTGTAAGGATATTCAGTCCTGAACATGGCTACCGGGGAACAGCAGATGCCGGGGCCGGGGTAGAAAACAGTCTTGACCAGCAAACAGGCATCCCGGTGGTATCGCTTTATGGAAAGCATAAAAAGCCATATGCAGAAGAGCTGCAGGATATCGATATTATGATCTTTGATATACAGGATGTGGGTGTGCGATTTTATACCTATATTTCTACGCTGACCTATGTTATGGAAGCCTGTGCGGCGGAAGGGATTCCGGTGATCATTACCGACAGGCCGAATCCCAACGGCTTTTACGTGGATGGCCCCGTGCTGGACACTGCATACAGATCGTTCGTTGGTTTACATCCAATACCCATTGTATATGGTATGACCATTGCAGAATACGCAAATATGATAAATGGCGAATACTGGTTAAAGGATAGCCTGAATTGTGATTTGAAGATTGTTCCAATGCAAGGGTATGACCATAATATGATCTATAAACTTCCGGTGAACCCCTCTCCAAACCTGCCCGGCTGGGAATCGGTTTATCTCTACCCCAGCCTGGCCTTGTTTGAGGGCACGGTGGTGAGTGTCGGGAGGGGCACAGCTAAACCATTTCGTATTATCGGCCACCCTGATCTCAGGGATGGCAACATCGAATTCATGCCTGTCAGCACTCCCGGAGCCAGCCTCTACCCTAAATACCAGGATCAGCTCTGTTTCGGCTATGATCTTACTGCTTACGCCGATAATGCAAAAGAAAACCGCCGGCATATTATATTGAGATACCTGATCGACATGTATGGATCTCTGAATATGGGTGATGATTTCTTCAATAGTTATTTTGAAAAGCTGGCAGGAACAGCTACACTCAGGCAACAGATCATAAATGGACAGCTGGAACAAGCCATCCGGGAATCCTGGGAAAAGGAGCTGAAGAAATTCATGGAGATCCGGAAGAAATATTTGCTTTATCCTGATTTTCTTTACATTCACTAGCCCCAGGCTTAAGCCTGGGGTTAATCAGCGAACACCCAATATTGGACTTTAGTCCAAAACCCGCAACTTATACCGTTCGGCCCGGATAAACTTTCAGGGCTTCTTCAAGGCAGGTCATCGCTTTCCTGAGATCATTCACATTCAGCACATAGCTGATACGTACTTCATCAAGGCCCCTGCCTGGCGTCGAATAAAAACCAGAAGCCGGCGCCAGCATAACAGTCTCCTGCTGAAAGTCAAAATCTTCCAGCAGCCACTGGCAGAATTTATCGGAATCATCTATTGGAAGCCGTGCCACCACATAGAAAGCTCCGCTGGGATTGGGGCAATATGCTCCCGGCATGTTATTGATGCATTCTACAACAACATTTCGGCGGGCCAGGTATTCTCCCAGCACCTCCTCAAAATAGGAATCAGGCGTATCGATGGCCGCCTCGGCAGCTATCTGGCCAAAAGTAGGAGGACTTAACCGGGCCTGGGCAAATTTCAGCGCCGTGTTCATCACTTCGCGGTTTTTTGAGATCATACAACCAATACGCACGCCGCAGGCACTATAACGCTTGGAAACCGAGTCGATCAGTATTACGTTATCTTCAATACCCTTGAGATGCATTGCAGAATAATGCTTTCTGCCATCGTAGCAAAACTCACGGTAAACCTCATCCGAGATCAGATACAGGTCATGCTTTTTAACAATTTCCCGCAAGGTTTCAAGCTCTTCCCAGGAATACAGGTACCCTGTCGGGTTGTTTGGATTACAAATGAGGATGGCCTTTGTCCTGTCTGTAATGGCCTTTTCAAAATCTGCTATCGGGGGCAGTGCAAACCCTGATTGGATATCTGAGAAGATGGGCACCACCTCCACGCCTGCATTGATGGCAAAACCATTGTAGTTTGCATAAAAGGGTTCGGGTATGATGATCTCATCACCGGTATCCAGGCAGGTATTCAAAGCAAATAAAATAGCTTCGGAAGCCCCTGCTCCGATAATGATATCTTCGGCGGAGATATCAATATCATGTTTCTGATAATATTTCGTAAGTTTCTTCCGGTAAGACAGTATTCCTGCCGAATGGCTGTATTCAATTACTTTATGATCGAAATTCCGGATCGCATTCAGGGCCACTTCGGGAGTTTGAATATCAGGTTGACCTATATTGAGGTGATAGACCTTTTTACCCTGTTGTTTTGCTTTATCAGCATAAGGAACCAGTTTCCTGATTGGAGAAGCCGGCATCCTTTTACCTTTTTTGGAAATTAGAGGCATATCCTTTGGATTAATCAATTAAAAAATCCCGGTCCTGGCGAACCGGGATAAAAACATATTCAGATCAATTTATTTCTTGTTTACCGGGGCACCTTCACTGGTTTCCTTTTCCGGCAATTGCTCAACTGGTTTAGCTACAACTTTACCTGTGATCCTGAGAACCACGGTGCTGTTTTTAGCGTTCGACATAATTGTAACTGTCTTGTTAAAGGCCCCCACCCTTCTGGTATTATAGGTTACCTTTATCTCATTTTCTTCGCCTGGCAATATCGGTGTTTTCGGCCAGGTGGGCACTGTACAACCACATGATGATCTGGGTTTCTGCAGGATCAAAGGTTCTTTCCCATCGTTCGTAAACTTAAAATAACAGGTGCCATCGCCATTCTGTTCAATGGTTCCATAATCATGGGTCGTTTCCTGAAAGCTTATGACCGGTGCATTTGGGTTTTCTCCAGCTTTAGCAATGCTCTCCTGTGCCTGGCCCAAAACAGCAGTCACTGAAAATAAAGCCATCATGATAAACGCTGAAATCTTTTTCATAATTATTATTTTTTGTAGTGAGTTCTTATAAATAAGTAATCACACAAAATTATTAATATTTTTTGACATATTAATAAAATCATTGGATTTTATCTAATTTTAACAAAATTTGTAATTATTTAGCTGTGACGTATATTTCATCAGTGTTAAATAAAACACTAAATCCGAATTTCTAAATCCTAAACAAATTTAAATGACAGAAGTCCAAAATTCAAAACTGAAAGATTAATACAACAAGATAGTTTTAAACATTGGAAAATTTGAATTTTGAAATTGTTTAGGATTTAGAAATTAGCGCTTAGAATTTAATACGAAGAAAAACATTTGTATAATATATAACACCTAAAATAGTTACCGAAATTTAAGAACACAATGGCTGGCAAACAAATCAAGTTTGGTACATTTTCCGGTGTTTTCACGCCATCTATCCTGACCATTCTGGGCGTTATCATGTACATGCGCCTCGGGTGGATCGTTGGGGAATCCGGGCTGATCTTAGCCATCGCCATCATACTCGTGGCTCATATAATATCAATTACAACAGGTCTGAGTATCGCCTCTATTGCTACAGATAAGAAAATACGTACTGGAGGAATATACTATATACTCTCAAGAAGTCTTGGATTGCCTATTGGAGGCGCTATCGGCATCACCATGTTTATTGGTACCGCCCTCAGCATTGCATTATACCTGATAGGTTTTGCCGAGAATTTCCTGGGCATACAGATGATCCGGGATATGACCGGGCTTGATGAAAGTGTCATGAGTTACAGGATCGTAGGCACTGCCATAATACTCATTCTGGTTATCATCACACTGATAAGCACCAACATGGCCATCAAAACCCAGTTCTTTATCTTAGCCGCTATAGCTATTTCATTAGCATCTATTTTTATTGGGCTTTTTTCAGCGCCCGGTACGGAGACTACTGCCATAAGACCGGTTGCCGAGGGTAAATCTTTTGTGGTTATGTTTGCTATTTTCTTTCCGGCAGTAACTGGATTTACTGCAGGTGTGGCTATGTCGGGCGATCTGAAAAACCCCAGGAAAAACATTCCGGCAGGTACCCTGATATCAATTTTAACCGGCTTGATCGTATACATCGGGTTAACCATAGCTTTTGCTTCCTTTGTTGACCGGGACCTGTTATTGAGTGATAAAAATTTCCTGATGAAGATTGCCTGGTTCAGTCCCCTGGTTATAGCAGGGATCTGGGGTGCCACACTTTCATCAGCCATTGGGGGTCTTCTCGGCGGGCCAAGGATACTTCAGGCCATGTCAACCGACCGTATTACACCGAAATTCTTTGGGAAAGGATATGGTGTAAACAACGAGCCGAGAACTGCCCTTCTCCTGACTTTCCTGATTGCTGAAGGGGGTATCCTGATCGGACAACTGGATGTTATCGCTTCCATTGTTTCCATATTCTTTATTGCAGCCTATGGAGCCATCAACCTGGCTTTTGCTCTCGAAAAATGGGCCAGTACCGATTTCCGGCCTTCCTTTAAAATATCAAAATGGGTGGGTATCATCGGGTTTGTGGCCAGTTTTATTGTAATGTTCAGGATAGATCCCACGGCCACTGCCGTTGCCATCATCATCCTTGCTGGGATCCATTACTTCATCAGCAAGAAAAAACTCGAACTGGATTTTGGCGATGTATGGCAAAGTGTATGGTCGTCAATTGTGAGGTCTACTTTAAAAAATATCAGTAAGAAAGGACTGGAAGAAAGAAACTGGAGGCCCAACATCATGCTGTTCAGCGGTGGCACTGCTGTCCGCCCTTACCTGATCGATTTTGGAAAGGCCCTTGTGGGCAGCCAGGGATTGCTATCAAATTTCCATTTGATCCTGAACAAATCAGCTACCGTTCTGCTGAAAAAAAGCCAGCAGGCTGTGGCCGACACAGAGGGCACTCCCACCGAAGGCATCTTTACCCGTAGGCAGGAATGCAAAGACATTTACGAAGGCATTGAAACCATAGCGAGCACCTATGGATTTTCAGGCGTGGAACCCAATACGGTGCTGATGGGATGGGCCAGGCACAGCCAGGACCCGGTAAGGTTTGTGCAAATGATCAAAACACTGTCGGACCTCGACCTGAATATTATCATGCTGGATTATGATAAATCTGCAGGGTTCGGTACTTACAAAACCATCGATATTTGGTGCCGGGGAGGAGGCAATAACTGTACTATGGTACTGTCGCTGATCAAATTCATGTGGATGTCGGAGGCCTGGAAAAGTGCAAAAGTCAGGCTTCTGCTCATCAATCCCCAAAATGACCAAAAAGACACCCTTTATGACAGCGCATACCAGGCCATTGATAATCTCCGGATCGATACGGAAGTTAAGATCATCAACAATCAGATTGAGCAACGACCGGTACATGAGATCATCCGGATCGTTTCTTCAGAAGCCGACTTAATATTCCTTGGCATCTCCGAAGTCCAAAGCGGAGAAGAACACAATTACGTGCAGGATGTTAACCTCTTATGCCAGAACCTGGGAACCATTGCTCTTGTTAAAGCCTCATCAGGATTTAAAGATTTTGAACTGAATATCAGTAAAGACCAAATGGCGAGGGAAAAAACAGCATATGCCGAAGAGAAGGGTATGGGGCTTGCAGTACGTGTTATTAAAGTACCTGAGATCAAGTACCCGGATCAACCCGTATTGGCCGAACACATCTCTATATTATTTGATAAAGTCAAGCGGATCAATGAGTTGATTTATAAAAACTACCTGACAGACATCTTCAGCTCCCACAGCAAATCGCTTGCCCTGGTCAAAGAAATAATTGATAAATACTACGATAAACTGCAAAAGGACCCCCGGGTTCTTCTCTCCAATAGTAAAAATGAAGAACATGATTTCTATTCCGGCTTCCTGAACGAAATATATGAATTGTCAAAAAAACAGGATGATATTACATTCCTGAATCAAAAAGACATGCTTTCCGAGTCTTTAAATGAGTTTATTGAGGAAGTTGGTAAGATACCTCAAAACATCCCTGAGAAAATCAGCAAGACACTTGAAAAAGATGTATTAAAGATCAATAAAGGGGATCCGTTTTCATTAAAATGGTTTAAGTTAAGACATCATCTTGCCATTATCACTTCTAGCAAAGCTGTTAATTATGATATTGATTACAGGGACCTGGTCAGATCCTACTTTCCCGGAAGGCAATATACTGCAATGCTGGAGGTAATGATGAACTGGGGACTGGTGAGCCTGCAGTTTTCAGTCAAAACCCGGAATTTCATCAAAGCCGCCCTGGAAAGCTACCTGATGCTTGAAGAGAAAATCAGGAAAAATAAACTGGAACAGCATTCCATTGCTGATGCCAAACAAGATTCGGAAAACCTGTTCTCTCAACTACTCATATTAAATGATTCCTCGCTGCAATCCTTATACAACCTCTTACTGAATAAATCCGTATTCGTGATTCAGGAGATAAGCAATGAGTTGGTTTTTCCTAA
>DAOWEV010000192.1 GCA_030638325.1 Bacteroidales bacterium
ACACAATGGATATAGACCTTAGATAAACTTTGAGGTATAATCATTAATTTTTAATTATTATCTTTCGGGCTTTCAGCCCTCTCAAACATTAGCGCTGTACATCTCACAGGGCTGCGTTACACTTCGCCCTGTGCTATTACATTCCATCCCTTCAGGATTATTGTTTTGAATTATTAAAAGATAAATCCTTTTTTAGCCAGCACATCAAAATAATATTTAGCCGAGCTGAGAGATAAAAGTTGAGAGCTGCAAATAAATAGTAAAAAGTAAATAGTAAATCGTGAAATGTGAGTAGTCCTGTTTTGTGCGATGGGACACCCAAAAGCAGCCCAAAAGAATTATATTTAACTGACATTCTTGTAGTTAAAATTTCTCCTTTAAAAAACCACACAAAACAGGAGGTAATAAGATTTATGCCTACTTTTGCTTGTTTTTTATTGAATTTCAAGATGACACAAACGAATCTCGTTTCCCGTAAACAAGTTGAAGTCCGGTTCAGTGAAGTGGACACCATGCGTATTGTCTGGCATGGCCATTATGTGAAATATATGGAAGATGGCCGGGAGGATTTTGGCCGTAAATTCGGGATTGGCTATATGGATATTCTGGACCATGGGTTTATGGTGCCGGTGATCGAGCTCAGGTTAAACTACAAAAAGCCCTTATACTATGGCGATAAAGCCATTGTTGAAACCCGTTTCATTGACGATGATGCAGCCAAGATAATCTACCATTTCAATATTTATCGTGAAAAGGATATGGAGCTTATCGCTACAGGCGAAAGTATTCAGGTCTTTACCGATCTGAACGGGGAACTCATCCTGACCATCCCGGAGTTTTTCGGGGAATGGAAGAGAGAGCATTTGTAAGCTGATAATTCCTGGTACCCTAAGGGTTAAGTCGGAAGTCCGAAGACCGACCCCGAAAGCTTTCGGGGGAAGACCAAAGTTCAAAGCAATTTTTCTTTTGGCTTCGAAATAGATCAATTTGTGGATTAAACAGTGGAAAAGAAGTAATTTTGTCTCCCATTTCACAGAAGTTATGAGAAAAGTATATGCCGGAGCAGGCAGTATGATCACTTCACTGGGTTTTACCATTGATGAAAATATTGAACACATCAAGACCGGGCAAACCGGCCTGAAAATAACAGACGATCCATCCTTATGGAATAAGCCGTTCCCTGCCTCACTAATTGACTCCGGGAAGATAAAAGAAGCTTTCTCACATATCTCCGGCGCTTCAGAAGGGCCATTTACCAGGCTCGAACAAATGCACCTGGTATCCATTCAGGAGGTGCTCGAAAAGAGCAATATAGATCCCCGGGATGGAAAAACCCTGCTTATTTTATCCACCACCAAAGGGAATATCGACCTGCTGGACCCTTCATATCCGAATGACTTTGCAAAAGACAGGCTGTATCTTTGGAAAGAGGCAGCCATTATAAATGACTATTTTCACATTCCCAACCGGCCATTGGTTATCAGCAATGCCTGCATCTCCGGTGTGGTGGGTATTATCGTGGGCGCCCGGCTGATCAGAAGCGGCCGGTACGATCATATAATCATCAGTGGAGGGGATATCCTTACTGAATTCGTGGTCTCCGGGTTTATGTCATTTCAGTCTCTCAGCTCACAGCCCTGCAAGCCTTTTGATGCTGACCGGGATGGCTTATCCCTTGGAGAGGGCGTTGGTACCCTGATACTCTCTGCTTTTCATGACAGATTGGAAATGGAAGATAAAATAGTGATCACCGGGGGCAGCAGCAGCAATGATGCCAATCACATTTCGGGACCATCCAGAACGGGGGAAGGACTGTATATTGCGATTAAAAATGCCATTCAGGAAACCGGCTTGTCGCCACAGGACATAGATTATATCTCTGCTCACGGAACAGCCACTGATTACAACGATGAGATGGAAGCCAAAGCGATAGTCAGGGCAGGCCTTCAAGAGATCCCGTTGAACAGCCTGAAAGGCTACATCGGGCATACGCTGGGCGCTGCCGGGACCATAGAATCCATTGTGGCGCTGGAATCCATGAGGAGAAACGAACTGTATAAGACTGCCGGATTTAGGGAGCACGGTGTCTCCGGAGACATTAAAGTGATCAATAAGTTTGAGAAAAGAAATGTGAATCGCTGCCTGAAAGCTGCCTCCGGGTTTGGGGGGTGCAATGCAGCGGTGGTTTTTGAAAAGGCAAAGGTTGAAAGTTGAAAGTTGAAAGTTGAAAATTTGAATAATGACCAACGCCATAACAACATATTGCAACATAAAAGACTGGCTAATTAAGATAGATGGCCAGACAGATTTTTCATCCGATGAGAAGGAATTCAGGAAATTCATCCGGGCAGCATACCGGAATTACAAGACGGGCTATCCAAAGTTCTTCAAGATGGATAATCTCAGTAAACTGGGATTTTTGACGGCAGATATCCTGATCAAAAGATCAGGTATTGCTGACACTTATGCAGGGGAAGAGATTGGCATCATACTATCAAATTCAAGTTCATCACTGGATACGGACGAGAAACACCAGGAAACGATCAATGATAAAGACAATTACTTTCCAAGTCCTTCGATGTTTGTATACACTCTTCCAAATATTATGGCAGGCGAGATCTCTATCAGGCATAAGATCAAAGGGGAAAATGCAGTATTTATCTTCGAGCGGTTCAATCCGGAGTTTCTATATTCGTACATCACCGAGCTGATGGCCGGCAATAAGCTTAAATGCTGCCTCGGAGGCTGGGTTGATTATTATCAGGATCATTATGAGTCGTTTTTATTTCTTGTGGAACAAACAGAAACGGTAAAAAGAGGAAAAAAAGCCGGGGAATATATTATCTTTGCCCCGAAAAATCTTGAGAAGTTGTTTAAAGGATAAAGATTTGATATGGAAGAATTGATTGAAAAGCTGAAAAATGAGATCATAGAAGTATTGAACCTGGAAGATATCGAACCGGAAGACATTGACGCCGATGATCCGTTATTCAATGAAGGACTCGGGCTTGACTCCATAGATGCGCTGGAACTGATCGTTTTGCTGGAGAAAAATTATGGGATTAAGATAGAAGACCCAAGGGATGGAAGAAAGATATTTTTCTCTGTAAAAACAATGGCAGAATATATTATCGAGCATCAAAATAACTAAAGCATGTCGAAACGGATCCTGATTACCGGCATGGGAATCATCAGTGCTGCTGGCAGTGACATGGACGGGATGTTGGATGCTCTCAAAAACGACAGATCGGGCGTTGGGCCGGTCACCTTGTTGCAGACTTTACATAAAGATGACATCCCGGCTGCCGAGATCAAGATATCCAATGAAGAGCTGGCTAAGATTACGAACGTTTCAGACCCTGAAAATCATACGCGCACTTCCCTGCTTGCCCTGATCGCTGCCAAAGAAGCTTATGAAAATGCCAGGATCAAACCTGGCGACAACTTCCGGACGGCCCTGGTGTCAGCCACAACCATCGGGGGCATGGACAAGACCGAAATGTCTTATATGAATTACAGCCTGGGCCCTCCCCACA
>DAOWEV010000229.1 GCA_030638325.1 Bacteroidales bacterium
AAAGCACTTCGTGAAATTGTGTTAGCCCGTGCCCTTTACAAGTGTGGTGATTACGAAGGTATCGGGAAAAGAATATTAAATAATTATTCCCATGATATGCGTGGACTCTTTGCACGGCACGCATATTCAGTTTTATATGAGAAAAATAATAATTCCACTTTGACCCATTAGACGTATTCCTTTAGATAAGAGCTATTTATGCTTTGTTGTCTTCGCATGTCCTGTTCAGTCAGTTCTTTAGCCATATTAAAACACAACCAGTCTTTGATGTCTCTCGCTGAAAACAAAAGCATATCCTTGAAGCACATGGTCATTATGTTTAACGCTACCTGGTGGTACCATGCAAGCCACTTTCTTGTTTGAATAGGATTCACTGAACCCTGACTGTTGCCGGTTTGCTTTCATTCCAGCGGTTATCAAAGGCTACTACCTTGTAGTACAGGTCCTGGGGGTTTCCCGGGAGGGCATCTGTTACGGTAGTCTTGAGAACAGACCGAATAATGGTTTCATTGTTGCACTCAAAACCTTCTTCAGTCCCACAATAAACCGAATAATGATGAAGGTCCAGATCTTTCACTGGAGTCCATGAGATGTGTACCTGGTTCCCTTTTGCCCTGGCCATGAGATGCTCTACCTGTGCGGGCAGGATAGCATCAAATGGACTGTGAGCTTCAGGAATGAAATCCTCTATGGTGAGTAGTACGATATCAAGCTTGAGGGCATCATCATCTGAAGTTATCTCTAAGTATTCCTCGTTCGTATCAGCATGAAAGCTTCCTAACCGGACCCACTCCCAGTCCCCGGAAGATATTTTAACAGGTGCAGATCTAACAGCCCATTCCCCTTGTCCTTTCACACGAGCCCATAGTTTATATTCTCCTGCCGGGATATCCTTTACCGGAATCCGCACAACACCCGGACGGGCATTTTCTTCTGCTGATTCGGCATTGATTCTGACGCACTGAAAATTATTACAATAACCATCAAAAAAACGGCGTGCCGGGGAAACCAATTCCATCTCTTCGGCCTCAAAGTAAAATGACCGGGGACCCTCAACGGACACTTCCCGTGAGAGTGAACTTTCAAGTCCGGAATGCTCAAGAGAGGCAACTGCGTAATATTTCCATTTACCATCCGGGGCATATTTTTTACCTGTAACAGGTTCTTTATTGATCCGTATGAAATCCCGGCCGCTCTCATTGGAGGCATAGATATTGCAGGCAAATATCTCCTGATTCCTTTCAGGCTCGGTCCAGCTTAAGGATTCATTTTCAATTATTACCTTACCGGGAACATCGGGTCTCCGGGTATAGACCATATGCAGCTCGGTGCTTCCAATTACATTTTCGTTGTAGATCAATTTGGTATAATCCGGACTGGGGCGGCTGTAGGTGGTGGATGTCCACGAAAACCTGGTAAAATACCGGGCAACACGCATCACGGCTCCGGGATCGGCAGATGGGATCATTAGGTGTTGGTTCTTAACATCATGCCGGGTACCATTGGTAAATACATATTGATTGTCATCCGTAAGCCTGCCGTAATCGGTCACAATATCATTTTTCCAGTTGGCCCAAACAGAAATGAGATCCCCGGGAGTCCAGGTCATGCTCACATCACCAGACACAAAAACATTCAGATGTCCACCAAAATTAGCAACCATTCCGTTTGAGCCCCAGCTGGCGTGCCCGGCACTGAAACTCGGTACAAGTCCTTCTTTTCCGGTATCCAGGTTTTTCCAGCGGATTTCGAAGGTATAGCAGTTGGCCCATCTCACGATCTTTTCGTTCTTTCCAATACCGGCATCTTTAAGGCGGGTGGGCAATGGTATGTATTTTGCTTCTTTATTGTGCACATCTATAATGTATAAATGTGGTGTTTCACGAAACGCTACCACAATATTCCCCAGGGGAGTAAAACGTTTAAACTCAACATATGAGCCTATTTCAGGGACTTCAAAATCAGCAATAAAATCTTCCGTTCCGGTACTTATGTCCCACGAATATACACTGAATTTAAATCCCTGTTTTTTCATCACATAAAGGATATCCGGATCCTCATTGCTCCACATCCTCCATCCGGCATCAGCCGGTCCGACTACTACCCTTCCCTCGCCGGGAATACATACCGGGATACCTCCGATATTCCTGTTGCTCTCGAACTTAATGGCCTTCCCATCTGTGGACCAGATGCCCCCTTCTCCAAAATAATCATCACCGGGGGTGGCAGTCAGTCGGGTAGTTATTGCACCTGTAGCATCATCCCTGAAAATAGCCATTTCTTCCCCGTCTATTGAAGGAATCGCCGTATTCTCCCTTGATTTCAATGCCTCCAATCCATGGTAAGGCCTGGGATCCAGGTTTTCATCACGGATGGTCAATCCGCCTCCTATGAGCTTTTCCTTTTCTTCTTTGTTGAGTTTCGAGACAAATTTCAGGTGATCCAGGACCAGGAAAGTATGATTATCCTGGAGATCAATTCCAAAATCCACTTCCCGCCTACCCTTGATCCTTTGATCATCATAATCATGCAGATCAATTACCGTAATACCCGTAGTATATCCCAATTTCGTGGTATAGCCATTAATATCGAAATAAGAGCTTGAGCCTTTTTCCTTTACATTCAATACCACATAATGGTATTTATCCAGGTCAAGCTCACTATAGTTTTTTCTCAGGTTCGTGGAATAATCAATATCATTTTCTATCCAGTCCCACTTCTTATAAGCCTCTTCAAGGGTCCGGAATTTATGATGAATGGTCAGGGAGCCATCTTTTGACTCCATTTTGAGGGACGGAGAGATGGTGTCCTTTCCCGGGCGCACCTCGTACCAGCCGTCAGTATTAGAAAAATCATCTTCCAGCCCGGTTCTGTTCTTTCCTGTTTCGCAGGAAAAGTTAAACATTGCCAGGCAACTTAAGGTAATTATTAAATATGTCTTCATGGTTGAAACATTAACATCATCAAAAAAAACCATATCTGTTTGTCCTGCTCCATCTGTCATATAATAAAGGAGCCAAAAAGCCTGTTCACCGTTATATAAGTCAACCGGATCATTTATCTTCATAGTTCATAGTTCGTCCGGCCAAAAGCCTTTACGAATCCCAATCTGATATTCTTTCCATCCACTTGGTGAAGCACTAGAGCAGTTACTACAAAACTTACTTATATCCGGTACCTTTTCCCGAATACAAATCTCCAGTAATCTTGCATTAATACTATCGCCTTCTTTAAGTTCAAGTGTATCCAAAAGAGCCCTGTCCCAATTACTAAGTTTCTTGTTTTGTGCGGCAGCATCGAAACTACGACCACAACCATCCGGTCTTCTTAGAGGACAAATTTCACATATATCATCAAGATCAGTTTTTACACATATCTCTATATCGGGATTCTGGCGTAATTTTATTAATAGTTCCGGAATGGCATTCTCTACACCAAAAAAATCTTCCGCTTTCTTTTTTCCGGAACCATAAAAACAGTAAGTACAAAAAAGATGATGACCTCTGATATTCATAATTTAATCTCAAAATTTATCTTTCTTCTTGCTTGTGTTAGCCCTTTTGAAAAACAATACTCTGTTGGGTCATCATTATACCTGATGGCCTTTTCCTAAAAACAATATTAAGAGCATTACTTTGTGACACATGGATTATGTCTTCAATAGTATAAATACCATATTTTTTCATGAAAGGTTTAAACATAATTGTGGCGATTTTCGGATATGCCAGGTCTGAAAACAGAAAAAAGCCTTTTGTTTTCAAAAGCCTACTGACCTCTGATAATACTCCACGCCAATCACTAATATGGTGAAAAACATTAAATGACAGCACCATGTCAAATTCAATATCTTTTAACGGAAGCTTTGCGGCATTTGCCTCAAGAAATTGCAGGTTTGCGTTCTCTGTATAATGGGTTCTTGCAAGTTTAATTTGTTCAGGATCAACGTCGGTAGCAATAACATTCATTCCATACTTGTCACTAAAATATGATGCAACTGCTCCGATGCCACAGCCAATTTCTAATACTTTATTTATGCCGCTGCTATCGAATTGTGTGAATAGCTCATCGAAAAGCTTAAAGTTTCTTTCAGCGTGTTTTTTGCTGTTAACAAACTTCTTTTCGATTTTGGTCATCTTCATTATTTCTACTTCTCAATATTTAAGCAAATTATACTAAACATGCCAAAAATTCATAATTTTCAGGCAACGTCCTGTAAAGTTATGTTATTCTTTCATTTGTCTGTTTCCAGATATACAAATACATTTTCAACAACATCAAAAAATTGAAAAGCAATGCTGTAAGGTTGGGTAAGTTCCAGGTTGAAAATTAGTTATGCTTAAGAATTAAGATGAACGATGTCTTAAAACAGTGCCTGCCTGTGTTCCGGTATGTTTTCCGTTTTTAATGGTAATTCCCCCATTAACAATTACATACTCAATCCCTGAAGGAAATTGATGCGGATTTACAAAGCTTGCATTATCGATAACCGTTTCCGGATTAAAAAGAACAATATCCGCAAAGTAATCTTTAGCAATCAGCCCGCGTTTTTGCAAACCAAGTTTTGCCGCCGGCATAGAAGTCATTTTTTTTACTGCTGTAGCCAGGTCAAATAGTTTATCTTCTCTGGAATATTTGCCGAGAACCCTTGGAAATGTCCCGTAAAACCGTGGGTGCGGCTTTCCTTCTGAAAGTTTTCCGTATGGAGCTACTGCATTTCCATCAGAACCAATCATGACATGAGAAGATGAAAGTACCTTTTTTAAATTGTTTTCATCCATTGCAAATCCTATAATTGATACACGGTTATTCTCCTCGATTAAGATATTTCGTATAAACTCAAACGCTGTTGTATTTAGCTCAAGTGCACAGGCCTGCACTGATTTTCCTTCCCATATTTTATTTTTTTCTAAAAAACAGGAGCCAATAATCACCCGGTCCCATCCTCCGATACTTTGCCCCTTGTTTTCAGCATGATCCTTAATTTTTCTTGCCGTGTTACTATCCTGCAACCGGGATAATATTTCTTCTGTACTTCCCTGCCGGGACCATAATGGCAGGAACATGATAAGACCTGTGCTGTAAGCGATATACGGATATCGATCGGCTTTGACCGGCATACCGGATTCTGCAGCAGTGTGGATCATTTCCAGCACATGGTCAATTTTATGCCAATTGGACTGATTGCATGCTTTCAGATGTGAAATCTGTGTTGAAACTTCGGCTTCTTTACAGATCCGCAGAGCCTCCTGGATAGCCTCTTCTACATGATCATCTTCACTGCGTATGTGCGTTGCGTAAATTCCGCCATTTTTTGCAACCACTTTATTCAACTCTATCAGTTCTTCTGTCGATGAGTAACTTCCGGGAGCATATTCAAGTCCCGTTGAGAGTCCAAAGCTACCCTCTGCCATTGAACGTTCCAGCAAATCTTTCATCTCCTTTATTTGTTCCTTTGTTGCCTGAACGTCATTATTACCGATCACAATGCTCCGTAAAGTCCCTTGCCCTGTAAATGTTGCATAATTAATTGAAATTTTTTGGTCCTCGAGTTTTTTTAAAAATCCATCGGTATTTCTCCAGTTAATATGAATTCCATATTTTTCAAATGTATTTGTATCCAATTCCTTGAAATCAATATCATTTAAAGGGAAGGGAGAATAACCACAGTTACCCGACACTTCTGTTGTAACTCCCTGGTGTATTTTACTTTCCGCTTTGGAATTAACCATTAAGTGTATATCGGTGTGAGTATGGATATCAATAAAGCCAGGAGAAACTACAAGGCTTTCACCATCTATTATAATATCAGCTGTTGAGTTTTTCAGATCATCGATAGCGACTATTTTATTTCCAATTAAACCAATATCTTTTTTAAAGGCCCGGGCTCCTGACCCGTCAATAATT
>DAOWEV010000175.1 GCA_030638325.1 Bacteroidales bacterium
AATGAGAGAATACATGCAGAAATTGAAATAAAATGATCTCCTGAAGGATGGTATCTTTTTAAAAGATGCCATCCTTACCGTTATTGTATCATTGGCTTGTCTTGCTACTACCTGCTTTTTACCAGTGTCAATTCACCCACAATATTCTGAGCCCCAGCGTATTTATCAATGATGAACAGCACGTACCTGATATCAACATTGATAGTTCTCTGGAGTTCCGGCTCAAAGGCAATATCACCGCTCATGGCTTCCCAGTTCCCATCGAAAGCCAGGCCAATCAGCTCTCCCTTTCCGTTGATCACCGGACTCCCGGAGTTGCCGCCGGTAATGTCGTGATTGGTGGTAAAGCAGATATTCATGATACCATTGTCACCGTAGTCCCCAAAATCCTTGTCTTTATATAGCTTCTTAAGTTTCTCCGGAACAACAAACTCCCAGGTCGAAGGGTCTTCTTTTTGCATGACCCCTGATAAAGTGGTGTAATAGTTAAAATGTACTGCATCGGCGGGATAATAATCTTCTACGGTACCATATGTCAGTCGCATTGTAAAATTAGCATCAGGATAGAAGTTTTTGAACGGGTACATTTCCCGGAGCCCTGCAACAAATAAGCGGTTCCCTTTGTGCAAAGATGCGGTAGCCTCTGCAGCTTTATCGCGGAGCTGGCTGTAATTGCCGGTAAATGCCTGGTAAGCGATGTAAGCAGGGTCTCCGGATATCTTTTTTGCTTTGGGGTTTTCAAGAAAAGCTTCAACATTATGAAGGCTTGTGAATATGGATTTTTTAAAAATATAATCAGCATATTTATTAAAATCACCATTGTATTTTTTTGCCATATCTTTCAGGTAATCAGGTTGCTGATCCATGGGGATGTTTTCATAATACATCTTTATCATGGCCGCCAGGAGCTTTTTATCTGTGGGCAGGTTATAATCTTTAAAATATTTTACCGATGACGTTTTCAATGATGCGATCATTTCCTTGGTGTTTTCGGGATCAGGATCATCAGCAGTCAGTTCTTTGTATAACCCGGAAAACCCATTGGCGAAGCCCAGGATCTCGGCCCCTCTTGAAATAGCCTCGCGGTAATAAACCTTGGACAGCGTATATTCATCGATGATCCCGTATGCTTTTCTGATGTCTAACAGTGCATCACCATATGTTTGTTGAAGCCCCGGATCGGTTCTGAGCCAGTCTTCGAATTTCTTTTCAAGTTCCAGCTTTTTATTATAAACCTTCAGCCGCTTCAGCCCTTTTGTTTGTCCGATAAAATACTTCCAGTAGTTGGACATTCTGGCATATTTGGAGGCATATTTTATACGGATCCCATCATCTGCATCCATATCGGCCCGCATGATGTCCAGCTTTTCCCGGCGTAACGTTACCACAGTTGGATTGTACTTATTGATGGCCAGGTCAACCCCATACGATGTCAGGTAGCGCTGAGTGCCTCCCGGATAGCCAAGTATCATGGAAAATTCACCCTTTTTGATGCCATCGAGTGATATGGGGAGATAATACCTCGGCTTGAGCGGGATGTTGTCTTCGGAGTATTCAGCCGGTGTACCATCGGGGGCGGTGTATACCCTGAACAAAGAGAAATCACCGGTATGGCGGGGCCACATCCAGTTGTCGGTGTCAGCTCCGAATTTACCGATAGATGAAGGCGGGGCGCCCACCAAACGAATGTCTTTATATGTTTCATAAACAAAAAGATAAAACTCGTTACCAGCAAAAAAACTGCGCACCGCAGCATTGTAATGTGTATCCCCAGTGGCTTCTTGTTGCAGCTTCTCACTGATTTCCTTTATTTTATCGTTGCGGGCTTCCTCTGTCATGTCACCCTGAAGCCCGGCAAGAACTTTCTCAGTAACATCTTCGATGCTGATAAGGAATTTAACGGTAAGCCCGGGGTTGGGTAATTCTTCTTCTTTGCTCATAGCCCAGAAGCCGTTGGTAAGATAATCATGTTCAATGGTGCTGTGCGACTGTATCCGCCCGTAACCACAGTGGTGGTTAGTGAGCAGCAGTCCCTGGTCTGATATGATCTCCCCGGTACAGCCCCTTCCAAAGATCACGATAGCGTCCTTAAGACTGGCAGTATTAATGCTGTAAATTTCCTCGGGAGAGAGTTGCAAACCCATTTTTTTCATGTCTTTATAATTCAAGCGGTCAACCAGCAATGGGATCCACATACCCTCATCAGCTTTTGCGGGCGGATTGAATATTAACAACAAAACAATAAATGCAAACAGAATCTTCTTCATGGTAATGATATTTAATTTGACTTAGAAATCCACCTTCTTAGAGGGTAGGTTTTTACTTATTAAACAAATTGTTCTCCTTTTTCCATTTTAACATCCTTCACGATCTGGCGGATCTGTTGTTCTTCTCTTTTCTGGCATACCAGTAATATGTCATCATCCTCAACAACAATATAATCCTTCAGTCCCTGTAACACCACCAGTTTATCTTTTGGCATATGGATGATACAGTTATTGGTGTCATATGTCATCACATTGTTTCCTGTGATGGCATTATGTGCATCATTCTTTGTGCGGAGATCAAACAATGATCCGTAGGTTCCCAGGTCCGACCACCCGAATTCGGATGGTAAAACATAGACATTTTCTGCTTTTTCCATCACCCCATAGTCAATAGAGATACTTTCACAAACGGTATATGCCTTTTGTATGAATGCAGTTTCCTCACGGGTACCGTACTTTCCTATACCTTCTTTAAAGATGTTATCAACCTCAGGCAGGTGTTGTTTAAAAGCATCCAATATACTATTCAGCGACCATATAAAGATACCGGAATTCCAGAGATAGTCTCCGCTTTTCAGGAATTCTTTGGCCGTCTTAAGTTTGGGTTTTTCAGTAAAAGTCCTGACTTTTCTGACCTCTTTGTCTTTTCCTTCTATGAGAGGCTCTTTATAAAACCGGATATAACCATACCCGGTGTCCGGGCGTGAAGGTTCAATGCCCAGTGTGAGTAACCAATTGTTTTCAGCGGTAATTTTAAATGCTGTTTTGATTTGTTTAACGAAAGTGTCTTCTTTCAATATGAGATGATCCGATGGTGCCACAACGATATTGGCATGCTTGTTTTTCATCGAGATCTTATATGCCGCATAGGCAATACACGGTGCTGTGTTCCGGCGGTCCGGCTCACATAACACTTGCTCCTCCGACAGTCCGGGCAATTGCTCCATAACCAGGTCCCGGTATATTTCATTGGTTACTATGTATATGTTTTCTTTCGGGCATACATGTAAGAACCTCTTGAATGTTTGCTGGATAAGCGTGGTTCCAGTCCCCAGGATGTCAATAAATTGCTTCGGGTGGGCCGTACGGCTCATTGGCCAGAAACGGGCGCCGATACCCCCCGCCATGATCACACAAAAATTATTACGCATATTTTTTTCTTTTTGTCTTATACTATTACCAAATAAATTTTTTTCGCAAGTTTTTTTTTCAAAGCCAAAAGCAAAATTTCTTTAAACTTCCCCCGAAAGCTTTCGGGGTCTGACTTCTGACTTCCGACTTCTGACTTCCGACTTCCGACTTCCGACTTCTGTCTCCTGTCTTCCGACTAGCCCATAAAGACGTTACTAATTACCTTCAATTTCACCTTTCACCTCTTCCACCAAAGCCACCGGATTGAATAAATATATTTTATTATTATCCAGGCGGATACAACGATACCTTTTCCTTAATTTTTTTTGTTTGCGATATAATATACGGTTGTGCGCCTTAAATACAGTACCCTCAGACAGGTCCTCAAGAAAAATTCCCTCCTCGTTGTTTGAATATTTCACCAATAAACGGGTAAGTTCCTGGTCGGCAAACCGGGAGGCTTTGGCACGAAAAAAATAATGATGCAGGGTTTCTTTCAGGTCATCCGGAAAAATGCCATTCTCCAGTAACGGTTTCATCAGAATGTTAAAATCCTGCTGCCATTCCACTCCGTGTGGCCTGACTTTATTTTGGTGCTTTTCCCAGACCAGAAGATGCGCCATTTCATGAACCAGGGTGATTAGAAACTCATATTCATTCAGGTCATGATTTACAGAGATCCGGTGTTGGGGAGATTTTATGGGCGGCCTGTAATCACCCGTTTTTGAGGTCCGGTTCCGGGTAATCTTCAAATGTACTTTCTTTTCAACAAGCCAGTTGAAAATGTAATCCGACGATCCGCGGGGAAGATATTCTTCAAGTATAGCCTTATAGTTGTTTTGCATAATAGGTGTCCGGAAATTCCGAAGGATTGTTCATGGACCAGCGGGGACAGTCACATTTTTTCTTCCTTTGTTTTTTATATGGATATCTTGACGTGCTACACGATATACATAATACTGAAACAAGAAGGAAAAAGATAAAGACGCTGATATATCTGTTCTGTAATCGCATTGATTTTAGAAAAAAACCGAAATCAAAAATACTAAATTTAGGCCATTTGTTGTTATTTAAGGTAACTATTTAGGTGTTATACATCATACGAATGTTTATCTTATGTTAAATTCTAAGCTCTAATTTCTAAAACCTAAACAATATCAAAATCCAAATTTTAGAATGTTTAAAACTCTATTGCCTCCTGTGTTGATTCAACTTTCCTCAAGATTATGCCGTTTTGAATTTTGTACTTCGGTCATTTTAATTTGTTTAGGATTTAGATATTCGAATTTAGTTATTAATTTAACACTGATTAAATATACATCATAGCTAAATAATTACTATTTAAGTATAATTCAATGACAGGGTATTTAAATTATCTATAATTTAGTAGTTTATTATTGATTTTTGATGATTTCATCTCTCGGTAAATATCTGATACTGATGCTGCAGGTTTTTCGCAAACCTGATAAGGGCAAGATGTTTGGCAAACAGTTGATGGTTGAGTTTCAGAACCTGGGAGTGGATTCAATTGGGATCGTGGCTGTAATATCAACATTTATGGGTGCCGTAGTTGCCATTCAAACAGCTTATAATATTGATAATCCATTTATCCCGATGACAATGGTGGGCTTTACAACACGGCAGTCTGTGATACTTGAGTTTGCGCCTACTGTCATCAGCCTTATCCTGGCCGGTAAAGTTGGCTCCAGGATCGCTTCTGAAATAGGTACCATGCGGGTAACTGAACAGATCGATGCCTTACAGATCATGGGGGTGAATTCAGCTAACTTTTTAGTGTTTCCGAAAGTTATCGCAGCCGTCATATTTAATCCTATACTGGTGATATTCAGCATGTTTCTTGGTCTTGCGGGAGGTTGGCTTGCCTGTATTTCATTTGGATTGGTCTCTTCCGCAGATTATATAATAGGTATTCAGAGCTGGTTTGAGCCATATACTGTTTTTTATGCCCTGATTAAAACCATCGTCTTTGCATATCTTATTGTAACCATTTCAGCATATCAGGGGTATTCTATCAGTGGTGGATCTCTGGATGTTGGAAATGCCAGCACCAAAGGAGTGGTATACAGCAGTATATTTATCATATTATTCAACCTCATTTTGACTCAACTTCTTCTTTGATGATAGATGCAAAGAACATATCAAAGTCATTCGGCGATCAGCAAATCCTGAGGAATATTTCCTTCCATTTTGAAGAGGGGAAAACAAACCTGATTATCGGGCAAAGTGGCTCTGGAAAAACAGTATTGATGAAATGCCTGGTTGGATTATATGATGTTGATGAAGGCGATATTGAATACGATGGCCGCAGTTATTCAAAACTCTCATTTAAGAAGAAAAAAAAGATCAGGCAGGAGATCGGAATGTTGTTCCAGGGCGGGGCGCTGTTCGATTATATGACCGTTGAGGAAAATATTATGTTTCCCCTCTCCATGTTTACAAGGGAAAGCTATGAAGAGAAACTCAAACGGGTGAATTTTTGCCTTGAAAGGGTTAACCTTGAAGGACAAAATGCCCTGATGCCTTCTGAACTTAGCGGGGGCATGATCAAAAGGGTGGCCATTGCCCGGGCCATTTCCCTGAACCCAAAGTATTTATTCTGTGATGAGCCCAATTCAGGCCTCGATCCTCAAACAGCAGGTGTGATCGATGAGCTGATCAGCGAGATTACCCATGATTTTAATATGACCACCATTGTGAATACACACGATATGAATTCTGTCCTCAAGATCGGTGAAAATATTGCATTCATTAATCAAGGAGAACTCTGGTGGACCGGAAACAAGATCAGTGTCCTGAAGGCTGATAACACTGTGTTGAATGATTTTATCTTCGCAACAGAACTAACAAAAAGACTAAAATAATGAACATACTGGATATTATCCTGGTAATACCGCTCATTTGGTTTGCCTGGAAAGGATTTTCCAGGGGATTGATCATTGAACTAACATCCCTGGCAGCTTTGATTATAGGGATTTACGCGGCCATTCACTTTTCCTGGTTTGCTGCAGAGTTTTTGACAGATAACTTCGAGATCGAGGGCCGGTATCTTTCCATCATTTCATTTATTGTAACATTTATAGTAATCGCCCTGGCTGTATATGCTATTGGCAAACTGGTGGAGAAATTGGTTGACATCGTAGCCCTCGGGTTTATTAATAAATCGCTGGGGACTGTTTTCGGTATTCTTAAAGCCGCCGTGTTATTAAGCCTTATCCTATTAGTAATCAATAGTTTCGATACAAATCAAAAACTTATTTCAGAAAAGACAAAAGAAGGCAGTCTTCTTTACCGGCCTGTTGCTTCCATAGTCCCACTTATCATGCCTATGCTCAGCCTGGAAGATTTTGACCTGAAGAAAGAAACAGAGGAGAGGGTATTGAGGCAGCTTTAGATGCTTAAAAAAACAAAATGTACCAACTTGTTGTCTGTTTCAGGTTGCAAGTTGCATGTTTCAGGTTATTCAATTTGCAACCTGCAACAGAAAATTAATTTTCACAACTGGAATATTGACTAATAACCAATCGCCTTAACGCCCGGCAACTCTTTCCCCTCAATATATTCCAGCATGGCGCCACCGCCGGTTGAGATATAGCTGATCCTATCCTTCAACTTGTATTTGTTGATAGCTGCCACCGAATCTCCGCCTCCGATCAATGAGAAAGCTCCTTTTTGAGTGGCTTCCCCAATGGCCTCTGCAACTGCTTTTGTGCCGGCTTCGAAATGAGAGAACTCAAAAACACCCATCGGGCCATTCCATAAAATGGTTTTTGAATCCATTATGATGTCAGCATATGCTTTAGCAGTATCTTCACCAATGTCCAGCCCCATCCATCCATCCGGGATATTGAATACATCACAAACCTTTCTTTCAGCATCATTGGAAAAATTTTTGGCGATGACCGTGTCTTCCGGAATGTATAAATCAACCTCCATTTCTTTTGCTTTATCCAGGATGTTTTTAGCCACCTCGAGGAGCTCTTTTTCAACGAGCGAACTCCCGGTTTCTCCCCCTATTGCTTTTATAAAGGTAAACATCATACCACCCCCGATTAGCAGGTTATCCACCTTATCGAGCAGGTTATTGATGATCTCAATCTTTCCTGAGACTTTTGCCCCTCCTATGATCGCAGTAAATGGCCGGGGGGCATTCTTTAGGATTTTATCGATATTCGTGAGCTCATTTCCCATGATATATCCGAACATTTTATTGTCAGGAAAAAATTTAGCGATCACTGCAATAGAAGCATGGGCTCTGTGAGCTGTGCCAAAAGCGTCATTCACATAAATATCGCCAAGCGATGCCAGTTTCTTTGCAAAAGATTCATCACCCACGGACTCTTCTTTATAAAAACGCAGGTTTTCCAGCAAAAGCACTTCCCCCGCCTTTAGGGCTGAAGCCTTTTCCCGTGCCTGGTTTCCAATGCAATCATCTGCGAATTGTACAATAACCCCAAGCTGTTCCGAAAGGTATCCTGTGAGGTGTTGCAGGGAGAATTTTTCTTCAGGGCCCTCTTTCGGGCGGCCTAAATGTGACATGAGAATGACAGCGCCCCCATCCTTTAGTACTTTCCTGATGGTCGGGATGGCCGCATCAATCCTGGTGGTATCCGTAATTTCAAATTGCTCATTCAGGGGCACATTAAAATCTACCCTGATAAGTGCTTTTTTCCCTTTAAAATCAAAATTTTCTATGGTTTTCATTTTGTTATCGTGTTTGCAGAAGGTAAATGATACACTTGTTAATATCAATTGATGAATTCGTAACCCGGCAACAGCAAAAATACCATTTTGACCCGATCATTCAGACATTTTATCTTTATTTTTGCGTTTACTAAGCAAATAAACAAATAAATGAATAAATTTCCGGGAACGATCACATCCAAGCTCCCTCAGATGGGGACTTCCATTTTCGCTGTGATGTCGCAGCTTGCAAATGAGCACAATGCCATTAACCTTGCCCAGGGTTTTCCTGATTTTGAAGTTTCAGCAGAATTGATCTCCAGCATAAATCATTATATGAAGGAAGGGTACAATCAATATGCTCCGATGCCGGGAATACCTTCCCTTCGCAAAAGAATAGCACAAAAAGTCAAAGCAATGTATGGGGCCGATTATGATCCTGACACAGAAGTCAACATTACAGCTGGGGCCACCCAGGCTATTTATACGGTCATCTCTTCCATAATCCGTGATGAAGATGAAGTCATTGTTCTGGAACCCGCTTACGACTCTTATGTTCCTGCTGTTAAGCTCAACGGCGGAATAGTGAAATATACTCAATTGTCGGCTCCTGATTTCAGGATCGACTGGGAGCAACTTTACAGGCTGGTCTCACACCGCACCAAAATGATCATTATTAATACCCCTCATAACCCTTCCGGAAGTGTGCTGGGTAAAGAAGACATAAAAAGATTAGAAAAACTTGTTAAGGAACAGGACCTGATCCTGCTTAGCGATGAAGTATATGAACATCTGATATATGACGGTTTACGTCACGAAAGCGTTTGCAGATACCCTGACCTCGCAGCAAGAAGTTTTGTTGTTGGGTCATTTGGTAAGACATTTCATGCCACTGGATGGAAGATGGGTTTCGTCCTGGCTCCTGAAATACTCATGACAGAATTCCGTAAAACTCATCAGTTCACGGTGTTTTCTTGTAATACGCCTGTTCAGCATGCTATTGCAGAATTCCTGAAAAACAAAAAAAATTATACCGGTATTGGAGCGTTTTTTCAAAAAAAACGTGATTATTTTGTGGACTTATTAAAAGACTCGCGGTTCAGGATCATTCCTTCCTATGGCACGTATTTTCAGTGTGTCGATTACAGTGATATCTCAGATGAGGCAGAACTGGATTTTGCCATCAGGCTGACTAAGGAAAATGGCATTGCCAGTATACCTTTGTCTCCGTTTTATCATAACGGCAAGGATCAACAAACCATCAGGCTTTGTTTTGCCAAAAACGAAGAGACCCTTAAAAAAGCAGCGGAAATCTTATGCAGGATCTGACAGTAACCATCATACAAACGCCCCTGTTCTGGGAAGATAAGGATAGAAACCTGGCCCGGTTTGATGATTATCTGGATCAGTCCGGACCTTCAGACCTGGTCATATTGCCGGAAATGTTCAATACCGGTTTTATCACCAGTCCGGAAAAAGTGGCTGAGGTTATGGAGGGGCCGACATTTAGCTGGCTTAAACGAAAATCAACCGAAAAGAGATGTGCTATTACCGGGAGCCTGATCATAAAGGATACCGGTAATTATTATAACAGGCTGGTATGGATGCGCCCTGACGGTAGTTATGAGTTTTATGATAAACGGCATCTTTTTCGGATGGGAGGAGAACATAAACACTTTTCGGCGGGCAACCATAAGTTAATTACGGAACTGAAAGGCTGGAGAATCTGTCCGTTGGTTTGTTATGACCTCCGTTTTCCGGTCTGGAGCAGAAACCGGTTTATCAATGGTAAGCACGATTATGATATGCTGATATATTTAGCAAACTGGCCTGGGGCGCGCAGCCATGCATGGAAAACCTTGCTCGCAGCCAGGGCTATTGAAAACCAGGTATATGTCGCAGGTGTTAACAGGATTGGTGAAGACGAAAGGGGAACTGATCATACAGGGGACTCAGCGGTATTTGATATGATTGGCCACAAAATGACATCGTTACGATCAGGCACTGCCGGATTTGAAACAGTTAACTTAAGTTACAGTAAACTTAATGATTTTCGTGAAAAATTCAAGTTTGGTCTCGACTGGGATGATATTAGTATAAGCCTTTAAAACTCAGCAACATTCTGGAAAACCTCGAATGTATAGACAAACTCTGATTAATATTTTCACATCTTTTATTGTAATTTGGTTAATAATTATAAATTCGCAGCCGAAATATATTAGGTTTTTCTTTTATTTTAATGGAAATGTGTAAATGTGAAAATGCTTAAATGCTTAAATGCGAAAATGTTAGTTGTTGTTTCCAATTGATTCATTTAATCATTTTAGCATTCAATCATTTAATCATTACCTATTAATTTCGTAGCAGAACATAAATTATAGTCATGAAAATTATTATTGCAGGTGATGGTGAAGTAGGGCATTACCTCGCACAGGCACTTTCAAAGGGAGATCATCTTATCACGATGCTGACTCGCGATGAAGATCTGTTGCAATCCATTGAAGCACATGAAGATGTGTTGGCCGTTGAGGGAGATTCAACATCAATTTCCGTTCTGAAAAGCGCAAATATCAAAAAGACCGATCTGTTGATATCTGTGCTTCATGATGAAAAAATAAATATTATAACGGCACTTCTCGGAAAAAAATTGGGAGCTAAGAAGGTCGTTGCCCGTGTTAATAACATGGAGTATTTGTCTAATCAGAATCAGGCGATGTTTTATGATATGGGTATTGATGCCCTCGTATGCCCTGAAGATATTGCTGCAAAAGAGGTTATTGATTTGCTGAAACAGACGGCTGCAACTGAAATATTTGATTTCTCTGAAGGGAAACTTTCACTGTTCATGATCAAACTGGATGAAAATGCCACAGTGGTAAATAAAACCCTGAATGAAATAGCCAATGAATATCCGGACCTGCATTTCAGGGCAGTGGCCTTACACCGGGATGGAGAAACCATCATACCTAAAGGTGATGATATATTTCGTGCTAAAGATATGTCATATGTGATCACCAAGCCGGAAGGGCTCGATGCACTGTTGAAACTGGGAGGCAAAAAAAAGATAGATATTCGTAATGTAATGATCATCGGGGGCGGAAGAGTTGGCCGGACGGTTGCACGTATACTTGAACACAAGATGAATATCAAGATCCTCGAAAAGGATAAGAACAAGGCATTCCAACTGACCAATCTTCTGGACACAGCCCTGGTTATCAATGGCGATGCCAGAAACATCCAAACGCTTGAAGATGAGGATATTGTAGGAATGGATGCTTTTGTGGCCCTGACCAATAATTCTGAAACAAATATTTTATCATGCCTGCATGCCAGAAAATTTGGCGTCAAAAGAACCATTGCCCTGGTGGAAAATATTGATTATATAGATCTTGCACAGAACGTTGGAATAGATACCATTGTATGTAAAAAGTTAAGTACGGCCAGTAATATCATAAGGTATACCATTGCTGCCGAAGTAACTTCCATAAAATGCCTGAGCGGTATCAATGCCGAAGTATTGGAATTTGTTGCCAAACCACATTCACCGGTAACTAAAAAACCGATCAGGGATTTGAATTTCCCCAAGGGGGCCATTATCGGGGGTATTGTCAGGGGGAAGGATAGTTATATTGCAGTCGGTGACTTCTTGATCCGGGAAAATGATAAAGTTGTTGTTTTTTCCCTGCCACAGGCCATTCATAAAGCCGGTGACTTTTTTAATGCCTGACCGGGTAAAAATTATTTTTTCACAGGAGATGAACAGAGCAAAGATCAACATAAAGCTTATTCTGAAAGTGATGGGCTTCCTGCTTGTGTTTGAGGGCTTATTGATGCTCCTGGGATTACCCTTTGCATTATATTACCACGAAAGTAAATGGTACAGCCTGCTTATTTCCGGTTTTATTACATCCCTGGCCGGGGGAACACTCTGGATACTGAATAAAAATGATCAACGCAAAAGTATAAACCGCAAGGAGGGATACCTCATTGTTTCAATTGCCTGGGTTATAATTTCCCTTTTCGGAACCCTCCCCTTTTTAATCAGTGGGACCATTCCCGATTTTACAAATGCTTTTTTCGAGACCATGTCGGGGTTTACCACAACCGGGGCAACCGTTCTTCAGGATATTGAAGTATTGCCAAGAAGCATACTGTTCTGGAGGAGCCTGACACATTGGATCGGCGGTATGGGGATCATTGTTTTATCAGTTGCAATTTTACCATTTCTGGGAATAGGAGGAATGCAACTTTATGCGGCGGAGATGCCTGGTGTTAAAAAGGATAAATTACACCCGAGGATCATGGGTACGGCAAAAAGGCTCTGGGGCATTTATGTGCTGCTGACTTTCGTGGAAACCGGCTTGCTCATGACCGGAGACATGGATCTTTTTGAAGGATTGTGTCATGCCTTTGGTACGATGGCAACAGGCGGGTTTTCCACGCGAAACGGCAGCATCGCTGATTTCTCTGCCTATAGCCAGTATATCATAGTGGTATTCATGATACTGGCCGGAATGAATTTCACATTACATTACCTCGCTCTGCATGGCAGATTGAAAGAGGTTTGGCGAAACGAAGAATTCAGGAAATACATATATGTCATTTTTATCTTTTCGGCAGTCATCTGGATTGTAATGGTAATAAATTATAGCGGTGGTTTTGAAAAGGCTTTCAGAGATTCACTTTTTCAGGTGGTCTCCATCATTACCACTACAGGTTATATTACCTCGGATTACCTTCAATGGCCGGCCGAACTTTGGTTTTTCATTTTTATACTTATGTTTATCGGAGGCATGGCCGGGTCAACCGGTGGAGGTATCAAAGTACTCAGACAGCTCTTATTGATCAAAAATGTTGGCCTTGAATTGAAACGGGCCATACACCCAAAGGCCATTATTCCGGTACGGTTAAATGGCCAGGCAGTCTCCCAGGAAGTCATCTTCAAGGTAATGGCTTTCTTTCAGTTATATATCCTGATCCTCGTTATTGGTTCCTTGGTAATGTCGCTTATGGGGCTGGATTTCGATACAGCCTTAGGAGTCAGTATTGCAACACTTGGTAACATCGGACCGGGCCTGGGCGCAGTGGGACCGGTAGAAAATTATGCCTTTATACCCGGTATGGGAAAATGGTTTCTTTCCTTTATGATGTTGCTTGGACGACTGGAACTGTTTACCATTCTGATCCTGTTGTCCCCTGCATTCTGGAAAAGATAATAACAGCCGGCAAAATTTGCAACCAACAACCTGCAACCTGTAACATGCAACAGTCAATTAATTTCCACCAAAGGTGGTTTTAGTTCGACACTTGTTTTGAAATAACATAGTATCTTTGATTTGTAAAACCACTATTCCGCTCGTTATGCCTAAAATCTCAGCAGTAATAATTACCTTTAATGAAGAAAGAGACATTGCCCGGTGTATCAAATCCGTCAGGGATGTCGTTGATGAAATCGTAATTGTGGACTCCTATTCGGATGATCGAACTGAAAAGATCTGTGAAAGTTACAGCGTGAAGTTTATTAAGCACAAATTCGAAGGATATATCGAGCAAAAGAACTGGGCATTGAAACAGGCGTCTAATCCACACATCCTGTCCCTGGATGCGGATGAAGCATTATCTGAAGAATTGAAACATTCCATAATAAATGTCAAAAAAAACTGGACGCATGATGGATATTATTTCAATCGTCTAACAAATTATTGCGGGAAATGGCTCAGATATAGTTGGTATCCCGACAGGAAATTACGGTTATGGGATAGCCGTAAGGGCTCCTGGCAGGGAATAAACCCTCATGATGAATTTGTTATGCAGGATGGTGTGAAAACGAACTTCCTGAAAGGTGACCTGTTGCACTATTCTTATTATACTATTTCAGAACATGTTAACCAGGCGAACCGCTTTACGGATATTTCAGTAAAAGCTGCTTTTGCAAAAGGTAAAAAAGCAAATCTTTTTAAGATACTTTTCAGCCCTGTTTTCAAGTTTTTGAGAGATTATATATTTAAACTTGGGTTTTTAGATGGTTATTATGGCTTTCTGGTCTGCCAGATATCCGCTAACGCCACTTTTTTGAAATATATCAAATTACGACAACTCCATCAACAGGAAAATAAGAACCTGAAATGAGTTTCAGCAGGATCATTATCAGCCGGACCGACAGTATCGGCGATGTTGTTTTGACATTGCCGGTTGCGGCTGCACTAAAGAAAAGATACCCTGATGCGTATATCCTGTTTCTGGGAAAAAAATATACGAGAGCCGTGATCGGCTCATCCGAAAAAGTGGATGAATTTATTGACTGGGATGAGATAAAAGCGCTGAAAGAAAATGAGAGGGTGAGAACCCTGAAGAATTATAAAGCCGATATAATCATACACGTTTTCCCGGATAAGGAAATAGCTTTCCTCGCTAAAAAAGCCGGTATAAGACTCAGATTGGGAACTATCAGCCGTTGGTATCACTGGGTAAACTGTAATAGGCTTGTGAAATTATCAAGAAGAAATTCGGATCTTCACGAAGCACAGTTAAACCTGAAACTGATCAGGAGTCTTACGGGCAAACACCTGTTTTCTCTCGAAGAAATTACCGGAATGTATGGTATGAGCAGGATCTCTTCACTTCCATCCGGATTATCCGGCTTGCTTTCCGGGGATAAATTCAATCTAATCATTCATCCAAAATCAAAGGGAAGCGCACGGGAATGGGGTCTTGAAAACTTCACTGTTTTATTGAAATTATTGCCTTCTGAAAAATTCAGGATCTTTATTACGGGAACGAAAGAGGAAGGGGATGAGATCAAATCTGCCGGATTGCCATCCAGGTTTCCCGGGGTGGTTGACCTTACTGGAAAACTTTCCCTTGAGGAGCTTATTTCATTTATTGCGCATTCAGATGCCCTTGTTGCGGCCAGTACAGGACCCCTTCACCTCGCTGCAGCCTTAGGCCGGGGAGCCGTTGGCATCTACCCCCCCATTCGCCCTATGCACCCCGGCCGGTGGGCTCCGGTTGGAGCGAAAGCATCTTTTCTGGTACTCGGTATTAACTGTGAAAAGTGCCGGAAAAACCTTGATTGTGAATGTATCAGGAATGTACCTCCGGAAGATGTTATGCGGGAAATCCTGACCATTCAAGCTCAGCAGACAGACAACAACAGTCAACAGTGATGAAAAGAGTCATGAGAAACTTATTTAATGCAATTATCGACATTCCGGTGGAAGTACAAAACTTTTTATACTTTTAGGAACTGTTTGAATTTTCAAATTTGATTATTTGACTGATGAAAGGCGATAAAATACTCGACAAACTTTTCCTGATCTCCGTGGCAATGCTTATTATTGCCCTTCCTTTGTCGAAGTATTTCATGAGTGTTGCAGAATTTTCACTGTCCGGGGTTTTCATCCTGGATGGCATCAGGAAGAAAGACTGGAACACTTTTTGGGAAAAGAATACCCCGCTTAAAAGAATTATTTTTATCATTCCCGTTGGTATACGCCTGATTTTTGCTGGTATTTACAGAAAATTCAAAGAATTCTTTTCAAGAGAAAACTTACCAGCCATTATTTTCAGCTCTATATATTTCATACACATTATCGGCCTGGTCTTTACCACAAATTTTGAATATGCCTGGAAGGATCTCAGAATTAAATTCCCGATTTTCCTGTTGCCATTGATCTTTTCGACAACAGGCTTTATAAACCGGGGAAGGTTTAAATACCTTATGCTTCTGTTCATTGCTTCCGTTCTTGTGGGCACCATCATTAGTTTATATATACTGTTTTCATGGGAGATCACAGATATCAGGGAAGTATCGTTGTTTATTTCTCATATCAGGTTCAGTCTTCTGATCTGCATTGCTGTTTTTATGTTGTTGTACCTGATCCTAAAGAAAAATGATTACCGGCCGGTTTATAAGTTTGTATTTACCGGCATTTTACTCTGGTTGGTTTTATATCTCGTTATTGTTGCATCAATAACCGGCCTGGTTATCCTGACCATTACCTCTGTTGCCCTGATCCTTCATCTTATATTTCAGGAGAGAAGAAGACGCATTCTGAGGTTCTCTATTCTCGCGGCCAGCATAATCATTCCAACGGTTATGATCTATTATTTTGTTTCTATTGCAAAAGATGTTTACAGGGTTTACCCTGTTGAAATTGCTTCACTGGAAAAGTCAACAGCCCTGGGGAATCCGTACTGGCACGATCTTTCTTCCACTCAGGTTGAAAACGGGTATTACGTTTGGTATTATGTTGCCACTGACGAATTGAAGGAAGCATGGAATAAAAAGAGTGATTTTGAATTTGAAGGAGAAGACAGAAAAGGACAGGAGATCAAATATACCATTATCAGGTTCCTAACATCCAAAGGATATTATAAAGATGCTGATGGCGTGAGTAAGCTGACAGATGAAGAAGTATCGCTGATAGAAAATGGTGTAGCAAATATTGTATACCACGAGAAACCCGGCCTGTATGTACGGTTGTATAAGATCATTTGGGAATATAAAAGATATCAGGCTACCGGTAACCCAAGCGGGCACTCTGCAATGCAACGGTTTGAGTACTGGAAAGCAGCCTTGGGGATCGTCAGCGATCACTGGCTGATAGGTGTTGGTACCGGCGATCTGAACCAGTCATTTGAAGAGCAATATGAAAAGATGAACTCTCTGCTTGAAGAAGAATTCAGGTGGCGTTCTCATAATCAGTTCCTTGCTGTTTTTGTGGGTTTTGGTGTTATAGGCGTTGTCTGGTTCCTTTTCAGCCTTATTTATCCACCCGTAGTGTTGTTTAAATTCTATGATTATTTTTACCTGACCTTTTTTATAATTATGATGGTCTCAATGATATCTGAAGATACTATTGAATCCCAGGCAGGGGCTACCATATTTGCTTTTTTCTCGTCTTTTTATCTTTTTTTGAAAAACTTCCGGGACCCGATCTAACCTGAATAATTATTAACGCAGCTCAAGGCTACAAACATATTGATTAACGATTAACGATTTGAGATTAACGATTTTAGATTTATGGTTTAATTAACATTATGAGTAAAAAATAACCTGAAGACAGAATGATTGACTTTAGCGTAGAAAAGAAAATGATTAACGATAGTGTAAAAATCTTCAATCGTTAATCTCAAATCGTTAATCAATGCTTGCACTGTTGCCAAGTATAACAGGGTTCGATATTAATAAAATAAAAAACATAAGATGTCAGACCTTAAAAAACACAAACCCAGGAAAGAGTGGTTGGTGATCGTGAATCCGAATGCCGGCAAGAAAAAGGGGGAGAAAGACTGGAAGGAGATTAGCAAGCTGTTACAAGATGCCGGATTTGTTTTTCAGAGCGTTTTTACAGAACATCGCGACCATGCAATCCGGTTGACAACTGAACATATTAATGATGGCTATGATAAAGTGATCGTTGTCGGCGGAGATGGAACTCTCAATGAAGTTGCAAATGGTATTTTTCAGCAATCCGGAGTGCACACAAATGAAGTCACTCTTGGAATGATCACGGTTGGCACCGGTAACGATTGGGGCCGCATGTACAAGATCCCGGATAAATATCATGAAGCCGTTAAAGTCCTTAAAGAAGGAATAACTTTTATTCAGGATGCCGGTAAGGTCACTTATCATCACAAGGATGAGAAAATAGAAAGGTATTTCGTAAATATGGCAGGTATGGGCTATGATGCCCTTGTGGCGAAAAAGACAAATTTGATGAAAGAAAAAGGTGGAGGAGGGGCGCTGGCATATTTATTCAACCTGCTTACCGGTCTTTTCCAATACAAACAATCCCGTGTTTCGATCAGTATCGACAACCAATTTGTTTTTAGCGGAGAGGTTTTCAGCCTGAGTATCGGGATATGTAAATATAACGGGGGTGGAATGATGCAGTTACCGAATGCCATTCCGGATGATAGTTTGTTTGATATGACGATCATAAAAAATGCATCCAAATGGGATGTTGTAAAAAACATTAAGAAATTATATGATGGTTCGTTTCTGGATCTCCCCATCGTGGAAACGCATGTAGGTGACAAGATACGGATCATATCACAACCAAAGCGATCTGTCTTCCTGGAAACCGATGGCGAATCACTCGGACATTCCCCCCTGGATTTTGAGATCATTCCGAAAAGCATTAAATTGATCGTTAAGAAAGGGTGGGAACGATGATCTAAGGTGGATCAACCCAGTCCATGTGCTCTTTTATCAGGGCCACCAGGGTTTCAACAGCTTCGTTTTCCGGAATATTCTTACTTACGGGGATGCTGGATTTATAGATCGTGACCTTTCCCCGGCCCTCTCCCACATAACCGTAATCAGCATCGGCCATTTCTCCCGGGCCATTGACGATGCAACCCATGACGGCTATCTTCAGGCCTTTCAGATGATTTGTTGCAGCCTTTACTTTTTGCAATGCTTCCAGGATATTGAATTTAGTTCTCCCGCAAGAAGGACATGCGATGAACTCCGTTCTGGTGATCCTCGCCCCACTGGCCTGTAAAATACCAAAAGCCATTTGTAGCGCATATTCCGGAGACATTGAATCACTGGCGCCAAGCCATATTCCATCACAGTCGCCATCCACCAAAAGACTTCCCAGGTCAATGGAGGCCCTGATGAGGAAATCAACAGGATCTGAAAAAGAGTAATGACTTTTCAGGATCACTGGCAACATGATGTTATGATGGTTTAAAAAATCAATAGCATTTCTGAAATCGCTTACGGGTGCATCTGATCCGGGTTCAATAACAATGGGCCTTTCCCCGTCTGCAAGATCCCCCTGAAAGATATCTTTAACCCAATAAATCCTGGTGTGGAAGGAAGCTGTAACAGCCCGTAACACTTTTTTGTCAAATATATAATCCGGTTTCAGAGAAATATCCGCTTCATTGCCATGCGTACTTGCTACCACCACCGGGTGGCGATCACCTCCAATATCCCCGACTTTCAGGGTATCTCTTTTCTGGTAAGTGAATGGATTTTTCAAGGGGGGCATTGCAGGTGGAAGTGTTCTCAGGCCGTTGCTATCAGTATAAAAGGAAATAAGCTTTTTCGCAAAAGGAATTTCGTTCACAGGGTCTTCGGTAAGAGAGACCCGGATGGTGTCGCCGATGCCTTCTTCGAGCAGGGTTCCAATCCCAATGGCCGACTTTATCCTCCCGTCTTCCCCATCGCCGGCTTCTGTAACCCCCAGATGGACGGGATAGTTCATCTTAGTGGCTGTCATCCTGGCAATCAGCAGCCGGGTAGCCTGTATCATTAACCTGACATTGCTTGATTTCATAGAAATGACAAAGTTATGGAAGCTAAAATCCTCGCAAATCCGGGCAAACTCCAGGGCCGATTCAACCATTCCTGCAGGTGTGTCCCCATACCTGCTCATGATCCTGTTGGAAAGAGAACCCTGGTTCACCCCGATCCTGATGGCAGTCCCGTTGAATTGACAGACCTTTAATAAAGGCTGAAAGCGTTCTGCAATACGGATCAGCTCAAGATCATATGCGGTATCAGAATAAGCTCCCGGTTTTTTCTTTTTATCGGCATAGTTTCCGGGATTGATACGTACTTTTTCAACGATCTCTGCTGCCGTCTCTGCTGCTTTTGGCTGAAAATGAATATCGGCAATGAGTGGTGTCTGGTAACCTTTTAACCTTAATTCGTTCTTGATATTATACAGGTTCCGGGCTGCCTTAACAGTTGGAGCGGTGATCCGGACAAGCTCACAACCGGCCTTGATCAATGCAATGGTTTGAGCAACGGTCGATACCGTGTCAAATGTATTGGTATTGGTCATGGATTGTATCCTGACAGGTTGTTTCCCGCCTATCGTGACACTGCCTGCCTGAACCTCCCGTGACACAAAATGCCCGGGCATTTCCAAACCTTTGTAATATGAACTGTAAAATGTTTCCATTACCGGGTCAAAGTTAATAATTTGAGTACTATTTTGACTTCTCACAACGAAGAACTTATGAATTACCAGGTACAATAAAAAAACAAAAAATCAGTTTATAATTTGTTATTATTCAATCTTAAGTTACGAATATGCATACGATTACTAAAGGAATCTTGTTTATTATTCTTTCAGGAGCACTTCATTATACGGTAGCACAGGGAGTTGGGATCGGAGA
>DAOWEV010000033.1 GCA_030638325.1 Bacteroidales bacterium
AACTGATTAGTTGCTTTAATTTTATTAAGTTTGCACTAACAAAAACATCTAAACCATGGAAGAAAAGAAAATTAACATTGCCGGAATAACCTTTGGCTATGGGGTTATGATATCGATTGGGATGATCGTATATGATCTTGTCCTGTATTTGCTTGACTTAAAATTGCACCCTTTCCTTCCTTATCTTTCCAACATCATCCTGTTTGCCGGTATTTTACTGGCATCCATCTCCTTCAGGAATAAATACCTCGGAGGAATGATCACCTATGGAAAAGCCTTCAATACAGGTTTCCTGGCAGCCTTGTTCGCCTCTATAATTGTGGCTGTTTATGCCTATGTTTTTTTAACTTTTATCGATCCGGGCGCCATGGAGGAGGCCATGGCCATTGCCGAAGAAAAGTTAATTGAGAGAGGATTATCTGATGCCGAGATTGAACAGGCACTGTCCATAAGTGCAAAATTTCAGAGCCCCTGGATATATGCCTTGGGGTCCCTGATCGTGAATGTTATTGTAGGGTTGATCCTGGCGCTAATCACCTCGATTTTCGTGAAACGTGAGGATAAGGCCGGTCAGGAAGCCGCTTAATACCTGCTTATGGATATCTCACTTGTAGTCCCGCTCCTTAACGAATCAGCGTCACTTGTCGAATTACATGACTGGATCAGCAGGGTCATGAAAGAGAATGGATTCTCTTATGAGATCATCTTTATTGATGACGGCAGTACGGACAATTCCTGGGACGTGATAAAATCACTGGCTTCCGGGAATGATGTCATTGTGGGGGTTAAGTTCAGAAGAAATTACGGTAAATCCGCCGCTCTTAACAAAGGCTTCGAACTGGCTGAAGGGGATGTTGTGATCACCATGGATAGTGACCTGCAGGATAGCCCCGAGGAGATCCCGGGATTATACAAGATGATAACAGGGGAAGGCTATGACCTGGTGTCAGGATGGAAAAAGAAAAGACATGACCCATTTGGCAAGACCATCCCCTCCAGATTTTTTAACTGGACGACCCGAAGGGTCAGCAGGATCAAACTGCATGATTTTAACTGTGGGTTGAAGGCCTATAAAAATGATGTGATCAAAAACATTGAGGTCTATGGAGAGATGCACCGCTACATCCCGGTTATTGCCAAATGGAATGGGTACAAAAATATTGGTGAAAAGGTGGTGGCCCACCAGGCCCGGAAGTACGGATCATCAAAATATGGTATGGAACGCCTGATCAAAGGTTATCTCGACCTGATGTCCATAACATTTGTGAGCAAGTTTGGGAAACGGCCCATGCACTTCTTCGGGACTTTTGGAACGATCATGTTCCTGATCGGGTTCCTTGCCGCTGCCTGGGTTGGGGCTCAAAAACTCTACTACCTCAGCCATGGGATAAAAGCCACTTTGGTTACTGACAGTCCATATTTTTACATAGCATTGATTACCATGATCATAGGTACGCAATTATTCCTTACAGGGTTCCTGGCGGAGATGATTGCAAGAACTTCCAGCGACCGCAACCGGTACCAGGTGAGCGAGTACATTCACAAGTAGGGCATCTTATTTCTGAACCTTAAAGATCATATCCCCAAAGTTGATGTGACCCCCAAATTTCAATGCATGTCTTTGCACCAGCACGGGGTCAAGGGTTTTGATGTAATCATCCACCTCAACGCTGAAACCGCCCATTCGTAATCTTTCAGGATAATCCCTGCCATACTCCCTGACATGATCTTTTTGCCCGAAATGTTTTTCTCTTTCCAGGGGGCCGGTAATGGTTTTATCCTCATAGGTTGTTTCCCGTTCCGGGTTCAGCGGTACCTGCATAATACCCCATCCACCCGGCTTCATCACACGGTACATTTCAGCCATGGCCCTGATATCATTTTCAACATGTTCCAAAAGGTGATTACAGATGATCACATCAAAAGAATCGTCTTCAAAAGGAATATTGTGCACATCCATTTTTACTTTGGCCCAGGGCGATTCCAGATCGGCAGTAATATATTCAATAGTTGGCTGTGATTCAAATTTTTTCAGGAAACAAAGCTCCGGTGCTATATGTAACAGCCTGACCGGAGCTTCAAAGAAACCGGTTTTTTCTTTCAGGTACATATACATCAGGCGGTGCCGTTCCAATGAGAGGCAATGCGGGCACAGTGCGTTCTTGCGGATAGTCACCCGGCCATACGGCAAAAAATTGCGGTAGTGATGATTGCATACCGGACACTCTACCCGGTTACCGAGATAGAAAACAGATAATGACTTCGCAGCGAGGAGGCTGAACAATTGAAGATATTTGCGCGGAACAAGCCGCAGGAACTGGCTGATGAGGTATTTCAATGTGTGCTCATTTTTATGGAGGCAAATGTACGGATTAAAGTCCGAAGTCCGAAGTCCGAAGTCAGAAGGTCTTGACCCGTCTTCGGACTCCGGACTTCCGACTTCCGACTTATCTCAACTCTCAACTCTAAGCTCTCAACTCTCAATTCTCATCTCTCTCAATAACGCACCAGCTTTTTAACATGCTCCTGCCCATTTATTTGAATCCGGCAATAATAAATTCCAGGCAGTGTCTTTTCCAGGTTCCGGATAAGAATATTCTCATCACAGTTGGTTAAGATACCTGTTTCATGCACTTTTATTCCGTGGCTGTTAAAAATTGTGACTGAAACATCATCAGCCTTATCTTGTGGTTGTGTAAAATGAATGTTTATGTGATTGCCGAAAGGGTTTGGATAAATAGTAATGATATCTGTATTTGAATGATATGCCTCTATATTCATCGGGTAATCAGAGCAATAATAAATCCCGCCATCGGTACAACAGAATATTAAAATGGCACTCATTACCGGATTTAATTTGATTTTATTGATGTTTGTATTAGGCAGTCCTTCGTTCAGAAATGTCAGGCCCGGCGGTGGGGACAGCGGATCGTATAAGGCAATGCCCTCATTGCCGGCTGCAGGTGATTCCCATCCGGTAAAAATGTTGGTAATAGCATCAAAGCCAACCGCGCTCATATTTTCTGAGTAAAACTCAACATCCCATGATGCTCCATAATCATCCGACCACCACAGGCCGGATGAATCGGAATAACCAGGGAAAATTCCGTACAAGACTCCCTCGTTGTTGAATTTCATATCTGTGATCATCGGAACCATACCAATGGCCTGATTCCATGTATCCCCGCTGTCATCTGACCAATAAATATTATAAATATTACTGACTTCGGAAATGACATAATGATTTGCGTAAAAGTCCATACACGTGCAACTTTTGCCGGCAAAATAGGGTACTTCAGTCCAGATCAGGCCATCGGTTGACTTCAGCAGTCCACCGAACTGGCAGCCTGCATAATAGGCTCCTGATAGTTCATCATACTTAAGAAAATTCGGGAATGCACAATAATGAATAACACTGAACTGATGGGTTTGAAGGTCAAAACTATAAATGCCGTCAGACCATGATCCATCACCCATAACCACTAAGATCTGCTCCTGATTCAGCGGAACAGCTTCCTGAACAGGAAATCCTAAATGGTTGTAATAATTCCAAACCTGGTTAAAATCATCGTGAAGATACATCCCGTTGTTTGTACATATTACACCTTTGTTTGAACCAACACCAAAACAAATGTTAGTGGCATTGATGGTATCCGGACAAAAACTTATCCATGTGTATGACCAGGCGCATTCGTGCGCAGTCATGATGATGAGAAAAAGAATTAGTTTTTTCATTTTGGTCAGCTTATTGATTCAACATGCGTATGATTTAATGGGCCTAATATACGAAAATTTTAACTGATAAGCAACTAACACCTTAAGGACAAGTCGGAAGTCCGAAGTCCGAAGTCCGAAGACGGGAACAGGACACAGAATACAGAATACAAGGATCAAGGGACAATGAACAGTTAACCGTCAACCGTCAACTGATAACCCAGGCTTCGGTCTTCGGACTTCCGACTTCTGTCGTCCCTTTCCCAAAATTTGATAGTTAAACTTTTTTTTATGTACTTTTATCAGCTAAAAAGCAAAAGAACGTATGATCTTCAGAAGCAAAGCTCCATTAAGGCTGGGCCTGGCAGGTGGTGGTACGGATGTATCACCTTATTCGGATCTGTATGGGGGCGCTATATTGAATGCTACCATAAGTATGTATGCTTATGCAACCATCAGGACCAGGGATGACGGTAAGATCATCCTGCATGCTGTCGATAAGGATGAAAAACATGAGTTTAAAAGTACAGACCGGCTTCAACTGAATGGCGAGTTAAACCTTGTCAAAGGCGTTTATAACCGGATAGTGAAGGATTTTACTCATAAACCTTTGTCTTTTGAGATGTCAACTTTTGTGGATGCCCCTCCCGGCTCAGGACTGGGCACTTCATCTACCCTGGTGGTTGCTATCCTGGGCGCTTTTATGGAATGGCTGAAACTGCCCCTGGGCGAATATGATATGGCCCACCTGGCTTACGAGATCGAGCGGATAGACCTGAATATGGCAGGAGGCAGGCAGGACCAGTATGCTGCTACATTTGGGGGCGTCAACTTCATGGAATTCTTCAAAGATGAAAAAGTGGTAGTGAACCCGTTGAGGATCAGGAGAAATATACTGAATGAGCTGGCCTATAACCTGGTGCTGTTCAATACCGAAACCAGCCGTCTTTCATCGAAGATCATTGCATCACAATCTAAAAATGTGCTGCAAAATAACAGGCAGACAATTGAAGCTACCCACAGGTTGAAAGAGCAGGCCGTGATGATGAAGGAGGCCATCCTGAAAGGCGAGCTCGACAAGTTTGGGGAGATACTGGATTTCGGATGGCATCATAAGAAACTAATGGCAAAGGGAATATCCAACCCATATATTGATGAGATATACCAGGCTGCAATAAACAGCGGCGCTACAGGAGGTAAGATATCGGGGGCAGGAGGTGGAGGGTTTATGATCTTTTATTGCCCGGACAACACACGGCTGAAAGTTATCAATTCACTGAAAAAATTCGGTGGTGAGATCAAACGATATGAATTTACTGCTTCCGGGGTAACCACCTGGAACTTATAAGGTTCTATGTTATTTCAAAACAAGTATCGAATTAAAACCAACTTTGGCGGGAATTAATTAACTGTTGCATGTTACAGGTTGCAGGTTACGGGTTGCAAGTTGAGAACCTGCAACTTGCAACCTGCAACAAAAAACAAACAACATGTGGGTAAGTTTGACTTTTTAAGAGTCTATATTATTTCCACCTTTTACTTTCCCCTTTTTCCTTTTATCTTTGTAATCTAATTCACAAGATATGTCATTCCTT
>DAOWEV010000107.1 GCA_030638325.1 Bacteroidales bacterium
AAACCAACTCTTTTATTAACCATTAGCCTGCCGGAGCGATAGCCAATAAAAACCAGAATTGCACCTAACACAACATTAGGTAATCTTAAAGTAAATTCAGATATACCAAATAATTTAAAACTTAAAGCTATTTGCCACAAAAACAAAGGTTGTTTATGTAACCAAATATGATACCTGTCCCAGCGATCGTAAGCCATATTAACAACAGGGTCATCATACAGGGTTGGCATTAAAGGGTGGTTCATTAAGTTTTTACCAACTAAAGCATGAAACCGTTCATCCCAAAGATTCAAAAATGGGTCTAATAATGCTGAAAAACTAAAGACAGACAAAGCAGTAAGAATTAGAAATCCTACTGCCAGGTTTTCTTTTTCTTTAATATGACAGAGCAAGCCTGATAAAAAAGTAATCAACGCAACTATCAACAATATAACCTGAGTATTAGTAAAGTATGTAATAAATATTGACATTCATGAAATTATTTGTATTGTCAATAACTGATTCCTGATTACTGATTTCTGTATCCTGTATTCTGTTTTCTGTATCCTGATTCCTGTATCCTGATTCCTGTTTCCTGTATTCTGGTTCCTGTTTCCTGTTTTCTGTCAAAGCCTGACCAGTTCGCCAGTTGCATTATTATACTTTGCCACGACGAACCAGTTGAATTCGTTCAGGAATAGTTTGATGCCCCAGAAATCATAGGTGGCAAAGGCACGGTCTCCGGCAGCGTTCAGGGATGTTCTTCCGGTTGCGCCGAAGTAGTTATCTGCCTCAAACATGAAGGCATTCTTTAAAGTGTTAATATCCACCTGAACACCTGTCTTCAGGTAGGTGAGCGCTGCCAGCCACAGTGCATCATAAGCTGCAATGGCATAGATCTCCGGTTTCCGTCCTATTTCAGCTTGTATCCTGTCAACCAGCGGTTGCCATTTATCCCTCGCTGTTTCATCATATCCGAAAATAGGGCAGGGGAGGCCCTGGCTGGCGGCAAAAGCGGCAGCCGTCCAGTCCTGAGGCAATGACTTGTTCTCCGCGTAAGCAGAACTGCCATACCATCTGACCTGGCCGAGCACTGTATCGGCGGATGCCAGTTTCAGTATGTCGGTACCTTCCCCGAATGACACCATATAAACACCTATCTTCTCTGCCGGAAGCTGTAAAAGCGCAAAGCTGACCTTGCATTTTAACTGGTTAATATAAGAGGTATAATCTTGTGTTGTTGTACTATATTTTATAGGAAACTCAGTAGCCCCGCCGGCTTCGTTAAATTGTTGACTAATAGTTTTCAGCAACTCATTTCCCCAGATATCGTTCCTGACAATCGGAATGAGCAACTCGATGTTATCGTCCAGGAGCATTGCCGCCATTGCCTCGCCCTGGTTGATGTCGGCCGGGACCAGCCTGAAGATATTATCCCCCGGGATGGCCAGGGAAGTGGCCACACTTGAGGAGCTGACGATCAACATGCCATTCTGGTCAGCATCATCTTTTATAGCGGCTACTTCAGCGCTGCTGTAAGGGCCAACAATTAGTTGCACCCCTTTGGCTTTCATGTCTGCCAGTTTTGTTTTGGCTACGAGGCTGTCGGTTTGTGTATCCTGAATGTCCAGTGTAATGTGCAGTGCAGATCCAATATCAATGAGGTAGTGGTTGATGTCCTCAAGGGCAAGATTTACAGCCGCCTGCGTGCTTTCACCGGTAGATGAACCGGCGCCTGTCAGCGGCAGCATCATGCCGATGGTGACCTTCACAGGTGTAACTGTTACATCATCACATTTCTTGTTGCAGGAGGTGAAGACAACAACCAACAGAAACATTGTAATAATTGCTTTTAGTAGTAGAATTTTCATAGGCCTGGATTGAGTATGACAAATGTAGGGAAAATAATGATAAAGCAAGGGTGCATGGAGCGTCTCTTACAACAAATCCTAAGCACCAAATCCGAAATACTAAACAGTAAAGACGCAATATTTTGCGTCTCTATCTAAAGTAAAGACGCAATATTTTGCGTCTCTATCTAAAATAACCTAATCGGATACGTCACTTTCAAAAAGAAAATATCTGCCTGTTGTTTATTCTCGTCGGGCAGGATTTGCATCTGATCGCGTGTATAGATAAGGTAAACGGCCCCAAATGGAGGTTTGAAACGCCATCCGAACAATCCGTAAACATAAATCCTATCTATGTTCGTGTTGTTTTGTGCAAATACTTTGATCCAGAGATCTTTTGTGAAATAATACTGGGCGGTAATGACATTGATAAACGTAGAGCTGTTTGTGGTATCCGGGTTGAATTTTAAATAATTGGATGAAAATTCCAGGGAAAATTTGTCTGATATCTTAAAGCTGACATCTCCGGATACCAGATAAAAATCCCGGTCAAAATTTTTCCCAAAAGTGTATTTCAGGCGGGCATTTGACCACTCATCTGTATTGTAGCCCACGCTAAACGCATGTTTGTGATTATAATATTTTTTTTCAAACAATTTGAATTCATTGTTGTAGGAATAGGTGATATTGAACTTGTTCCGGAAATAAAAGTTAACATATTCGATTACATACCAGCTTCGTAAAATCCCTTTTTGGCTCCAGAAGATATTATTGTCCGAAATGATCTGGATATATTCAAAGACTTTGTTTTGCAGCCACCATTTATATTCAATCGCTCCATCCAGTTCGCGGCGGTCATCGTCACGAACAAATCCGGTTTCGTTGACATTTTCCATGAAATTTTCCCCAAGATCGGAATACCTGATATGATAATGGTAAATGTTGCTCTCGCGGGCAAAACGCATGAAGAAGGCGCTGGACGACTTGAAGTCGCCAGGAAAGCTGGTCACAAACTGGCCTGTCAGTTTCCAGGTTTTGCCCAGGTTCAACAGGTAATCTCCGCTGATGGACCTGGAATAGCCGGTCTTCCATGTTTTATCAGCATATGTCAATCCAACAATGGATGATTTCAGCACGTCTCTTTTCACACGGGCCGCGGTAAAAAAGGCGGGAGGTTCGTTAATTTCCTCAATTTCAAGACTTCTGACGCTTAAAACATTGAAATTGTAAGCCCCGATCTTACCGCTGAGTTTTGCGCCGTAGGCGATGTCTTCAATTCTCCGGGAATAGAAAGTGCTGATGCGGGTTTGGTACATCTCGTTGCCTTCCTGAAAGAAAAGACGTTTTTCAGGGTAACTAAGTTCATAACGGGTCAGGTTGATCTGTTCCTGGTCGGCTTCCACGGTGGCAAAATCGGGGTTGACTGTTATGTCGGCGGATACATTCGAACTGATCTGAAACCGGATATCCCCGCCGATCTCAGGCGTGAACTTATCATAAGTTTCAGTGATGTCATTGTTCTCATAGCGGAGTGTTCCGTAAGGGAAAAGTACTAAACCGCTTTTTCTTGCAGGTGTTTTGATATCTGTTAATAATCCACTCTCCGAGATACGGAAGTCCTGGGTCATGGCCCCCGACCAGTAAACGGTTTCAAAGTTACTCCGGATAATCCGCCCGAAATTAATCCCCCATTCAGTGGATCCCTTTTTATATTTGATGCTTTTAAAAGGGATGGCAAATTCTGCACTCCAGCCATCATCAGAAACTATGGCAGCGCTCTCCCATTCGGTATCCCAGTTAATGTCAAAGTTTCTGCCGTCATCGGTGATTATAAAGTCAGTCTGGCTCCCCAGCGGATTCAATAAGAATGCATAGGCACTCCGGCTATCATTATAGGTGTCTATCTGCAGCAGGACTCCATCATCACTCTTGCTTAACACATCCCGCGACTGGATTTTGGCAACTATATCTTTTGGGTCTTGGTAGCATTTATAAGCAACATAGATATACAGGCTGTCATACCCACAATATACCACTGTCTTTTGAGTTGCTTTCAATCCTTTTTCGGGCTCTAACTGGATGAAATTTACCGCGCTGTCAGGAGCAGCAAAGTAACTGCTGTCAATAATCCCATCGATTGCCGGTGGCACCGCTATTTGATATGCACTGATTGTCTTTTGAGCATGTGTCTGAAAAACAACAACCAGCAGTAAAGAGAGAATAAAAACATGCTTCATCATATCTGAAAATCAGAATCTGTTTAAGTTATTTTTTTCCCTTACGCATGAACTTGAAGAGAACCCAGGCAAAACCCACTAAAAGGTGCAACATTGCAATGACAAAAATGAGATAGGTAAGGGTTACTTCGGACATAGGGTAAAAGTAATAAAAATAAAAGTTCATTTGGATAAACGCGGTTTGAAACATTGTATCTTTGGCCCAAATTCGTTAAAAGTATGCAAAAAACAATCAAACTATACCCCGACTCGGGCATTGAACTGAGCCTATTCTCCTCATCTCACTATGATAAACTCATGAATGTGGCCACCTTCGGGGCCTATTCCGGCTTCATCCAGAGAGCCATTGAAAAGATAGCAATACAACCATCCGACAGCATTCTGGACCTGGGCTGCGGCACTGGCAGAAATGCCTGCCTGATGCACAAATACCTTTCCGGTGAAGGACATATCACGGGACTGGATATCTCGGAGGTGATGGGAAAACAATTCAAAGATAATTGTGCCCAATTTCCAAATGTTGATTTCCGTCAGCATAGAATAGATATTCCCTTTGATCTTGAGGAAACTTACGATAAGGTATTCATCAGCTTTGTGCTGCACGGGTTCCCCCAGGAAGTGCGAAAAGCCATTATCGATAATGCATACAGGCACCTCAAGCCGGAAGGGGAATTTTGCATCCTGGATTATTCGGAATTTAACCTGGCAAACATTCCTTTCTTTCACCGGTTTGTGTTCAGGAAGATAGAATGTAAATACGCTTTCGATTATATAGAAAAAGACTGGAAAGAGATCCTTTCCGGTTATGGATTTGGAGATTTCAGCGAAAACTTTTTCATGAAAAGATATGTAAGGTTGCTGAAAGCCGGGAAAGTTGAGAATTCAAAGTGATACGTGATATGGGAGTGGTGAGTGGTGAATGGTGAGTGGTGAATAGTGAGTAGCGAGTAGCGAGTTACCAAAATAATAGTTATCTTTGCCGGCATAAAAACTAATGTTCAACTTAAAAAAATGATTAAAATGAAGAAACTAATTATTGGATTTGTATTGACTGTTTTTGCATTCGGTTTGAATGCACAGGCTGTAAATGATTACATGGAACTTTCAAGACAAGCTTTGAAAATCGAGAAAAAGGCTATCATTACTGATGCCATGCTGTTTTCTGAGGAAGAAAGTGAAGTATTCTGGCCGCTTTATAATGAATATGCTGAGAAAATGTATATCATCAATACCAGCAAGTTAAATTTGATAAAAGACTTTGCGAATAGTTACGAAACCATGCCTGATGAAAAAGCACAGGAGTTGTGGACAAAGGCTATGTCAGTTGATGAAGAATTATTGAAACTTGAAAAAACCTATTTTAAGAAATTTCTCAAGATACTTCCTGCCACCAGAGTGGTTCGTTATTTTCAGATAGAAAATAAGATGGATATGCTGATAGGTGCTGAATTGGCCGAAGAAATTCCGTTGATGCAATAAGCGCTGTATGATTGGACGATTGGGCGATTGGACGATTGAACGATGTCTTGTTAGCTTTTATGTTGCAGGTTTCTGTTTGTAAGTTGTAAAACTTGAAACATGAAACCTGCAACAATATTCTGATGATTGTTTAAACAACATTCAATTTGATTCGCCTTAGGTGGGTGGTAAAAGTTGCATGCATTACCATCTCATTACCCCCATATTACAACCTCTTCCCTTGAATATACCGCATCACTTCCCGATAAATATTGTCGATGGTAAACCCAAATTTCTCTTCCAGCACAGCCGCAGGAGCTGAATATCCGAAATGGTCCATTCCATAAACCTGGCCGTTACAGCCGACTAACCCCTCTAAGTTAACTCGGAGGCCTGCAGTCAGGCCAAAAGATGGCACTCCCGTTGGGATAAGGTCTTCCTGATAGGATTTAGGCTGGCTTCTGAAGAGACCTTCTGATATAACGGAAATAACCCTGGCCGAAATGCCATGTTCATTTTTAAGCCGGTGGGCGATCTCGATCAGGCTGATCACTTCCGAACCGTTGGCGATCAGCAGAAGATCCGGTTCATGATCTGGTCCCATAACAACATAGGCGCCTTTGGAAGTTTGTTTTACCTGGGATATTCTGTCTGTGCCGGGGATATCCGGAATATTTCTGACAGCTTGCCTGGTCAGGATCAGTCCGGTGGGGCTGTTCGTATTATGCATAGCCATCATCCAGGCTTCCAGGGTTTCAAAGGTGTCGGCAGGTCGCAACACCAGCATGCTGTTCCGCCCGGAATGATTTTTTACCTTTTCCATGAGCCTGATCTGTGCTTCCTGTTCAACCGGTTGATGTGTTGGTCCGTCTTCCCCGACCCTGAAAGCATCATGTGTCCAGATGTATGTTACCGGTAACTCCATCAGGGCAGCAAGCCGGATGGCCGGTTTCATAAAATCAGAAAAAACAAAAAAGGTTCCACAAGCCACATGTATACCACCGTGCAGTGCAATCCCATTGGCCAGGGCTGCCATCGTCAATTCGGAAACTCCGGTATGCAGGAATCCACCGGTGAAATCACCTCTGCCGAAAGGCCTCGCGCCACCTTTTATGAACCCTTCAGTTTTGTCGCTGTTGGAAAGATCGGCAGAAAGCACGATCATGTTTTCCACATGTTGGGCAAGATACTCTAATACGGCTCCTGAAGCCGCCCGGGTAGCTATGTTGTCTTTGAGATGGATGCTGTACAGATCAAGATCAGGGAGTTCACCGGAAAGATAGCTGTGGAGTTTTTCCGCCAGTTCAGGATTTTCTTTTTCCCAGTCTGACTGTTGCTGTTTCTTTCTTATGGCAAAAGCCGCTTTATTCCTGGAAACCTGTTTATAATATTCCATTACTTCAGGAAAGATCCGGAATGGTTCATCGGGGTCGCCCCCCAGCATTTCAATGGTTTTAGGAAAGGAAGCCCCGGCTTTGCTGACGGGCTGGCCATGGGTTGATACCTGGGATTCAAAAGAGCTGCCATCTTCTAGCTTCAAGCCTTTGCCCATTATTGTTTTGCCGATAATCAGCGTAGGCCTTTCCTGTTCCCGGATGGCGCTTTTCAGGGCGTAACGTATTTCCTCGTGATCATTCCCTTTGATAGTTATTACATTCCATCCCCATGCTTCATATTTTTTGGCTGTATCTTCAGCCGTGACTTCATCGGTGCGTGTCGAAAGCTGAATTTCATTGGCATCATAAAACATGATAAGGTTGTGCAGTCCCAGGAAACCCGCAATACGGCCTGCTCCCTGAGAAATGCCCTCCTGTATGCCCCCATCTGAAACAAAAGTATAGGTCTTATGCATTGTCCATTCGCCGAACCTTGCTGCGAGGAACCTTTCGGCAATGGCTGCCCCGACTGCCATGGCCTGGCCCAGGCCAAGCGGTCCGGAAGTATTTTCTATCCCTCTTGCAACATCCAGCTCGGGGTGCCCCGGTGTAACACTGCCCCACTGCCTGAAATTTTTAATATCCTCTATAGCGTAAAATTCAAAGAAGGCCAATACTGAATAGAGCATTGGAGACATGTGACCCGGATCCAGGAAAAAACGGTCCCGGAATGGCCAGGACATATCATTCGGATCAAAATTCAGGAATTCGGTGTAAAGGATGTGGATAAAGTCTGCGCCTCCCATGGCACCTCCGGGATGACCCGAATTAGCTTTCTCAACCATGGCAGCCGAAAAGATCCTGATGTTGTCGGCAGCGTTGACACTCAATGTTTTATTCATTTTTGGGGTTTTGATAAAACAGGTTTATAAGAGGCATTAATATTACGGCTTTCTTTTTGAACTGGTGAATGCTTATAAGGAATATTTATGAAAAGATTTTAACGATCGTTAAAATGGGGCTCGCGGTTTAACACTCTAACCGCAATGGACGCAATGTTCTACGCAATGTTTCGCAAAGTATTTTTCGCATAGCCCACCACTCACACTTCACGCTTCATGCTTCACGTCTCACGTCTCACGCCTCACGCCTCACGCCTCACGTATTAAACCCCAATGCCTCAAGTTTTGCATAGGTTTCCCCGCAATCCAGCTTCAGCCTGACATCATATACCGGAAACTCACGCCTGGAAGGGTAATTATTGCGTTGTTTCTCAAAATCCAAAGGCCTGGACTTAAGGTTATTACTTTCATTTTCAATAGAATAAGTCTGTCTTATTGCGCGGATCAAGGTTTCAGAAGGGCTAAGGCCCCGGTTATCAATTTCAATGATCTTTTTTGCAGGCACATCAATGTTTTCAGGGTACCAATGATCCAGCCCCCACCCAAAATGACGACTTAGTGATCGCACACACATAGCTGTGCCATTGGCTTTGCCATCTAAGGAGTAACCTGCAATATGGGGTGTTCCCAGAGCTGTCAATGCGAGGAATTCAGGATCAATACCAGGCTCGTTTTCCCAGACATCGATGACAGCATCGGTAACGATTTTATTGTGGATGGCATTTTTCATGGCATTTGTATCCACAACAGCACCCCTCGCAGTATTCAGGAAAAAGACAGGATGATCAAGCTGATCGAAAAGGGCAGTATCTGCTAAATGCAGCGTGTTGTCAATACCGCCGGTATTAAGGGGGGCATGTATTGTGATAATATCAGATCCTTGTAAAACCTGATCCAGCCCGGAGAATTTTTCTTCACTTTCAAGGCGTGCCCTGGGAGGATCGTTTAGTAATATATCCATGCCAAAAGCAGTGGCCACTCCGGCTACTTTTTTACCGATATGCCCCACGCCGATAATCCCAATGGTTAATTTGGACGGCTCCAGCTTATATTTACTGATCAAAAAAGAGAGTGCGGTAGCAATATATTGAGCAACTGAGCCTGAATTGCACCCGGGGGCGTTGGCCCAGTTAATATTCCTTGATTCACAGTAATTTGTGTCAATATGATCATAGCCTATGGTAGCCGAAGCAATAAATTGAATATTTGACCCGGACAGTAAGGCTTCGTCGCAAATGGTCCTTGTTCTGACAATAAGGCCATCTGCCTTTCTTATTACATCCCTGTTGATTAATTCCCCCGGTAAATAGCTTATATCACAATAAGGTTCGAGCACCCCTTTCAGGAATGGAATATTGCTGTCTGCAATAATTCTGATCATAGAAACAGAAGGCCATTAAAGATTAATATGGTACGATAGCAATGTTGAAGTCCATCTCCACCTGAACGGATTCACTACCATTACATGAATCATAAAACTCTCCACTGATCCGGCCGGTCATAAAATTATCCGTAACCTCCAGAATAATCAGGTCGACATTCTTGTGCTGAAACATACATTCCTGATCATTGATTGTTAGTTTGAACCAGATGTATTGTCCATCAGCGCTTGGAAATGTAATGGTGTTAATACCTTTATAATAGAAGAACATGTCGAGGATACCGGATGCTACCGGTGGTGGGAGCTGACCACTCCCAAAGACCAGTTGATAAGACCTGGTCGTCAGGTCAACATATGCCACATAGCCTGTATTGGGCTCAAAAGTGTATGAAACGCCCGAGTTGACTCCGGATGTGATCTTTACAGTGTTGTATTCCTCAGCATCTTTATCCTTTTTACAAGCTGCAAAGACCAGGGAAAGAGTTAGTAACAGGAAAAGTAGTTTCTTCATGTGTTTATATTTTGTAATCTGAATTAGAAATTCACTGGAATGTTGGAATGATGGAATATTGGAATGTTGGAATTGGACCCCCGTTCGAGTCTTTGAAAGTAACAATTTTCCTATTCTTCTATTGTTCCACCCTTCCATTTTTCCATTCTTCCACTATTCCATTTTTAGTGAGCATAACAAATTTTAGGATTATCAAACAAAGATATGAAATATATCAATCTGGATCATGAAAATGTTATTCAACCTTGGCTCTCCTTTTATAATAGTCTTCTCCTTCAGGATAATATAATTTTTTCGGGGTATAGAAGACCACGCTAAAGGTGTCGGCCCTGCATTCGATTTTATCCGGGAAATCTACAATCCAATTTTTGAATGTCCATAATGAATCAGGCGAGAGAAGTCCGTATTTATGACCCAATTTGATATTGGAAATACAATAAGCTGTTTCTGCATAAAGATATAAAGTGAATTCTCTGGGATACCCATCAAAACTGTATTGGGAGATGAAGCGGTATTCAGCATAAGGATCATCGTCCGTAAAAACAGTATCCTCTTTCAGAATGTCGAAACTCCCAATGATATAACCACCTGAAATATTTTCTATTCTGGATGGAAAGTTCACGGGCTGGTGTATAACGTTCCAGTAGACATCCGGAGCAGCTTTTAATTCAGATCCATTACGTAATTCATACTTTACATCAGAGACCAGTATGCCGGATTCCTCGGGAATGATCAACTCAGAAAATATAGTGAACCACTTCCGGGTACTGTCTCTTTTTTTCATTGACCACTCGACTAATGCCTTATTTTTTTGTTTCCCTTTACTAATGGATGGTCTTTTATTAAAATCAGTTCCGTTTTCAGGAGGGGCATTGAAAACATCAATGAGCGAATCGGCTGCAACATAATATTGCAACTTATAACGGGCATGTTCTTCAGGATACATCAACCTGTAAGCCCCCATTTTACGTACGGCAACTTCATTGTCGTTATTTGTGGTCACCGGGCTCAAAACAATTATATTTTTGATGTATGGGTGATTGTTATCGTAGCTGAAGTACCATCCAGCACCTTCATTTGTGCCATCCGGATTAGGTTCATAAAAAAAGTCATATTCATAAGTTTGCAAAGAACCCCCATCGTTCCTGTGTGGATCGGAGACCCTGATATGTTTTGGGTTTTCTGAGATGGCTCTTTCGCTTTCGTTATCTCCCCAACAATTAATAGTATGCCCGCCCTGGCCGGTATTATCAACATCCGCGTTAGGCCATGTAATGCTGATCGCCACAAAATTCCCTTTCCTCATCAGGTTCCCGATGAACATAACCGCATCCGGGTTCGCCCACGGAAGTTTAGGGCTTTTATGGCCATAAACAGTGACCAGCTTATAAGGATTTTCGGGATATCTGTTATGTTCCGATTTCAGCCACCAGGATAGGGCAGCATCTGTCCATCCGGTTTTGTCAGTACCGAATTCTTCAATAAGGTTGGCATAAATATCTTCAGCTTTTTCCTGCACATTATTACCATTTCCATAGTCCGCTGCGGAAAGCATATTTGCTGCCGCTGCCATCCAACCCGATTCATCTGTATCTTCTTCAGATATATTGGCATCCGGGGGTGGATTCATTTGGAGATAACCGCAAGAAATTATAAACAGCATAACAAACAGGGCCGGAATAATGAAAAAGAAAGATCTATTGTTCATTTTCAATTCGGTTTTAGTAAAAGAACTTGCTGCTAAGGTAGTAATTTTATTCGTTTCCTATAAACCCTAATGGTAGCAGGAAAAAAATCAAAAATCGTTAATCGTTAATCTCAAATCGTTAATCAATTCCTGCCTATTTCTCTTTATTAAACAGTTTCCCATAGCCTTTCATAATACCCCTGGTAGATTGGCTGATAAAGGTGAGTATCTCGTCTCTTTCAGGGGTGGCGGGAACATCGGCTTCAATAATATTGACGGCCTGTGAAACATTGAGGTTTTTGAGATAAATGATCCTGTAAATTTCCTGAATGGAAGTGATTTGTTCGCTGGTAAATCCTCTTCGACGGAGCCCGATGGAGTTAACTCCAACGTATGACAAAGGCTCCCGGGCAGCTTTTGTAAAAGGCGGGATATCTTTTCTTGCCATACCTCCGCCGGATATCATAGAGTGTACTCCAATTTTAACGAACTGGTGTATGGCGGCAAGGCCTCCTACGATGGCCCAGTCATCGATCTCAATGTGCCCGGCCAGGGTAGCTGCATTGGCCAGGATAACATGGTTGCCAATGATGCAATCATGTGCGACATGCACATAAGCCATCAGGAGACAGTTATCGCCGACAACAGTTTTATAGCTGGCTTTAGTCCCCCGGTTAATGGTGACAAATTCACGGATAGTAGTATTGTTACCAATATATACATTGGTTTCTTCACCGGCAAACTTGAGATCCTGGGGGATGGCCGCTATGACTGCTCCCGGGAAAATGCGGCAGTTCTTTCCGACTTTAGCGCCTTCCATGATGGTTACATGATGCCCGATCCATGTCCCTTCATCAACCTCTACATTTTTCTCGATGGTGACAAATGGTTCAATAACCACATTATTGGCAACCCTGGCCTGGGGGTGAACATAAGCTAATGGTTGATTCATTTTTCTGGCGTTGTTGAGTTAAGACTACTTTTTCTCGACAATTGATGCAGTCAGATGTGCTTCGGCAACCACTTTGTTACCCACATATGCGAAACCACTCATCTGGCAAATCCCCCTGCGGATAGGTGAATCAATCCTGGCTTCGATGACGAGTGTATCTCCGGGAACCACTTTTTGGCGAAATTTTACTTTATCGATCTTCAGAAATAAAGTAGTATAATCTTCCGGATTGGGTACAGAATGGAGTACAAAGACCCCGCCACATTGTGCCATGGCTTCGATCTGAAGAACACCTGGCATAACAGGCTCATCCGGGAAATGACCCATGAAGAAAGGCTCATTCATTGTAACATTTTTAACGCCAACGATCTTGTTCCCGGTAAGCTCGATTATCTTATCAATCAGCAGGAACGGAGGCCTGTGTGGCAACAACTTTTTGATCTGATTGATATCCAGTAAAGGTGTTTTATTTTGATCGTACTGTGGTATTTTATTCATTTTATTCTCGTTATTAATTTGTCGCAGAATTAATTTGGCAAAATTGGCATTTGCTGTATGGCCCGGCCGCATGGCAAAAATATGAGCTTTTAAAGGCTTCCCTAACAATGCCAGATCACCCACAATATCAAGCAGCTTATGCCGGGCCGGTTCATTTTCAAATTGCAGATCAAGGTTATTCAGAATGCCATTTTGTTTAACCTTTACCGATGGCTTGTTGAAAAGTTTTGCCAGCCGGTCAAGTTCTTCCTGGTTAACCTCGCGATTCACAAAAACAATGGCGTTATTGAGATCCCCTCCCTGGATAAGTTTATTGTTGAGGAGATATTCCAGTTCATGCAGGAATACAAAAGTCCGGCAGCAGGCAATCTCATCCCTGAAATCCTCAATACGTTCCAGCACCGCATTCTGAGTGCCCAATACGATGGTTTCAAAATCGATCATGGCAGTTACTTTGAAATGATCATGCGGAACGGCCACGAGTTCAATATTGTTTTGCGGATCAGAATATGTAACAGGCGCTTTCAACTCCAGGTATTCCTTAGGTGCATCTTGTTCAATGATACCTGCTTCCAGTAAAGCTTCCACAAAATACCTGGAACTGCCGTCCATGATAGGGGTTTCTTCCTGGTCGAGTGCGATTAACAGATTGTCAATGCCCAGCCCTGAAACAGCCGCAAGGACATGTTCCGTAGTATGAACGAAAATTCCATTGTATGATAAGCTGGTACCCCGTTCAGTACCCTTGATGTTGTCAACAACAGCATCTATTATCACATCCCCATCCAGATCAGTTCTTCTAAATTTAATGCCATGACCTTCAGGAGCGGGGAGGAAAGTCATATTTACCTCTTTGCCAGTATGCAACCCGACACCTTTTACGGTAACTTGCTGGTTTATGGTGTTTTGTTTCTTAGTCATTTAACTGGCAAAGATAGGAAAACATTTGGAATTGGAAATTCGCTGGAATGGTGAGTGGTGAATGGTGAATGGTGAAAAGTGAAACGTGAGATGTGAAGCGTGAAGAGATAGTAATTGCTCGCTGCCAATCTCAACTCTCAACTCTAAGCTCTCAACTCTCTCTCAGTCCCTCAGTCCCTCAGTCCCTTAGTTCCTTAGTCCCTCCCTCGCCTCTTCGCCCCTTCGCCCTTTCGCCCCCTTGCCCCCTCGCCTCAGAGCGTAGATTCTTACTTATCTTCCTGTTTTTCCTCCAGTGCGTCAAGGCGGGCAACGATTTTCTCAAGGTTCCTGAAATGAACATATGATTTGCGGTATCTTACTATGTCAAATGCCGGTGAGCCCATTACTATAGACCCGTCCTTCAGATTTTGTGAAATGCCTGCCTGAGCGCCTATTTTAACGTTATCCCCTAGGGTTAAATGCCCTATAAGGCCTACCTGCCCACCGAGCATACAGTTTTTCCCTACCTTGGTTGACCCGGAAATGCCAGACTGGGCTGCTATGACTGTATTCTTTCCGATCTCGACATTATGGGCGATCATGATCAGGTTATCCAGTTTAGCACCTCTTCTGATGATGGTTGACCCGAGTGTGGCTCTGTCGATGGTGGTATTTGCCCCTATTTCTACCTGATCTTCAATGAGCACATTCCCAATCTGGGCTACCTTTTTATAGTTGCTGTCTTCCTGGGGAGCAAAACCAAAACCATCACTGCCAATGACAACTCCGCTATGAAGGGTGCATTCTGCTCCAATCTTGCTTTCGGCACACACTTTCACCCCTGCATATAAGGTAGTGTTGTTTCCAATCTTTACTTCGTTCCCGATGTATACCTGGGGGTAGATCTTTGCGTTATCCTCAATCACGGCATTTTCACCGATGCTGGCAAACTCACCGATGTAAACGTTTTCTCCGATCTTCGCCGATGGCGCTATAAATGCCATGGATGAGATGCCGCTCTTCTCGGATCTGTTCTGGTTATAAAACTCCAGTAACTTTGCAAAAGCAGAATAAGCATCCGGAACCCTGATCAGCGTCGAACCAATTGGTTGTTCAGGTTGAAAATCCTCTCCGACAATGATGATTGAGGCATTGGTTTTGTAAATGTATTGTGTATACTTTGGATTTGCAAGAAAAGATAATGATCCGGGCTCACCTTCTTCTATCTTTGACAATTTGCTGACAAGAATATCCGGATCCCCTTCAATTTTTCCATTCAATATCTCTGCTATCTGCCGGGCTGAAAACTCCATAAAATATTTTTTTTTGTAATTATTAAAATTGCTTGAATGATTTAATCTTGTCAGAAGGTAGTCATTTGATGGTCATTTGATGGTCATTCAATGGTCATTCGATGGTCATTCAATGGTCATTTAATTACTATTTAATGATAATGACAATCGAATGACGCGAAGCAAGTGACAATCGAATGACGCGAAGCAAATGACAACAGAGGACTTAAACATAACAAGATTAATTTTCACTTTATTAGCAGCTAAATAAATAACTTTTTCGTAAAAATCAAAAACTGTTCCTGGCGGCTAAATTATTAAAAATATGCATGTTGACGAGTCATGCATAATATCACTTATCAACAGAAGGCAGGCCTTTTGGGTAACACAGGAAATATTTTGTGACAGGCTTGGATATCATGGATATATCCAGCATGTCGGAAGCCTCTGCAATGTCCTTTACAGAACCATCCCTGAATAGTATATTGATGTTCGCATTGTAAGGATCATAGGCATAATTTGTAGTAACATCCTGAAAAACAAAATAGTCAGTTTCATGCTCGTTTGATCTCAGAAAGTGAGATGCGGCTTTTTTGATATTTTCAATATAGGTTTTATTAAATGGTTCATTTTGCATTTCAATCCTGAAGAATCTCCTGTTGATTAGCATCTTGCTTAATTTCGATAAAACAGTGTCGGAACTATCCTGCCAGACCTTTACCGAAGCAATGATATCAATATCATCCAGTAAGGAGAATTTGTTAATAACTTCTTCATCATTCCGGAAGTCGTTCAAAAAGAATTCATTCTCTAAAAAGAAATTGAATGCCGGGGTACTGAAAAGCTTGCTGCCGTTCCTGCGCAGATATTTGGCTCGTTTCAGTATTTGCATCAGCAGATATTCAGCTGCGATCACAGTTTTGTGAAGATAAACCTGCCAGTACATCAATCTTCTTGCAATCAGGAACTTTTCAATGGAATAAATACCTTTTGCTTCGATAACAAGCCGGTCGTTATGCACATTCAACATATTCAGGATACGGTCATCACTGATGATGCCCTCTGCAACTCCACAGAAAAAGCTGTCTCTTTTCATATAATCCAGCCTGTCCATATCAAGCTGACCGGAGACCAATTGATGCATGAACTTTCTGGGGCAGAGATCTTTGAAGATTTCAATGGCTTTGGATAGCTGATGATCAAATTCCTCATTTAAGCGGTTCATGTAAATGAGCGAAATATCTTCATGATTTACTTCACTCACGATAGCATGTTCCAATGCATGTGAGAAGGGGCCATGTCCGATATCATGCAAAAGTATCGTGATGAGCAAAGCCAGCTCTTCCTCGTGGCTGATCTCCCGGCCTTTTGATCTGAGTGTCTGAACGGCCAGGCTCATGAGGTACATGGCGCCCAGGCTGTGATGAAACCGGGTATGGAGAGCCCCCGGGTAGATGAGATGGGTAAGCCCAAGTTGTTTTATCCGCCGTAGACGCTGAAAAAATGGATGTTCGATCAATTTGAAAATAATCTCATCGGAAATGCTGATGAATCCATATACCGGATCGTTGATGACCTTGCGTTTATACATAGGCACTTACGGTGTTACTTTTACCGACAGGTTGTTTGTTTTTGTTGCAGGTTACAGGTTGCAGGTTCTCAACTTGCAACCTGCAACCTGTAACTTGCAACAGTTAATAAATTCCCACCAAAGGTAGTTTTAATTCGATACTTGTTTTGAAATAATAAAGTATCTAAAGTAACGAGTTCTTGTTAAATTTTCTTAAAAATACAATAAATTTTAAGAAACTCCGCTTGAATATAAATTATTTGGCCTGTTGATTGAAGTCCTATTATTTTTCTTTGTAACTTTATAAATATTATAAATAGTGTTTTCACACAGGCATAGAGATATTAAGCGATGTAACGAATAAACGAATAAACGAATAAACAATTGAACACAAACACAGTTGAACACAAAAACAAACAAACAATGGAATTAGCACGGATTTTATGGGTAGATGACGAGATAGAAATGCTCAGGCCACACATTCTCTTTTTGGAGCAGAAGGGATATCATGTTAAAACTTCCAATAATGGGGAGGAAGCTTTGGAAATGATCAAATCGCAGGTTTTTGATATTATCTTTCTTGATGAAAATATGCCCGGGCTGACTGGTATTGAAACCTTGGAAGAGATCAAAGTATCATACCCCAACCTCCCGGTGGTGATGATCACCAAAAGCGAGGAGGAGAGCATCATGGAAGATGCTATAGGATCAAAAATCGCAGATTATCTTATCAAACCGGTAAAACCTAACCAGATCCTTCTAAGCCTGAAGAAGAACCTGGAAAATAAAAAGCTGGTGAATGAAAAAACAACTTTTGGGTACCAACAGGAATTTCGCAATATCAGTATGGATATTTCAAATAACCCCGACCATTCAGGCTGGGTTGAAATATTGAGGAACCTTACCCGTTGGGAGCTTGACCTGGAAAAGTCAAGCGATGAAAGCATTTTTGAGATACTGCAGATGCAAAAAGAAGAAGCTAACCAGGTCTTTTCAAAATTTGTGGACAAGAATTACATAGACTGGGTACAGGGCCGGGATGAAGATGGCCCGTTGCAGTCTCAAACCTTGTTTCGTAAGAAAGTTTTTCCGCTGTTAGATAATGATAAGCCGTTTTTTGTACTGCTCATTGACAATCTTCGTTTTGACCAGTGGAAAGCCATTCAACCATTGATAGAAGATTATTTCAGGGTTGAAGATGAAGATGTTTATTACAGTATCCTTCCAACAACAACACAATATGCAAGAAATGCAATTTTCTCCGGATTGATGCCCCTGGAGATCGAACGCAAATATCCCCAATACTGGATTGGAGAAAACCAGGAGGGGTCCAGAAATCAGTTTGAGAGTGAATTGCTGGGTGAACAATTGAAAAGGTATGGCCACAATGTGAAATATTCATACAATAAGGTGCTGAATCTTGCGGCAGGTAAAAAGCTGGTTGACAATCTCCCTAACCTGCTAAACAACAAGCTGAATGTGATCGTCTATAATTTTGTGGACATGCTGTCACATGCCAGGACTGAAATGGAGATCATAAGGGAACTGGCAAGTGATGAAAAAGCATACAGATCATTGATGGTCTCGTGGTTTGAACATTCTTCACTCTTCGATATCATCAAGTATCTTTCTGAAAAAAAGATCAATATGGTCATTACTACAGATCATGGGTCTGTAAGGGCGAACGCCCCTGTTAAAGTTATTGGTGACAGGAACACCAATACCAACCTGCGGTATAAAATTGGTAAGAGCCTTAACTTTAATCCGAAAGAAGTGTTCGAGATAAAAAATCCCCATGATGCCTTTTTGCCGAAAATAAATGTGAGCTCAATTTTCATTTTCTGCCGGAAAAATGATTTTTTCGCATATCCCAATAACTATAACTACTACGTCAACTATTATAAAAATACATTTCAGCACGGAGGCGTTTCAATGGAAGAAATGCTGATCCCGGTGGTTTATCTGAAAGCGAAGTAAACAATCGTATAACTATTTTACAATCATTTTTTTAGATGTAAAAGAACAAAACTAACCAACATGTTGTATGTTTTTTTGTTACAGGTTACAGGTTGCAGGTTCTCAACTTGCAACCTGTAACCTGCAACAGCCAATTAGTTCCTACTAAAGGTGGTTTTAATTCGATACTTGTTTTGAAATAGCATAGTTAATTTATGGCCAGCAGCAGTTCTTATATGATCATAAGGGATGAATCAGAATTACCTGAGGTAGCTTCAGTTATCCTGAACAAATTTCCGGATGAACGGGTGTTCGGATTATACGGTGACCTGGGAGCCGGAAAAACAACTTTCATCAAAGTCTTCTGCAAAGCTTTAGAGGTTACAGACGATGTTGCCAGCCCAAGTTTTTCAATCGTTAATGAGTACCTGACAAAAAAAGGGGCCAGGGTTTATCATTTTGACTTTTTCAGGATAAAAAAGCAAGTTGAAGTGCTTGATATCGGATTTGAAGAGTATCTTTACAGTGGCTCATTTTGTTTTATGGAATGGCCTGAGAAAATCAACGAACTTTTACCTGACAATTACGTATACATTAAGATTGAAACAGCAGAAGATGAAGGAAGTAGAAAGATATCTTTTAGCCTAATGAATTAATGAGGAGTTAAAAGTTAAAAGTTAAAAGTTGAAGGTTATGGTAGTACGCCGATTTGAAGAAATTATGCTCTCTGACACTGGAAATATCCAAATTAATATCAGCCTTTATAAAAACCCTATAACTTAAAAACTGTCAACGTTATAACTTTATGAACTTTCAACTTTATAAACTTTCAACTTTCAACTCTGCATGAATAATGCAGCTTAGAAAGCTCTAAATATTAAGGTATTTGTCAATATTCATAAGATGGATCCTAATCAGAAAAAATACATGCAATTTTCTCATGCCGAGGGACTTATGCCCAAGGAAGAAACCCTGGAGATAAGCCGCCAACATAAAAATATCACGATAGGTATTCCCCGCGAAATCTCTCAGGAGGAACGCCGAGTGACACTGGTGCCGGAAGCTGCAGGATTGCTGACTCAAAATGGCCACCATGTGCTGCTTGAGACCAATGCCGGGCTGGGAGCCGGTTTTACAGATCATGAATACAGTGAAGCCGGGGCAAGTATCGTACATACAGCTGCTGAGGTATACAAAGCTGATATGATACTGAAAGTGGCGCCGCCACAGCTGGAGGAGATTGAGTATATGAAAGAACGGCAGTATATCATTTCAGCAGTCAATCTTTTACAGCAAGAGAAGGCTTATTTCAGAATGTTGATGAATAAAAAGATCACGGCCCTTGGCTATGAGTATATTCAGGATGAATTTGGCTCGTATCCGGTCAGGAGGACCATTAGCGAGATTGTTGGAAATACTTCGGTTATGATCGCTGCCCATTTTCTGAGTGATCCTGAATATGGCAGGGGGAGTATGCTGGGAGGGTTTTCCGGGATCACCTCAACCGAAGTTGTGATTCTTGGTGCCGGAACAGTAGGGGAGTTTGCAGCTCGTACAGCGCTCGGAATGGGCGCTCTTGTCAGGATATTTGATGATTCCATTTACCGGCTGCGAAGAATACAGGAGCTTTTAAACAACAGGGTCTTTACTTCAATCATCCAGCCAAAGGTTCTAACCAAAGCATTACGTACGGCAGATGTTGTTATTGGAGCCATATATTCATCTTCCGGCCCAACACCCTGTGTTGTGTCAGAGCAGATGGTCAAAGAAATGAAAAGCAATTCAGTGATCATTGATGTAAGTATTGACCAGGGAGGATGTGTTGAGACTTCCAGGCTTACTACCCATAAGAACCCGGTATTGAAAAAATATGATGTAATCCATTACTGTGTTTCAAATATTGCATCCAGGGTGCCCCATACAGCTTCCTATGCCCTGAGTAACTTTTTTGCGCCACTCATTCTGAATATGGGTGAGGCAGGCGGCCCGGAAAACCTGATCCGCTCCGACCGGCATCTGTGTCATGGCCTTTATCTGTTTCAAGGTATCCTGTCCAACAAATATATCAGCGATCTTTTTGATCTTCCGTTCCAGGATATAGACCTGTTGCTGGCAGCTTTCGATTAATAAATACCTTCTTGTGATGCAACACTCCAATATCATTGATGCCGGTAATTACCCGGTTTACATTGGGGCTGAGGTATTCACAATAATGGAAAATTTACTTCACATGCAGAAGTTTAATAAAAGCAGGTTTCTTATCCTCGTGGATGAAAATACCCGCCGTCACTGCCTTCAGAAGATACTGGAAAAAGTCCGGCCATTGGCTGATGCCGGGATCATCAGGATAAAATCGGGAGAAAAACATAAAGACCTTAAAAGCTGCTCCATTATCTGGCAGCATCTGATCGATGAAAAAGTTGACCGCCATACGGTACTTGCTAACCTTGGAGGAGGTGTTATCAGTGATGTGGGTGGATTTGCTGCTGCTACATTTAAAAGAGGAATACGCTATATTAACATCCCCACCTCCCTGACCGGCCAGATAGATGCAGCCATTGGCGGTAAAGTGGGAATAGACTATAAACAATTAAAAAATCAGATCGGACTTTTTGCCGACCCACAGGCGGTGTTCATTCACCCGGAATTTCTGTCAAGCCTGGATGAGGAACACCTCTTAGGAGGTTTTGCTGAGATCATTAAGCATGGCTTGATCATGGATGCTGCTTTTTGGGATCAGATTAAACAGACTCCTTTTGATCAAGTCAGTGAATGGCCCGAATTGATCAGTCATTCTGCACGGATCAAAGCCTCTGTGGTTAAAGCTGACCCATTCGAACGCAAATACCGGAAAATCCTGAACTTTGGACATACCATCGGGCATGCTGTTGAATCGTTGATCATCAATAATATAGAATACCCGATGACGCACGGCAGGGCAGTGGCTGTTGGCATGATATGCGAATCCTATCTTTCTTATAAAAGACTTGGCCTGGCGCCTGATCAACTGAGCGAGATCGTGGATTATATCATGGCTAACTATCAACATGTCAGATTTACCGACAGCCAGCTTGACAGCATTATGGAACATATGGCACATGATAAAAAGAATGAACAAGGACAGATCATGTTTTCCTTGCTTCAGAGCATTGGTTATGCAAGGATCAATATAAGTTGCGAGCCCGGACTGATCCGGGAGAGTCTCAGGTATTATCAGGATCTTAGATGAGAAATGGATATAGTGAAATTGCATAAGAAAACCCGGGCAATGCATGGAATGGTCACTATTCCTGCCTCCAAAAGCATTACGAACAGGCTGTTGATCCTGAAAGCTTTATCCGGCGGCCGGATAGTTCCCGTGAATGTGTCTGCAACAGGAGATTCAGAGCTACTGCAGGATCTTCTTACCAATATTACCCGCTATCAGGAAAATAACAGTGCCGGATCCCTTACCCTGGATGCAGGCAATACCGGTACCGTGATGAGATTTCTTACCGCATACCTGTCGACACTACCGGGAAATTATACCTTGACAGGCAGTGAACGCATGAAACAACGGCCTGTGGGTGATCTGGTAAAAGCGCTTAAAAGCCTTGGAGCAGAGATCAGGTTTCTAAACAAAAATGGATTCCCACCTTTATTTATTAAAGGAAAAAGGTTTTACGGCGGAGAGGTGGAAGTGAATGCTACTGTTAGTAGTCAGTTCATAAGCGCCCTGCTATTAATCGCTCCTTTTTTGGAAAATGGCCTGAAGATCACCATGTTGGGAGAAGTGTCGTCAAAACCATACATTCTGATGACCATTAATTTACTGAAAAGATCAGGTATTGAAGTAATTTGGAAAGATGATACTATCATAGTTGCAGAAGTGGCTGAATTGAATGAAAAAGAGATTTATGTTGAAGCAGACTGGAGCACTGCTGCTTTTTGGTATGAGATGATGGCTTTGTCCACTTCCGGGAAGCTGAAAATAATGGGTCTGAAACAGGAGAGTGTCCAGGGAGATTCTGTGCTCCCGGAAATATTCGATAAACTTGGTGTTTCCACGACATTTCTTCCCGAAGGAATACGGCTTGAAAAGATAGAGCTTGTCGAAATGAGCCCGCCTGAGTTTGATTTTGCTGATCATCCGGACCTGGCCCAGCCGGTGATCATGTGTTGTGCAGCCCTGGGAACAGAACGGCGTTTCAGGGGATTGGAAAGCCTCAGGATCAAGGAGACTGACAGGATAATGGCCTTGCAGCAAGAGCTCCAAAAGATCGATTGCAGACTGCTTGAGGAAGCCCCGGGTGTATGGAGACTGGATGCTAAATATGTAAAAATTGAAGAAGGAACAATATTTGAAACCTATGACGATCATCGCATGGCTATGGCGTTGGCCCCGCTTGCTATTATTACTAATAACATCGTCATAAAAAATCCAGGTGTGGTCAGGAAATCTTATCCCGGTTTCTGGAGTGAATTGCAGAAGGCAGGGATAGATGTGGATTAAATGAATTTTCAATTTACAACCGGCAAAATTTTCCTACATTTGTAACCCTATATGAATAATTATTACCGGTCAGGAAGATGGATATAGACATTTTTATCCCATGTTTTATAGATCAGCTGTTTCCGCAGACTGCGGTAAACATGGTTAAGATCCTGGAAAAATGCGGATGTACGGTACATTATAATACCAACCAGACTTGTTGCGGTCAGATTTCATTTAACATCGGTTTCTGGGATGATGCCAAAGAACTGGGTGAGAAATTCATCCGCGATTTTCCGAACGACCGGCCGATTGTTGTGCCTTCTGCTTCCTGCGCAGGATTTGTGATAAATTACTACGATGAACTGTTTTATAATAGTGGCCTTCATAATGAAAGTAAGGTGATCAAAAGAAACATCATTGAGTTCACAGATTTTATGGTGAATATCCTCAAGGTCACTGATATTGGCGCTGTTTTTGAACATATAGTCACCTATCATGATTCTTGTGCGGCATTGCGTGAATACCATTTGAAAAATGAACCGCGTATCCTGCTTTCCAGGGTCAAAGGGCTCGAATTAATAGAGATGAAAGATACTGATGTTTGTTGTGGTTTCGGGGGTACTTTCTCTGTTATGAATGAACCGATCTCTACTGCCATGGCCGAACAAAAGGTTCAGAATGCTTTGGAAACAGGTGCTGAATATATAGTTTCTACTGACTCTTCCTGCCTTATGCACCAAGGTGGATATATTACAAAGCACAAAATGGATATCAAAACCTGTCATATAGTGGATGTTCTTGCATCCGGCTGGTAAGATAAATTATTCAATCATTAATCCATTACCAATTAAAGAAGATATTATTGTACTTTTGGATGGTGTTTTCGCAAAGTTGATCAACCAAATTTGTGTCCTATGAAAAAGAATTTACACCTTCATCTGATCCGGGCTTTTTTCATGCTTCCATTGATATTCAGTGTATCTCAGGCATGGACACAGGTGCCGACCGTGCAGGATTGCCTGGGGGCTATTGCCGTTTGCCAGGATATATATGTTGAGAACACTACTTATACAGGTACGGGTAACTATCCCAATGAAATTTTTACGCCCCCCGGGAGTTGTTCCAATTACTGTCCAAGCAGTTGTCTCGACGGAGAACAAAATAGTGTGTGGTACATCTTTACGGTCCAGCAAGCAGGGGATCTTGTGTTGGAAATTCAACCCATGGTACAGTCTGATGATTATGACTGGGCAATTTATGATTTAAATACATTACGCTGTGAAGATATATATGGTCATCCTTTAGAGATGCAGAGGAGTTGTAATGCAGCGGGTGGTGGTGGTTTTCAAGGGAATACAGGAATCAGTTCAGCCTTTGGCGGTGTCGTGGATTGCAATAATTGTGGTGGTACAAACAAGTGGAATGCGAATCTTTATGTAGAGCAAGGTAAAACATTCGTACTGGTCATGTGCAACTGGGCCGGAGCTGGTGCACAAGGTGGATATACACTCGATTTTTCAAATTCAACAGCGATTATTTATGATGATGTCCGTCCCTGGCTTGATGATGTGCTGGAAGAAGAGATCCACTGTGGCGTGGATTATATCACGGTTGATTTTTCTGAAAACGTGGATTGTTCATCTGTAAATACAGGGGATTTTGTGGTGGATGGCCCGGGTGGCCCCTATGATGTAATTGATGTCCACGGTCTTGCATGCGATCTCGGTGGAGATTTCGAAAAAAGATATACCCTTTCCCTTGACCGGTCGATCAATGAAGATGGGGATTATTCGGTGGAGCTTATCCCCTCGAACTTTGTCTTTGATGCCTGCAACAATTTTGCCCTGGGGAACACCATTGTCTTTACCGTTGACCTGGGTGCTCCGGAAATAGATGAAACCAACATGACCATAACCCCAGCGACCTGTGGATTAAGCAATGGTTCCATCACCGGCCTGGCAGTTATCGGGACCCCGCCATATATTTATTTATGGACCAACATTGCCGGGGATACCGTTGGCACTGAACTGGACCTGGTGGATGTGCCCGGAGATGATTATTTTCTAATGA
>DAOWEV010000132.1 GCA_030638325.1 Bacteroidales bacterium
AATCGAATGACGCGAAGCAAATGACAATTGATCAATAATCTATATCGTTTCCGTCAAGGGTTTGATATTTTCTCATCAGGTTAGCAGTCAGGCAGGAGTGAACTGGCAGGATACCGAGAATATCACCTCTTTTTATTTCCTCAAGAAGTTTTGCGGTAGTTTTAATAATTCCATGCTCTTGTGTGATATTTGCAAGGTAAGTGCCTTTAAGCGGATCTGACCAGGAATTTTTATCAAATTTCACCACGTACCCATAAATTCTGTCGCCATTACTTTTAAAAAGGAATTCTTTCGACAGATGGGCAGAGCCTCCATATAAAACAATTTCATTTCTCCGGGGATTTTTGGCTATAACCGGGCAAGCCAGGGCAATTGCAATATCCTTTACCTGGCATGCTCCTATGGAATATTGCATAAGGTCGTAAAAAATGAAATTACCGGGACGGATCTCATCAACATCACCCAGGTCATCAACAATGCTGCAGGCAGGAGTATCTCCGACTGAGATTATCAAGTCCGGCCAGTCACTCACATATTGCTTCTTCAGGTAATTCATCTTCAGGAGAGTGTCTTTGTATATATCTTTTATAGTCTCTGTATTCTCAGCATGGTAAGTTTGCCCTGAATGTGTCAGGAAGCCTTTAAAAGTAATCTTGCTGGCGCCCGCAATGAATTGTAAAATCTCATCAATAGCTTTACTGTCTTCCCAGTCGATCCCGGAACGTGGATACCCTGTATCAATTTCAATAAAAATGCCTACCGGATAAGTAAGGTAGGGATCAAGATATTTCAGGGGATCCGGTGATTCCACCAGGATATTTAGCCTGACACCAATGGCCAGCTCATTGATTTCACTGGCTTCCAGAATATTGGCTGGGGTTGATATGGTAATATCCTTCCATCCGTAATTGGAAAAATATTTTGCCATGGAGACGGAAGAAACCGTTATGGGGTGTATTCCTAGCCTCCGCATCCAGTTACCGATAATAGCTGATTGGTGGGTCTTAAAGTGCGGACGGAAGTGGACTTTAGACTTGGACGCTTTATCAAACATCCTTTGTAAGTTCGCCAGACACTTCTCCTTGTCAAGGATTATCGTTGGTTTTGTAACATTTATCATCACATCCTGTCAATTAAGATTGATTTTATTTCCTGTTTGTCCAGCTTTACCGGATTCTGCTTTTGCACTGTATTATCAATGATTTCAGTAACATTGCCTGGTGTTATGTTATAATCATCCAACCTCGGTATATTGAATTTTTCTGTCCATTCATCAATCACATCTGACAACACATTGCAGTAATATTCATCAGATCTGCTTGCATCAGCGGTAAATATCTGTCCGGCCCGGGCATATTTCTTTATGGCTATCGATGAACCTTCTTCATCCAACAATTTATTGATCATCATTCTGGTAGATACACCCATTAAAGTTCCACAGACAACCCCATGTGGAATATCAAAGTATCCACCAATGGCAGAGGCAAGTCCATGCACAATACCCAGACCGGCATTGGCCAGTGTAATACCTGAGATCAGGGAGGCGTATGACATGCCTGCCCTGGCTTCCATATCTTTTGGATTCTCAAATGATCTGACCAAAGATCTCCCGATGTGCCTGAGCCCTGACAATGCCATTACATCAGTCAGGGAAGAGGCAGAAGTTGAAACATATGATTCCAGCAGTTGTGTAAAAGCATCCATGCCACATGCTGCTGTTATCTCCGGCGGACAGGAGACAGTAAGTAACGGATCTACCAGTGCAATATCAGGAACAAAATTATCATGCCTCAGAGATCGTTTATATCCATCGTAACTGACATTACTCAGGACTGCGTTTTTGGTGGCTTCACTTCCGGTGCCTGATGTGGTTGGGACAGCTATAAACGGTATTTTACTGCCATCATGTGTCCGCCCTGTTCCAACACCTTCCAGGTATTCAAAGACTGAAAACTGCATTGGGATCATAGCTGAAATTGCTTTCCCGGCATCCAGTACACTGCCACCGCCAATGCTCACAACAGTGCTTATTTCTTTTTGCCTGTATTCACCACTCAAACCGTCGATCAATAATGGGGATGGCTCAGCAGACACCCTGATAAGATCATGAGAAATATCAGCTTTCTGGAATTGTTTCAGTAATTGTTCAAAATAGACCGAATTAATGAACGATTGTCCACCGGTCACCAG
>DAOWEV010000204.1 GCA_030638325.1 Bacteroidales bacterium
CGTTAATCGTTAATCGTTAATCGTTAATCAAACAGCCTAACTCCGTGTAATGGTGGTGTTCCAATATTGATTATCGATATCGTCATCATCCTCTTCATCATCATCCTCCCACTCATAAATCTTTCTCTGGGGCCCTTCTTTCCTGTAATAGACAGCTAACACAGCCCCTGCGATAATACCCATCAGATGCGATTCCCAGGATATGTTTTTTTCAGGAAAAAATTCCGGAAACACACCCCAGACCATACTGCCATATAAAAATGCAATGATCAAAGCCAGTGCCATGAGGCTGTTGTTCCGCCTGACAAGGCCGCTGATAAAAAGAAAGGAAGCCAGTCCGTAAACCAAACCACTGGCGCCAATATGGTAAGCCTCCCGGGCAAAGACCCATGTCCATATGCCGGTCACAACATAGATCAGGGCCACAACCCTGAAAGCTATATCCTTGTAAAAATAGAATAAGGACCCTCCAAGAATTAGGAGGGGTATGGAATTGGAGATAAGATGTGCAAAATCTGCATGGATCAGCGGAGATGTGATAATCCCTATCATTCCCTGCCATTTCAACGGATAAACACCGAGAAATGCCAGGTCTGTTTCAGTAAGCACTTCAAAGGTCTTGATCACCCAAAGCAAAAAGACAAATAGAAAAGGGATAACCAGGCTATATAATAATCGTTTCTTCTCATCAACCATTATCAGGTTTTTTTTGACTATCACCATCAAAAGTCATTCCATAAAGATAATAGGAAAAAGGGAATTAATTGGGTGTTGCAGGTTGACAGTTGACGGTTGACGGTTGACAGTTGACGGTTGACAGTTGACGGTTGCAAGTTGCAGGTTGCCAAACGGGCAGTGCTACTTATGTGTAGTCAGTTTCTACTCACGCCTCATGTCTTCGGACTTCGGACTTCCGACTTCTTCTCACCACTCAAAGCACTGATCAGTTACGAAAAAAGATTAATCTGAAATAAGAAACCGGGATATTTTGCGTTATAGTTACAAAATTTTCCGATTATGCTGGAATACACTAAGACAATACTTCAAAAAGTCAGTTTCAGTCCGTATCTTTTCAGAAAAGAACTCGGAAAATCCTTCAAATGGCTTCGAAAAGAAGAGATTATTTCATTACAGGCCTGGTGTTTAATAACATTCGGTGATATTTATACTGATATCATACGAGAAACCTTTCAACCTGTTAATCTTTAAATGCTAAAATGCTTAAATGCAAAAATGCTTAAATGCGGAAATCATTTAATCATTCAATCATTAATCCATCACTGATGTAATGCAAAACCACCTTCTCAGAGGGTGGACATTTACTTTTAGAATTACCATTATTTTAGTAGAAAAGGTTTTTAAGTCTAAAGTCAGAAGTCCGAAGTTTTTTAACAACTCCCATCTTTCGTCTTCGGTCTCCCAACGCTCAACTTCTTCTCACGCCTTACGCCTCACGTCTCCGGTCTTCCGACTCCGGACTTCGGACTTTCTTCTCCCGTCTTCCATTAAATTCGTGGTTGAACCTTACTTTTTAAATTTTTTCAAATCCAGGTAAACAGGCAGGTGATCACTGAACCCACCATGGTATCTGAATCCCAGATAGGTTCTGAATGGTCTGGATCCCAGGTATTTTACATCTTCCTCAAACAAAAATGGCATTTTGAAGATCATCCCATTCGAATTCCCTGCCTTTATTCCTTTCTCACCAGTAATCAAGCTCTTTGAAACCATGATATGATCAAAAACAGACCATTTCCCCTGGTATTTGATTGTTCCCTCACCTGTGCGGGCCTGGATAAGATCAGTTAACCCTGTCAGCTTGTCAGCATCTGTCTTATTATTGCCAATGAGTTCCTGGATGCTCCTGTCATGCAGTTCATCATTAAAATCTCCCATAACCAAAATATTTGCATCAGTATTTGCATGAAACACTGAATCCAGAATATTCCTCAAAGTCAATGCTGCCTGGAGGCGTTTGGGCACAGTCGGGAGATAGCCACCATACCGGGAAGGCCAGTGGTTCACAAAAACATGGATCGTATCGACGTCAAATATCACGCCTTTCACATACAGAATATCTCTTGTGATCAGGCTGCTGTCATTTGGAAATGTAACATTAATATTAGTATGATACAAAGGCTCAAAGAACTCCTTCCGATAAAGGAACGCCACATCTATCCCACGCCTGTCGGGAGAATCATAATGAATGATCCGGAAATCTACTTTTTTCAATGGTGTGGAAAAAGCCAGGTCATTCAGCACTTTCCTGTTCTCCACCTCACACAGGCCAATCATTGCGGGCATCTGCCACTCTCCAACACCCATAATGACCTTGCTGAGGTTATTGATTTTCGTATAGTAACGGTCATTATTCCATCTTCTCATACCCTCCGGCGTAAATTCCTCGTCAATTTTCAGTGTATCATCATTAACATCAAACAAATTTTCCACATTATAGAACATGATCCTGACAATCTCGGGGTTTTTTGAGTTGTTTTGTGCCTGGCTGTTCTGCACCATCATAGTAATTAGAAATACTGGCAGGATTATATAAATGAGCATTTGGTTTAATTTCAAATGAAATGTTTTCAATAATTAGACACCACATTTATGTGGTGGACAATACAAATTGCCAAAAAGATCAGGGCTTTAGCCCAAAATATTATCCTTGTCTAACAATATCAAATCCATAACGCTTAATGAATTTATTATTTTCTTGTCTAAATGTCGTTTTTTTATGATGTTCTTCTTGTTTTGCAATATATTCACGGACTAAAGTGATTTTTTCATCGCCGATGCCAATAGCCATATATTCGTCTTGCCATTCAAATTTGGATTTTGTCAACTTGTTCTTATTTATCCAATATGATGATTCTCCCTTTACTAATTGCGCAATTTTGCCAATGCTCAAATCATCATTAAGGGATATTAAACAATGAACATGGTCATGATAACCGTTTATAAAATCGATATAAATATTCTTCGTTTTCGCATTTTCACGTATATGATTAAATACCTTTTGGCGAATATTCCTGGTTAATAAAGCCTGCCTGTTTTTTGTTGACCACACAAAATGAACATAAATTTTAATGAACGACATGATTTTGTTTATGTTTGGGCTAAAGCCCGGTTTGTATTTCGTAATCATGTAAAACGGCATAAATGCCGTTCCTAATTATTCCTCTTCTATTAATCAGCGAACAAGCGAAAAATACCCGCAATGTGAATAAAAATTCACCTGTTTTTCAACCAAACGCAATTATTTTTGTCTTTCCCCATAGGTTTGCTATAATTTAGCCGGCTTTATGACGTTTAGTCAGCAAAATATATGGTGAAGTGTGAGATGTGAAGTGTGAGACGTGAGTCGAGCCATCGGACTGCAGACTTCGGGCTTCCGACTTCGGACTTCGGACTTCTAAAAATGATAATACCAAAAAATAAGCCAGGAAATCCGGTCATGAGCATTAAGCATATCATTTTATTTATCTACATACCAGTGTTGCTAATGCCGTTATTTGCTGATGCCAATACTGAGCTTCCTGTTAAAAAGTTCACACTCAGTGGTTATATTAAAGATTCAGAAACCGGTGAAGACCTGATCGGCGCTTCAGTTTATATCATTGAACTGCGATCGGGAACAGCATCGAATGCGTATGGTTATTATTCCGTCAGCCTGCCTGAAGACAATTATACCATAATATATTCCTACATTGGGTATCAGCCTGATTCTCTTCGGGTTAAGCTTAATCAAAACATCACTCTGAACATCAGCCTTACACCCTCCCAACAAAAACTCAGGGAAGTTGAAATACTTGGCCAACGGGGTGATGAAAATATCAAGGCACCTGAAATGAGCGTGGTCAGGATGGATGCCAAAGTCATCCAACAGATACCAGCCCTGATGGGAGAGGTTGACATCATAAAAGCCATACAGCTTTTACCAGGGGTGCAGTCGACCAGTGAAGGGTCTTCCGGGTTCAGTGTACGCGGGGGAGGGCCTGACCAAAACCTGATACTGCTGGATGAGGCTACGGTTTATAATGCATCCCATTTTCTGGGTTTCTTTTCGGTCTTTAACAATGATGCGATAAAAGATGTCAAATTGTATAAAGGTGATATGCCGGCCAGGTTTGGGGGCCGGTTATCATCGGTTCTTGATGTAAGAATGAGGGACGGCAATCAGAAAAAATTCTCGGCTACCGGTGGTATCGGACTAATCTCCAGCAGGCTTACTCTTGAAGCACCCATCGTAAAAGACAAATCATCCTTCATAGTTTCTGCCAGACGAACCTATGCCGACCTGTTTCTGCTGTTATCCAAAGATGAATTCCTGAGAAAGAGTCAAATGTATTTCTATGATCTGAATGCAAAGATCAACTACACCATCAATGAAAATAACAGGATCTATCTCTCCGGTTATTTTGGTAAAGATGTTTTCAAGAACCCTTTCGCCAGCATGAA
>DAOWEV010000180.1 GCA_030638325.1 Bacteroidales bacterium
CCATTACTTTTCCCGATATGGTAAGTTGGGCATTGCTGATGGATGCTGATGCCAAAAAAAGGCTGAGACAAAAACATAAACTGAAGTAATTTATTCTTTTGAACTTTTTCCCTGTCCTTTTACTTAGCATTGTCATAGCAGTAGTATCTTTAAAAGTCAAACTTACCATCCGCCTAAGGCAGATCAAATTGGATGTTGTAGAAATTCAATTCCCGCATAGCGGTTTCAATTCCTAATTCCTAATTCGAATTGACCAATAAGGAAGCTTATTGCGGGAAGTTTATTTCTTTATCCCTTCGCCGGCATTACCCGGATCAGGTTCAATGAGTATAATCTCAGCCCGTAATTTAGGGCACCCCTATTGGAAGTGTTTTTGCAAAGATATGGAAAATAGTTGAAAGTTGAAAGTGAAAAGTTGAAAGATGGAAGACCGAAGTCGGAAGTCGGAAGACCGAAGACGTGAAAAGTGAATGGTGCAGGGTGTAAATCTAAAATCGTTAATCGTTAATCGGTTAATCGTTAATCAATTTAGACATCTTCCAATGAGATAAATTCAGGTTTGAAATGAAATTCCAGCACATGGCGGGGCAGGTCGAAGATATTTGTTTTGGCCCTGTCGATGATGGTGGAGTCGGAGCTTGCTATAATGCCTGTTTTTTGCTTTTCCAGGGTGTGGTCAACCGCTTCTGTCAGTATAGGGAGTAATTCAATATCGTATGCCTGATTCAAGACCATGATACGCTTATATAATGCCTCGCTGTGAGTAACAGGTTCATCAATATAGATGCGGGATCCGGATAACGGAATGGAATCGAGATATTCAAACATGAGTCTGAGAGCCTTCTCAACCAGGGCTGTACGGAAGATCTTACCATGGACTTCGGATGCGTCCCTGAGGAACCCGTCAGCAGAGATATACACCTGGTTCCCGTTGAGGTAACTTCCGATGGTCAGTAAGACATTAAAGCCATCTATGAACATGATTGAAGTATCAGCAGGTATTTGTCCGATGGATTTTGACTTGCGCGCTCCGGCCTGTTTTTGTGTTGTAATGCCCCGGAAAAGCATAGATCTCTCAATAGCACTCAGTGAATACCGCGTTCCGACCAGCTCAAGTACCTTCTTTTGAGGATATTTCTGTTCCAGCAAATACCGGTAATCTTTTACTGCTATTATGAAATTATCTGATAAGCGGCTCATTTTTCGTTTACTTTTGTGGTTTTATTGGAAATGCGAAAACGTTTAAATGCTTAAATGCTTAAATGCTTAAATGTTAGTTATTGTCGCTAATTTAATCATTTTATCATTTAATCATTCAATCATTGTTGTAAGAATATGAAACTAATCATTATCAACGGCCCGAACCTGAACCTGACAGGGGAACGTGAGCAGCATATTTATGGAAGCGACTCTTTTATTGATTTCCTGGAGGGCCTGAGGCGGTCATTTCCGGATGTGACTATTGATTATTACCAGAGCAATGTGGAAGGGGAGATCATCAATAAGCTTCAGGAGACGGGGTTCAGTTATGATGGCATCATACTGAATGCAGGCGGATATACGCATACATCAATAGCCATTTCGGATGCAGTAAGGGCTATAAAAACGCCGGTTGTAGAGGTACACATTTCAAATATCTTTTCAAGGGAGGAATACAGGCAAACCTCACTGATCGCACCTCATGTGAAGGGGTTTGTTTCAGGCTTTGGACTGGATTCATATCGCCTGGCGATGGAGAGTTTTATTCCGGCCCGTTAGTGAAAAGAGATTGATCCAGCATAGAAAAGTTTGTTTTTTTCTGGATAAAGTGTTCCAATACGATATTTCCCCAATAAATCCTGGATACCCTTTGATGTTCTATCTTTTCCCTCTTTTCCCGAAGGGCCCCGAAATTCTTCCAGAAATCAAAATGGGCCTTGAAGACGGCAAAGAAGTCTTTAAATCCACCATCCACAAGAAACTTAAGAGAGGCCAGAAAGTCTAGGAAAAACCGTGCCATAAAAACCCGGGCGAGCCTTTTGCTCTGCAGGTTTTTATAAAGCATGATATTGTTGTTGCGGATATTCAGATAAGTTTTTTGAGCATTGTTTTTTGGCAAGGTACCTCCACCTATATGAAATACGGTTGAGGATGGACAGTACATCACTTTATAACCATAATTCTTCAGCCTCCAGCAGAAATCAATTTCTTCCATATGCGCGAAAAAATAATCATCCAGGCCTTTCATTTTATGATACACCTCAGCTCTCACAAACATGCAGGCCCCGGTGGCCCAAAAAATTTCTGTTACATCATCGTATTGCCCATGATCTTCTTCAATGGACTGAAATAACCTTCCTCTGCAAAACGGATACCCGTATTTATCAATAAAACCACCGGCCGCACCGGCATATTCGAATTTTTCCGGGTTATGATAGGAACGGATCTTTGGCTGACAGGCAGCGATCAAAGGGTCACTTTCCATCAAGTCGATAACCGGCTGGATCCAGTTTAGCGTAACTTCCAGGTCCGAATTAAGCAGCACGTAATAATCGGCCTCTATCTGTGCAAAGGCTTTATTGTATCCTTCCGCGAAACCATAATTCTGATCAAGCCGGATGACCCTGATACCGGGATAGTTCTCCTGAAGAAACTGCACGGAATTATCAGCAGAATCATTGTCAGCCACTATGACTTCAGCAACTTCTGTACTGTTTTCAATGATGTTCGGCAGGAATCTTTCAAGAAACTGCCTGCCGTTCCAGTTTAATATAACGATTGCTATCTTCACAAGATCAAATATGCTTCAAAGATATAAAAAGCCTTTAATTTCAGAACTACTGAGCATATTTTTAATTTGAATGTTGGACTGTAGGACTGTAAGACTGTAGGACGGTAGGACTGTAAGACGGTAGGACTGTAAGACGGTAGGAATGTTGGAATGATGGAATGATGTTACTTAAAACCCCCATCCCTTCAGTCCCTTAGTACCTCCGTCCCTTCCGTCCCTTCAGTCCCTTCAGTCTCCCCATCGCCTCATCGCCTTATCGCCCCTTCGCCCTTTCGCCCCCTCGCCCCCTCTCAACTCTCAACTCTCATCTCTCAAATGCTTCCACCTCCTATGCGACCAAAGCCAGTTATCAGGCTGATTCAGGATAGCGTTTTCGAGGGCTTTCACATACTTCTCCATGATCTCATTTTCTTTCATTGATTTCGGATCATCGGTGATCAGCGAAATGACGCCTGTATATTTGCCTCTCTCCCTGCGTTGGATATCAATAAACAGAACAGTAAAGTCGAGCGCTTTGGTTATCTTTTCAATGCCTGAAAAAAATGGTGTGTCCTGGTTCAGAAAAGGGGTCCGGTAATTGATCTCCCCACCGGCAGGCGTCTGGTCGGCTGCAAAAACATTGAAAGTCAACATCTCATTCCTGTTCCTGAGAAGTGTACGGAAAGTATCTTTATAAGGGATGGTGCCACCCCTGGTGATCCTTTGCCGGAGCTTTTTCACATAGCCATTGAACCTTTTGTCAGACAGTGGTTTCACGACGGCAAAGCCTTTTTCATCAGAGATCAGATCAAGCGCAGCACCCATCCATTCCCAGTTGCCACAATGACCGATTGTAACGATGATGCTTTTGTTTTGAGAGAAAGCCTTTTTGAACAGATCGTAGTTCTCAAATGAAAACCTGCTCAGCAACTGGGCGGGTTTAATGCTTCTCCATTTGATGATCTCCAGCATAATATCTGCAAGGTTCCGGTAAAATTGCCTGACTATTTTCTGAATCTCCTGCTTACTTTTATCAGGAAATGAATTATGAAGGTTAGTATAAACTGTTGATTTCCTGTATCTCAAAACATAGCAAAGAACCAGATACAAGCCATCAGAAAGCCCGTAAATAAGCCTGAAAGGCAACCTGGATATCATCCATGCCGAAACTGTAAAGATGTAGTATAATAAAGCCATACGAATCGACCTTCTTTTAAGATGACTGCAAAAGTACAATGATTGTAACTATTTTAGGTGGTATTTTTTTCTCCTGAAAATCCTAAACACTAATTTCTAATCCCGATAGGTATCGGGATAAACAATATCAAAATTCAAATAACGAAATGTTCAAAACAAGGGATTTCCTATGGAACACACGGTTTTGAATTTTGTGTTTTTGTCATTTGGTATTGTTTAGGATTAAGATATTCTATTTTAGTGTTTTATCAGATAATTGCTAATGCGAATCAAGGGTTGAGATTATATTTAACCACGAAGGCACACAAAGGAATTCACAATACCGATTGCTATCGGTATCACAAAGTATCCAAAGAAAAAATTTGATTTTTATGAATATGGATATACACATAGCACAAATACTCACTTATTTGAAGCTTTCAGGATGTAAGTTAGGCTTATTGGCAAACTTTAATGTCAAACTTTTGAAAGATGGTATTAAACGGGTAATTATATAATCCTTAGAGTGACTTTGTGATATCCTTTGTGACCTTTGTGGTAAAAAAAACTATTTCAACTCTTGATTCGCAATACCAATGATTTATGAGAAGCGGGTCATCTGGGATTCCGGTAATAATCATGGACCCGTCCCCCATAAATATCAGGAACTCTTTCGATATCGATATTATAAGGATCAAACCAGCGCTGGTTTAAAAAGATCTGCCAGCGGTAATTTTGAATTTCCCCAATGGCATCCGAATGCAGCAGGGTGAAGTAATTGGTAGTTACATCATGTGTATAAAACACAAATCTTTTATTGGATTGATTATTCCCGAGTTTGTAATATTGCCATATTTCGTACGGGTAACTGGCGGGTTCATTGTAGCTTTCAGTGATGATGTTGGGAGGGCCGTACTTCAGGTAAACACGCCCCCGGTCAGTATCGAAACCCCTGTGTATCTGTGTACTGTACCTATCATCAACGATTTTAACCAATTCATTATATTCTTTCCATGCGATCTCAGGGTTATAGTGGTCTCTTTGTACCCAGAAATGGTAAAAGAATCTTTGTTTTACTTCCAGTTCAGAAGTTTCCAGTTTTTTATAAATGAAAACCTGCTCCATCTGGGTGGCCCGTGGAGCCAGCGATCTGATATATCCATCCAGCGTATCTTCACTCATGATCTTTCCGGCAAAGGTTTTTGTGATATCGACATCGGAAAGTGTGCTTAAATCAAATTTAATGTTTGGATTATTACGCTGAAAAACCAGGACATTGCTGGTGATATGATTATTTTCCTTGTCACGGACCTCTACCACCAGCTTATAATTGCCGGTGGGGAGACCGGAGATGTCATATTCGTTAATAAAAGGGTAAATTTCACGGGATACGGCTCTCTTATAAAAAACATAAGGCGACAAGGTGAGGCCTGATTCAAATGATTCGAGATAACATTTCAGGACAAATTTCCCATCCAACCCAAAGTATTTATCTGTATTGTATATTTCAGTATAAAAGATCAGTTTATTCTTGAACGCGGGATAATAATAAAAAACCCATGGGATTATATCATATCCGCACTTTGTCAGGATATTCTGATTCTCAGATACACTGATGGAATCGATGAGCTCGATGCCGGAGAAACACACTTTCTCACTTTCAAATTTGATGATGACCGGCTGCACAGAGCTGAACGGCTCATCCATAGAATTCAGATCAGAGAGCAGTATCTCGAACTCGTATTCACCTTCGGGCAGGAAATATCGCTGCTGGTCCAGGAGATCAAGATACAGATCGCTGGTGTCCGCAACCGGGGAGCTGAAAAGTTCATATTTGTCAAAATCAATGATCGCTGTATCCTTGCGGAAGATCATGGTGACTTCAATGGAGCACCTGAACAGGCCATTCTCAAGCTTTGTGTAGGTTGCACTGCTCCCGTCAACTGAAAGATATGTTTCAATATAAGGCCCTTTGGTGGGGGAGTTGAAGATGCTGTAGTTCAAAACCGCTCTTAAGCCTGCCGAAGAAGAGAGGCCGGCGAGAACAAAAATGATGATTAGGAGTTTCTCTATCTTAATATACATGACCATAAGTTAAAATCCTATCATAAATACCTGTAAATGAGCGATAGTGGCTTAAATATTAAACATTTGTAACAAAGATAGGTTTTTTAATGAAATAATCTGAATTAAATCAGGAAACGGTAAAGGGGGATAAGTTAAAGGCAGGAATATGATAGAGAATTGACTAACCCCGGTATTTATGCCGGGGATACTGTACTTCACAATTTATTAATCGTTAAGTAACTGAAATATACCTGTCATGTTGGTAACTTTTTTCTAAAATGTTTTTTCATTTACACGGGCGTACGTCATTTCCGCGGGAACCTGCCCACCTCAATTCATTTTTGCAACACCCTGAAAAAAACCCCCACAAACCATAACCCACAACTTTAAGTAATTATTAGTTACAGCCATCTATCAGAAAAATTGTATTTTTGCCGCGGCAAGGAGAAATGGCAGAGTGGTCGAATGCGGCGGTCTTGAAAACCGTTGACCGTTTACGCGGTCCGGGGGTTCGAATCCCTCTTTCTCCGCAAAAAAAAACAAAGAAGATGGCACCGCCATCTTTTTTAATATCACACCCACACACACCCAGATTCAACCGGAGGGTTGCCAGAGTGGTCGAATGGGGCGGTCTCGAAAACCGTTGACCGTTTTTTGCGGTCCGAGGGTTCGAATCCCTCACCCTCCGCGAAATGGGTGTAAAGGTGGGGTGGTGACTGTTTCCGGAACCAAAACGCTTAATGATCATGCATTTTATCAACAAACTTCCGCTGCTCCTCTCAGCAATTATTTTATTGACGATCCTGACTTCATGCAAACAACAACAAAAAGATCAAAAGCATGATTACCCCATTCAGCCCGTTCCTTTTACGGCTGTGAAGCTGACGGATGATTTCTGGGCGCCCAGGATAAAGATAAATCATGAGGTAACCATTCCGATCGCCTTTCAGAAATCCAGGGAGACCGGCCGTATCAAAAACTTCAAGGTGGCAGGCGGACTGGAGGAAGGGTCTTTTTGCTCAATATATCCTTTTGATGATTCGGATGTGTTCAAGATCATAGAAGGGGCATCCTATTCATTGCAGACCTTTCCCGATCCTGATCTGGAGGCATATCTCGATTCCCTGATATTCTACATCAGCGAAGCACAGGAAGAGGATGGATATCTTTATACCAACAGAACCATCCTTGGTGACAGCGCTCATAAATGGGCCGGAGAGAACCGCTGGGACCTGGTGCATGAACTCAGCCATGAGCTATATAACCTCGGGCATATGTTCGAAGCAGCAGTAGCCCACTACCAGGCTACCGGGAAAAGTACGTTCCTGAATGTGGCCATCAAAGCAGCCGACCTGGTCGACCGGGATTTCGGTCCGGGAAAAATATCACGTGTTCCCGGACACCAGGAGATAGAGATCGGTCTGGTCAAGCTCTACCGGGTCACCGGTGAACAAAGATACCTGGACCTGGCAAAATTTTTCCTGGATATGCGTGGCCCCGGAGGCCCCCAATATTCACAGGCACATAAAAAGGTGGTAGATCAGGATGAGGCTGTGGGACATGCAGTACGGGCCGTTTATATGTATTCGGCCATGGCCGATATTGCTGCCCTTACCGGCGATAAGCAGTACATGGATGCAACCGGCCGGATATGGAGGGATGTCGTTTATGGCAAGTATTATGTTACCGGCGGTATTGGCTCATCCCGGCATGGGGAGGCCTTTGGAGAACCTTATCAACTGCCCAATCTTACAGCTTATTGCGAGACCTGTGCCGCCGTTGCCAATGTCTTCTGGAACTACCGGCTGTTCCTGCTGCAGGGTGAATCAAAATATTATGATGTGCTCGAAAGAACCCTGTACAACGGACTCATCTCGGGAGTATCCCTGAGTGGAGATCGTTTTTTTTATCCGAACCCGCTGGAATCACATGCAGACTACGAAAGAAGTCCATGGTTCGGCTGTGCCTGCTGCCCTTCCAATATCACCCGCTTCATCCCTTCCCTGCCCGGCTATATGTATGCCGTTGACCGGGATAAAATCTATGTGAACCTCTTTATAGAAGGACATGCTGACATTGACCTGCAAGGTAAACATATTGAAATTGATCAGCAAACATCCTATCCCTGGGACGGACTCGTGGAGATATCGGTATCTCCCGAAAAGCCGGTGCGTTTCGACCTGATGATCCGGATCCCGGGATGGGCCGTCGATAAACCTGTACCGGGTGAACTTTATCATTTTGATAAAAAGTATGGTAAAAAGGCCACATTGTTTGTGAACGATGAAGAAGCAGAATACCGTATTCATAAAGGTTATGCGGTGTTAGGCCGGAAATGGAGAAAAGGGGACAGGGTGCGGCTGGAACTCGATATGCCGGTAAGAAAGGTGCTGGCCAACCAAAAAGTTACAGAAGACACGGGCAAGCTGGCACTGCAGCGCGGCCCACTGGTTTATTGTGTGGAAGGAACCGATAACAATGGGCAGGTGTTCAATATCACCCTGAATAAAAACAGTGATCTTGAACCCCATTACAACCCGGATATGCTGAATGGTATTTATCTGTTGCAGGGACAGGCGCAAAGGATCCTGGAAGATAAAAACGGTAATACGCAGACAGAAAACATCATATTATCAGCCATTCCATACTATTCCTGGGCCAACCGGGGACCGGCCGAAATGATTGTCTGGATTCCTTATTAATTTTTGGTTACGTTGTCCAATAATTAGACACCACATTTATGTGGTGGATACTATGAATTCCCCAAAAAACAAGGGCTAAAGCCCGATTTATATTGCGTAATCTTATTAAACGGCATAAATGCCGTTCCTAATTATTTTAGTTATGCAAATATGCAGCAATCCAGAAATAGAAAATGCTGATGCTGATTGTCACCAATC
>DAOWEV010000145.1 GCA_030638325.1 Bacteroidales bacterium
ATAGGTTCTGTTAAGCCGTAAAAATTATCATATAAGACCTGGATGTGGATAAAACTGTTTACATAGGCAGAAATAAAATTAACCGGTGGCTGGCTAAAGATGGTGTTACTCAGGCATTCATAATCGCCGTTGTCGGTTGCTACTGGCGGATCAAGCGTGATCTTGTGGAGTTCCTGGGCGGCCAATCCAGTGGATATTATTAGTCCGGCAACAAGAACAAAAAGCAAAAAGGATTTTTTCATGGTATGAAAGATATTAGTTTAATGGTTATACTGAACAGCAAATATACATTAAATTTTAATATGTGTCAATAGTTCAGTGGTAAAAAAAAATTACCCCATTTTTTGAAAAAAACTAGTTATCCACTTGTTATATCTTCAAACTCCCTGGCATTACTGCATTGAAGACAAATCCTAAATGAATTTTGGGGTAACTTCAATCAATAATTACCTTGGTGTATTAATTATTTGAATTATTTTTACTTAAAATTTATCGTTATGGAACAATTACAGAAAAACAGATTTGATGCACTTCAGCAGTCTGTTTATATAATGCTCTTTTTTATATTGTTCTTTTACATCATCATTGTGGCAAAGCAGGTCCTGATCCCGATCAGTTTAGGCTTTCTCTTTGCCACTCTGATTTACCCATTGTCAAGATTTTTTGAATTCAGATTGAAAATACCAAAAACCCTTGCCATATTATTGAGCGTTCTTACATTCGTGGCCGTTTTTGTTTTATTCGCGAATCTTTTAATCCGACAGGTCCATTCCCTGGCCCAGGATTTTCCGGCATTGAAGCTGAAAGCAAATGCCAATCTTGAATACCTCAGGCTTTTTATCCAGGAAAATTTTGGAATTGATGCCCAGGATCAGCACATTTGGATGAAAGAACGGATTTCCGGTATGTTTGATTCCAGCAGCGACCTGATGAAAAATATCTTTAACGCAACATCAGGTACGTTATTTAAGCTGTTTTTAATTCCTGTCTTTATGTTTTACATGCTGAACTTCCGGGAACAGTTCCAGAAATTCATAATTAAAGCCTCTCCGGATAGCAAGAGGACACGGACCAACAGGATCATGAGGCAGATATCGAAAATCATTCAAAAGTATATCAGTGGTGTTTTTACCGTGATTGGCATCCTTTGCGTACTCAACTCCGTTGGCCTGTATATTGTAGGATTAAAATACGCTATTGTCTTCGGCATCATCTCAGCCCTTTTCAACCTGATACCCTATTTTGGCACCTGGATAGGAGCTGTTTTTCCCATCACTTTTGCTTTACTCACCGGTGATACTCCGAGTCTTGCAGTCAGTGTATTCCTAATGTATGTCGTCGTTCAGTTCACCGAAAATAATATTTTAACACCAAACATCACCGGTAGCTATGTACGTATCAATCCCCTGATCACCATCCTCAGCATCATCGTTGGGGGCATAGTATGGGGGGTTGCCGGCATGCTGATCGTTATCCCGTTTATGGGTACCATTAAGATCCTGTTTGAAAATATTGAACCACTGAAACCTTATGCCCTGCTTCTGGGCTATGAACGCCCCGTAAGAGGAATAAAACGTTTTGGAAAGAGGCGAAAGGAAGTGCTGAAGAGGAGGGGGGAGGGATAGTTGGCAGTTGACGGTTGACAGTTGGCAGTTGACGGTTGACGGTTGGCAGTTGACGGTTGACAGTTGGCAGTTGGCAGTTGACGGTTGGCAATTGGCAGTTGACGGTTGGCGGTTGGCCCCAGTATTAAAGTAGGTTTTATTGTTATTTTTATGGAAATGTGTTAATGCGAAAATGCATAAATGCTTAAATGCGTAAATGTTATTTGTCATTCAATCATTGTATCATTATATCATTGTATCATTATATCATTTAAGCATTTAATCATTAATCCATGGTAAAACCTTAAAGCATCGTAAACATATAAGCTATGAGTTATGACAACTATCTGATCGCCAAAACCATGGAGGGGCTGGAAGAAGTGCTGGCAAAAGAGATATCTGCACTTGGCGCTACCCACATTGAGATCATCAGGCGTGGTGTAAAGTTTCGTGGCAATAAAGAACTGATGTACCGTTGTAACTATTGGTGCAGGACTGCCCTGAGGATAATCAAACCAATAGCCGAATTTCCGGTCAGGGATCAAGAATCCCTTTATGATGGCGTCCGTAAAATAGCCTGGGAAGATTACCTGGATACTTCGATGACATTTGCTGTTGATTGTATCACCAGCCATCCGGAGCTATCACATTCTCATTATGCCGCTTTAAAATCAAAGGATGCCATTGTTGACAGGTTCAGGGACAGGGAGGGGAGCAGGCCTTCCATAAACACATCCGGTCCCGATCTGCGGATCAACATACATCTGTCCAAAGAGAGATGTACCGTATCCCTTGACTCTTCCGGGTCTTCATTACACCTTAGGGGATACCGGAAAACCGGCGGCACAGCCCCATTGAATGAGGTGCTGGCAAGCGGATTGATACTCTTAAGCGGATGGGATATCAATAGTGATTTCATTGATCCCATGTGTGGCTCAGGCACCTTGCTTATCGAAGCTGCAATGCTTGCACTAAATTTACCACCCGGGCATTTCAGGCAGGCTTTTGGTTTTGAAAAATGGAAAGATTTCGATCCGGTCATTTTTAATGAAATGAGAGAGGAAGCTGAGGATAAAAAACAACGGATCAGTTTCCGGATAAAGGGTTATGATAAATCTCCGGAAGCTATGGTTGCTTCCAGGCAAAACATCCGTTCTGCAAGCTTGCACAAGTTGATACAAATAGAAAAAAGCGCTTTTGAAGATATAGAAGATCAGACCGGGCCGGGCATTATCATCACCAATCCGCCCTATGGCGAGCGGATGGAAATCGATGATATCATAAGCCTTTATAAATCCTTCGGCGACAAGCTAAAGCATTCATTTGAAGGATTTACTGCCTGGGTCATCAGCGCTGACCTGGATGCGTTAAAACATGTCGGGCTAAAGCCCTCCCGTAAAATCAAACTGTATAACGGCAAACTGGAATGCAGGTTTGTCAAGTTTGAGCTCTATAAGGGATCGAGGAAGGAGGGGAAGACAGAAGTCCGGAGTCCGAAGTCGGAAGACAGAAGACCGAAGTAGCTTTCAACCTCCGTTAAATTCCTGGTAGAAATCGGAAAATACTAAAACAGAAGCCCCATCTGGCATACGCATTAACTTAAGGTATTAGGACCAGCGGCAGAGCCGTGAAATATTTGTAGAAAATTAATGGAATCATGAGATTAGGTGCAGAGCACCGTAACATTGATAGTGCTATGATTAAAGATTGCAGTACCCTGCACCTTTGCTCAACATTGACCAATAAAGAATGCCTGAGAATATAAATAACAGACAGGTTTTTTCATTACTTGAGGTGACTCAAAGTATCGAACGAACATTATCAAAGAGGTATACAAGATCGTATTGGGTAAAAGCAGAATTGGCGAAGATCAACCATTATCCCAGAAGCGGGCATTGTTATCCCGACCTGGTGGACAAACCGGATGGAACAGTTGTTGCAAAAATGAGGGCTAATTTATGGAAGGATGACTATCAACGAATTAACGAGGTATTTTTAGAGGTAACCAAAGAACCGCTGAAGGATGGGATTAACATCCTGTTCAATGCCCGTATTAATTACCATCCGATCCATGGGCTTGCCCTCCAAATCCTTGATATCGATCCCCATTACACCCTTGGAGATATGATCAGGGAAAAGCTGGAAACAATCAGGAAGTTAAAGGAAGAAGAAATTTTTGACAGGAACAAAAGCCTGAAGTTACCACTATTGCCAAAAAGAATTGCTGTTATTTCAGTTGATACCAGCAAAGGCTATTCAGACTTCAGGAATAAGATCGATAAAAACCCGTTTGGATACCGCTTCTTTTATATGCTTTTCCCATCATTACTTCAGGGTGACAAGGCTGTAAATGATATGTTAAAGCAGCTTGCCCGGATAAGGAAAGTGAAAGCTCACTTTGATGTTGTTGCCATCATTCGCGGAGGCGGCGGAGATGTTGGTCTGAATTGTTATGATAACTACAAGCTTGCAAAGGAAATCGCATTGTTTCCATTGCCGGTATTGACCGGAATAGGCCACTCAACCAACGAAACCGTTGTGCAAATGGTGGCTTATAAAAATAATATCACACCCACTGATGTGGCCGATTACCTGATCCAGCAATTTCATAATTACAAAGTCCCGCTTGATGAGCGGGAAAGAAAGATCATTGAATTTGCACAGCAAATCCTGAAAGATCAAAGTAATTATTTAATGACATCGGGCAATTCAATCATTAGGGAATCTAAATTTATTCTTGATAAATCAAAACAATCTTTATCCGGATTTCAGTCATCGGTCAGGAATAATTCAGCGAATATTTTACAGACCAACCGGACCGGCCTTTCACAGCATACCAAGATGTTTACCATTCAGCTAAAGAATCTGATCCGTCAAAAGAACAGCGACCTGGATCAGCTTGAAGATCATGTTCGTATGCTCGACCCAAAAAATGTACTCAAAAGGGGATACAGCATCACCTCGTTAAATAACAAAGCGATATTGAGCCCGGATGAGGTTAGAAAAGGCGACATCCTGATAACCGAACTATACAGCGGAAAAATCAAAAGTATTGTTGAATCATCAAACAAACTGCAATGGAAAAAAAGGAAACATATCAAGCAGCCTTCGAAGAACTTGAAGTGATCGTAAATGAAATTGAAGGGGGTGAGATCAGCGTGGACGAGCTTTCGGAAAAAGTAAAGCGAGCCGCCAAACTGATCAAGATCTGCAAAAACAAACTCACCTCCACAGAGGAGGATGTGAATGAGATCTTAAAAGAACTGCAGGAGAAGGAATTGATCGAACCGCGGGAAGAGAATCTGTAGTTTTAATATCATACGCATAATGGATAAGTCGGAAGACCGAAGACCGAAGTCAGAAATCGGAAGCAATTTCTCATTTGGGTTTGAATTGCACCCATTGGGCGGGGAAGGATGGAAGAATGGAATTGTGGAAAAATGGTAAGGTGGAAGAATGCCTGCCTGGCCGGACGGACAGGGAATAATGGAAAAATAACTAACTCCGTCCTTTAGGGCGGAGAAAAAAAGAACATAACCACCAGGTACGTCGTACATGAAATTTGAGTCTCATTGATTTAAAAAAACATACTTTTGTTTTGTTGGAAATTGAAAAATTGAAGCTTAATAAAAATGAAAGAAATCAACAAGATCGGGGTCCTGACCTCCGGGGGAGATTCGCCGGGCATGAATGCCGCCATCCGTGCTGTGGTTCGTACGGGCATCTATGAAGGCCTCGAGGTAGTGGGCATTATAAAAGGATACCAGGGGCTAATCGACAATGAGATAACATTGATGCACAGCAGGTCTGTTTCGAACATCATACAGCGGGGAGGAACAATCCTGAAATCAGCCCGCAGTGATGAATTCTATTCTGAAGAAGGCCGGAAAAAGGCCTACGACACCCTGGTGAAAAACAACATCGACGCATTGATCGTGATAGGTGGGGACGGGACCTTCACCGGAGCCTGCATATTTGAAAAAGAATATGATTTCCCCATCGTCGGGCTACCGGGAACCATCGATAATGACCTGTTCGGTACCGATTTTACAATCGGCTTTGACACTGCCGTGAACACTGTTGTGGAGGCCGTTGATAAGCTCCGGGATACAGCCGATTCTCATGACCGTATCTTCATCATCGAAGTCATGGGCCGGGACGCCGGGTTCATCGCCCTGCGGAGCGGTATAGCCACCGGGGCCGAACAAATACTGATACCCGAAAGCATAACCTATATCAACGAACTGATCACTAAATTGCAAACTGACTACGCCCATAATAAAACTTCGGGGATCATCATCGTTGCGGAAGGGGATGATTTTGGGGGAGCCTTTGACGTAGCCGAAGAGGTCAACAAGTTCTTTCCGGACTTCGAGACCAGGGTTTCCATATTGGGACATATCCAAAGGGGTGGATCTCCTTCCAGCTTCGACAGGGTGCTTGCCAGCACCCTCGGTTATGAAGCTGTGAAAGCCCTGTTGAAAGGTGTCAGGGGCGTGATGGTGGGGTCAATCAATAGAAAAGTTGCTTATACTCCTTTTGAAAAATCGATTAAACACCACCAGGAGATCAATATGGAGTTTTTAAAGATGGCTGCGGTTCTATCGACCTAATGATCCTTTGCAATTATTTAGCTGTACCGTATATTTCATCTGTGTTAAATAAAGCACTAAAATAGAATATCTAAATCCTAATTTCTAAATCCTAAACAATACCAAATGACAAAAGCACAAAATTCAAAACCGCATGTTCCAAGGCAATCCTTTGTTTTAAACATTTGGTTATTTGAGTTTTGAATTTATTTAGAATTTAGGAATTGGTGCTTAGGATTTATTTAAAGAAAACATTCGTATAATATTAATACCTAAATGGTTATGATCCTTTTATGTTAAGAAAGACCCTATTTATCGATGTGCTTTTGCCTTTACCGATCCCGGGGTATTATACCTACAGGGTGCCGTTCGTATTGAATGATCATATCGGTACCGGGAAAAGGGTGGCTGTGCAGTTCGGTAAAAAAAAGATCTATACGGCCCTTGTCCGGAAAGTCCATGAGAAGCCACCGCAAGGATATATACCAAAATATATCTTATCCGTGGTGGATGATCATCCCATCGTGACCGAACCGCAGTTCACTTTCTGGGAATGGATCGCTTCTTACTATATGTGTACACCCGGTGAAGTCATGAATGCAGCGCTGCCGTCAGGATTAAAGCTTGCCAGCGAATCAAATATTCTGCTGGACCCTGTTTTTGACAATGACCTGTCGGGGCTTAACGAAAAAGAATCCCTGATCGTGGATGCTTTACATGCACGGCAAAAACTGACCATAAATGAAGTCTCATTGATTATCGACCAGGCTAAGGTCATCCCGGTCATTAAGACACTAATTGAAAAAAGGGTCATCGTGCTGGAAGAAGAACTGCATGACAGGTATAAACCCAAGACTGAAACATACGTCAGGCTGAACCCCGAATATGAAAAAGATGAGGAGAAACTGAAGCAAGTCTTTGATGAACTCGGGCAGCGTGCTTTCAAGCAACTTCAATTGCTGATGTCGTATATCAACCTTTTCAGGAATACCGGGGCAGAAGTGACTGAAATAAAACGCTCGACACTGTTGAAAACTGTGGATACCTCCCCGGCTGCCATGAAAGCCCTTATCGATAAAAAGATATTAGAGACATACAAGAAAGAGGAAAGCAGGCTGGGGGAATATGCTGCCAGCGCAAGTCCTGAAGACATACAACTGACCGAACATCAGCTTGAAGCCTATCAAAGCATTAAAAAGCAATTTCTTGAAAAAGACACTATACTGCTGCATGGCATCACCTCCAGCGGGAAGACCGAGATCTATATCAAGCTGATGTCGGAGACAATAAACAAAGGTAAACAGGTGCTGTACCTCCTCCCTGAAATAGCGCTCACCAGCCAGATCATCAACAGGCTCCGGAAATATTTTGGGGATCAGGTTGGAATTTACCACTCTAAGTACAATGAACAGGAACGGGTAGAGACCTGGAACAAGGTACTGCAACATCAATACGGACAGGATAAGGAGGGCCTCAGCCCGATCATCCTGGGAGCCCGGTCAGCGCTTTTTCTGCCCTATCACGACCTGGGGTTGATCATCGTGGACGAAGAACACGACTCCTCTTACAAACAGTTTGATCCGGCCCCCCGCTACAATGCACGTGACTCGGCTTTGTACCTGGCCCGGATGCACCAGGCCAAGACATTGCTTGGATCGGCC
>DAOWEV010000113.1 GCA_030638325.1 Bacteroidales bacterium
CCCGCGGATGAAGTCCCTATTCTGCAAAATATCACCTGGCAAAAAAACATTCTCGGGCTTAATGCAAAGTATGAGTTTTTCAATAATGCGTATGTGTTCCTGGGTCTCGTCTATTCCAACATACAAAGCTACGATGTGGGCGACCGGACAGCCGAAGAATACCTTCTGAAATTTACTCCTGAATTATACTGGGGGAAAAATACCACCTTCACCGCTGGATTTAATATCGGTTTTTAAGCCGTGATCTCCTCACCACCCACACCTTGCCCCATCGCCCTTTCGCCCTTTCGCTCCATCGCTCACTCTCAACTTCTCCCCTCTTCCGACTTCGGTCTTCCGACTTCCGACTCCTCGTTAACCCATGCTCATTATTTTTCCTCACAGATAGCAAAGATTACGCAGATAGTTCTATTTTTGTGCCAATTTACAAAATTCACAAATACAATTACCTTAATATGAAAATTATGAAAAAGAAACTGTTTTTACTTTCGTTAACCATTATTTTTGCTACAAGTACAAGTCTGGCTTGTACCAACTTCCTCGTTACCAAAGGCGCTTCGAAAGACGGTTCGGTAATGATCAGCTTCTCTGCTGATTCCCATGTTCTTTACGGCGAGTTATACCACTGGCCTGCAGCTACTTACCCGGAAGGCGCCATGTTGGATGTCTACGAATGGGATACCGGGAAATACCTCGGACAGATCAAACAGCTCAGGGAAACATACAATGTTATCGGAAATATGAACGAGTACCAGGTTTCTATCGGGGAAACCACCTATGGCGGGCATTCCGAGCTGGGTACCGGAAAACAAACCGGTGCTATCATTGATTACGGCAGCCTTATGTTTCTCGGACTTCAGAGATCTAAGTCGGCCCGTGAAGCCATCAAAGTCATGACAGAACTGATGGCTGAATACGGATACTACAGCTCCGGAGAATCATTTTCTGTTTCCGATAAGGATGAAGCCTGGATCTTTGAAATGATTGGAAAAGGGGATGGTCAGAAAGGGGCTGTCTGGGTAGCCTTGAAAATTCCCGACGGCTACGTGAGCGCCCATGCTAACCAGGCCAGGATCACAACCTTCCCGCTGGCCAATGGCATCACCTCTATTACCTTTGATAACATCGATAAGATCTTCAATCCTGAAGTTGAGTGCGTGTATGCTACAGACGTCATTGACTTTGCCCGCGAGAAAGAATATTTTGATGGTGAGGATGAAGATTTCAGTTTTTCTGATACTTACGCTCCCGTTGATTTCGGTGGCGCCCGCTTCTGCGAGATCCGGGTCTGGTCTTTCTTCAATGCCATTAACAAAGAGATGGGACAATATTTTGACTATGCCGTTGGTCACATTGAACACGGTAAGAAATTCGCCGATGGCAGCAAGAACCCGAACGGCTACGCTTCCAACCGCATGCCACTGTGGATAAAACCTGACCGGAAACTGGATGTGCACGATATCATGAACTTTATGCGTGACCACTTAGAAGGCACCTCTCTCGATATGACCCAGGATATGGGCGCCGGTCCTTACGGCAGCCCGTACCGCTGGCGTCCGCTGACCTGGGAAGTTGACAGCGTAAAGTACTGCAACGAACGGGCAGCGTCTACCCAGCAAACCGGATTTGTATTTGTTTCCCAATCGCGTAACTGGCTCCCCGATGCCATAGGAGGTATCCACTGGTGGGGCGTTGACGATGCCGCCAGCACGGTTTTCATGCCTATGTATACCAGCATGATCCGTACACCTGAAAAAATGGCAAGGGGTTATGGCTCCATGATGGTGTTTGTCGCCGATGCTGCCTTCTGGGTATTCAACCAGGTATCTAATTTTGCCTATACACGTTATAACCTCATCCACCCTGAGATCGAAAGCCTCCAGCAAGCCATGGAAAACCAGTTCATTGCTTATACGCCCGTAATTGATGATGCGGCGTTTAAACTTTACGAACAGGATCAGGATATGGCCAGGGAGTTCCTGACCAACTACTCGGTACAACAAGCAAACAACACCGTTATGGAATGGATGAAATTCTACCAGTACCTGTTTACAAAGTATATGGATGGAAATGTGAAAGAACCTGATCCTGGCAAGCAGAATCCGAAACTGCAACAGCCCGGCTATGGCGAAGAGTGGTACCGCAGGATCGTTAATGAGACAGGTGATCAGTTCAAAGTAATTGGTGCAATGGGCCATTAACATGATTTACGATTTTGATGAGATCATTCATCGTGAGCATACCAACTGCGTCAAGTACGACCTGCGCAACGAATGAACATCGCTGCCCCGCGATCAACGATAGAAAAGGCACTTGAAAATATTGGTGGCATATTTGGCGGATATGCAAATCGCACATCTGGGGGCTGAATCCACCTCTTGCAAATTCGAAGCACGAAATCCTAAATACTAAACAATCTCTAATGACCAAAATATAAATAACGAAACAGTAAAGACGCAAAATATTGCGTCTCTCTATCTGGATTGGAACATTTGTGTTTTGAATTTGTTTAGGATTTCTATATTAGTATCTTAATTCTGATATTCGTGTTTTTCTTGGCAAGAAATTACAAAAAACAATTCCCAAATTCCAAATAATAACCAAATCACAATATTCAAAACTTAAACGGTTTGGGTATTGGAGTTTGAAAATTGGAATTTATTTGGGATTTAGTGCTTGGGATTTAGGATTTCTGGTTTATCCAGGTTAGGTTTTCGGAATTTTCAGGTGCTCCTGACATCGTTTTTGATTATCTTTGTAATATAAGTAAAAATATCTGAATCATGGAAGAGAAGAAAAGTTCTCAGTTTACCGGAAAAAAGTCTTTAATCTGGTTGATAATCATCATTGTACTTGCTGCTGCACTAATTGTTATGTTCTTCTGGCAGCACCAGACAAAAAGCGAGTTGAACCTGCTCCTGGAAGAAAAAGAGCTGCAACGTATTGAACTTAATCAAGAGCTTGACTCACTAATGGTTAACCATGAACGTGTTAAAACAGAGCACAGCGAGCTGGCCGATTCGCTCACCATCAAAGACAGTGTTATCCAGGCAAATGCAGTGGAAATCAAGAAACTGCTTGATACCCAGTGGGAATACTATAAAGTTAAAAAGAAATTATCGCGGTTGCAGGATATCGCCCAGGGCTATGTGCATCAGATGGACTCTCTGTACCGGGTCAATGATGCATTAACAGAAGAAAATATTATCATTAAAAAAGACCTCGTGGTCTTGCGCAAAGAAAAAGAACAGATCGAGAAAGACAAAGATATCCTGGTCGAACAAGTTGAATCTGCATCTTTTCTGAAAGCATATAACATTGATGCAGGAGGTGTCAGATTGAGGTCCGGGAGCAGTAAAGAGGTCATTACTGACAAAGTCAGGAAAATGGACAAGGTTAAAATATGTTTTACCCTGGGCGAGAATGATATCGCCACTCCCGGTAATCGTGACTTATATATCCGTATTGCCCGGCCTGATAAGGAAATCCTCACCAAAACCAGGGGCGATGATTATACTTTCGAGTACGAAGGAAAGATATTACAGTACTCGATTATAAGGACTATCAATTATGAAAATCGTCCGGTGGATATCTGTATTTACTGGAACAAGCAATATTCTTCACAGGAAATGCAAACAGGGCTCTACCATGTCGACATTTTCTGCGATGGCAACATCATCGGGCACACAACCTTTACATTGAGATAAGTAAGGAGACAAATCTCCTTACGTCCTATTCCTTACTGCCTACTGCTGCTTTCGGTTTCATCCGCAACGGGTAGATCTTCTCCACCCAAAGCATCCACAGCCCGAAAATGACAACATAGAAAAAGGGCCTGACGATATAATCGTGGGTATATAGAAATTGTTCAGGATAAGTTATAACCACTACCGACAAGCTGATTATCCGCATCAGGTTCGTAAGATACACGATCAGGATACCGAAGGGGATAAACCACAGCTTGTGCTTCCAGGGGCCCGGATAGATCAGGAACAATAACAGAAACTGCAGGATCTGCTTGAATCCCGAACAGCCCCCACTCACACCAATATAACCGTTATTGTTAAAATATATGACTTTATTTTCATCATCGGTGATTATCGGAATATTTAAAACATTACTTACCACCCATTTACTTTTCACGTAAACATCATCGATCAGCCACCCCTGGACAATACGGACATCTTCTCTGACGGGTTCAAAATGCAGCTCATTGGCCCAGTACCGGAAAGAATAATGAATGACAACCGTGATGATCATGAACAGCAGCACTTCACGCAGTGCATATAGCCTGTATTTCTCTATGAATTTTTTTATCTCCTTCATCTTGATCTTAACCTTGTACAGGGCATTATTTCATAACTCTCACAGCGTCTCATCTTCTCCCCTTCACACCAGCCCCGCCAGGAAATGAGTTGCCAAAAGTACAGATTTCAATGGTGATCAGAAAATAAATTAATATATTTGGCCAAAATAGTCCGAAATGACCCCTTCATCCCGTTCGCACCACAAACGATCTCATAGAAAAAGAAATCCTATCGGTAGGTTTTTTTCTCGTTTTAAGAGAAAGAAACATAGTCACAGCAGCAGATCCGGAAGTTTTCCAGGCATTTCTGAGCTTCCCGGGAGGGAAAAAGAGGATCATTTAACAAAGGATACCGGCGCACAACCGACTCCGGAAATTGTGAGGGAAAGCCGTAAATACAAAACCTATAGAAAAGGCTCTTTTTCGGAACGACTTGAGCTGCGTTCCAGGAAAAGGGCGTTGAAACGTGAGGAGAAGAAAAAAACCAGGATCAAAAAAAAGATACGGAAGCAACACCAGAAGAGATACAAGAAAGAAGAGTTGGGAAGAACCCTGCCTCAGAGACTTCTGACGGTAACCCCCCATGGAGAACAGGATTCCAGGAAAAGTAAAATCTCTATTTTTTCCAAAAGAAGCGCTTTTTATAAAAATTCAACTTACATAGTCAATTCCACCATAATTTTCATCTTCACCTATATCATTGTATACCTAATTTACTGGTTGACGGAATTGCTGATAGCTTCACTGTTTGGCTTTGATTCCATACTCTATTATTATGACCTTAAATTCAATGATTATTCCGCGCTGTGGACCAGGTTCAACATTCTGGTAATTACGGGAGTTCCACCATTTCTCTGCTTATCCATCGGTCTCTTGTTACACAGAAGGGTATTTAAACTAAAGAGGTTTTCAGGACTTCAAAAGCTTTTTATTTTATGGTGGTCATTACACTCCCTGAATCATTTTTTCGGAGCTTTCGCCTCCGGCATAGTAACTTCTGAAGGCTTTGGTTATGTTGCCGCCTGGATGTATTTGAACACTGCCTTAAAATTCCTTTTTTCATTGATTTCGTTGTTTCTCCTCGCAGTGATTGGCTATAATTCGAGACAGCATTTTCTGGAAACTTCTTTTTCTCTGAACAGGATCAAACGGCAAAACCAGGTTTCATTTTTATTTACCCAGGCTTTGATACCATGGATAGTGGGATCATTTCTTATTTTGATCATCCGGATACCTCATAATTTCGATTATCCTTATGAAACATTGCTATTGTTTTCGGTTGGCTTTGCGGTCATTCCGGCTTTTTTCAATAGCAAGGTCAAGCCAAAACTGAATATGCTGAAAGTTAAAAAGCATGTGCATATTAATGCAACCAATATCATCATGGTTCTGTTATTGCTTGCTTTTTACCGCATCATGCTGGGCATCGGCCTGCATTTCATCATCCGGATATCCATCTCTATCTCACCCGCGATTTAATACGCTTACCGCAGCTTTACTTTCTTCCGAAATCAGCGGGTATCTCCCCCCAATATTTGGTTTGCCATTTCAGGATCCGATTAGGGTATTCATTATTCTGCAGCCACTTTTCAGCCCTTTCAATAAGCTCGAATATGTATAGATTCAAAGTTGTTTTCTGCAGCTTTGTATTGGTTTTTTTGCTCTTCACCCATTTTATGGCTGTTCTGGAATCGGAATAAATGGGGAGGCGGTTGTTCTGCTTTTTTAAATAGGCCAGGGCATGCACAATGGCAAGGAATTCTCCGATATTCACAGTCCCTTGCGGATATGGCCCTACCCTGAACAACTCCATTGAAGTGTCTGTTTCCACACCCCGGTATTCCATATCACCGGGGTTGCCGCTACAGGCAGCATCAACTGAAATACTATTCGTGTCTGGTAAACCAATACGGGCAAGCTCTTCTTTGGATAATTCCGGCCGGATATCTTTTCCCCTGAAGTCATCGGGGTTCCCCTGAAATGCTTCGGCGGCCTGTTCCATATCCGGAAAGGCTTTATACCGGGCCCCGGCAAATCCCCTGATCTGCGCTTCACACTCTTTCCAGCTTTCATATATCCCTGGCTTTACACCTGCCCAGACAACATAATATTTTTGTTTTCCTTTTTTCAAAACCCAGGTCTTAATAAAGATCAAAGATATATGATATAAGTTTAACCCTCATGCCAAATAACTGTTTCCTGTTAACTGTCAACTGTAATAAGTAACTTTGTAAAAACAACGTTATGATTTCCCGTAAATTCATAATTTCATTTTTTTTAACGGTATTTCTCGTTCTGACTGCCTGCAGCCCGGATAAGATCTATGAAAAACATACCAGGCTTGATAATCTTTCCTGGAACCGTTTCCGGGAATTTGTATTTGAAGTAGCTGTTGAAGACCTGTCTGCCGGATATGATTTTTACATTGCTATCAGGCATCATACCGATATCTTGTATGAGGAACTTTCAATAAATTTTGCCTTCAGGACACCGGGGGGTGAATATCGCAGCCGTGATTATGATATCAGGATCAAAGACCGGGATGGCAATCTGCTCGGGGATGGGCTGGGTGAGCTATGGGATCTGGAAGTTCCGCTCAGGAAGGGGTTCCGGTTTAAGACAAAAGGTATTTGTCGCTTTGAGATCAGCAATCGCATGTCGCGGACAGAGACGGTTGGAATATTGGAGGTCGGGTTTATTGTCAGAAAGTCGAGATAGTTTTGGGGGAAATTATTGAGAGAGAAGTTGGTCAAGTATATCAACTGCGACCACACGGTCTTTCCGGAGCTGCTTGCGCAGGGCTGCAAGATTCTCAAACTTCTTTTCATCGCGGATGCGGTCTACAAAGAAAATGGTAATGATCTCCCCGTAAATATCGTGATTAAAGTCAAATATATTCACTTCAATGGTAAGGTCTCCATGATCGATGGTCGGGCGGTGCCCGATATTTCCCATGCCTTTATAGATACGCCCTTCGTACTCCACCCTGCAGGCATATACGCCATTGGCTGATATCAGTTTGTATTCATCTTCAATTTCAATATTGGCAGTCGGGAAGCCGATGGTCTGACCAATCCTGTTACCCCTCACAACCTTCCCTGTAATAGAGTATTCGTACCCCAGGAGCTTGTTGGCAAGCCTCACATTACCTGCATTCAGGGCATTCCGTATCTTGGTTGAGCTTACAGCTACGCCATCGATTGTTTGAACCGGTAGTTCTACTACCTCAAAGCTATGGATCTTTCCGAGGCCTTTAAGTTCTCCAATACTACCATAACGGTCTTTTCCAAATTGATGATCATACCCGATGATCAGCTTTTTAGTTTTGATCTTTTCTACCAGCACATTTCGTACAAACTCCCCTGAAGGAGTGTTGGCAAATTCTTTGGTAAAAGGGATCACGATGAGATAATCAATTCCGGCCTGCCGGACAAACTCAATCTTCTTTTCCTGTGTATTGATGAATTTCAAGTCCTTGCTGTCAGGATGGATAACCAGCCTTGGATGCGGGTGAAAAGTAATGACCACGGTTTCTCCCCCGGATTCTTCAGCAGCACTTTGTACCATCCGGAATATCTCCTGGTGGCCAATGTGAACACCATCAAAAGTCCCAATCGTAACCACCGCCTTTTTTATTGGTTTCAGACCGTCCGTATCGTAATATATCTTCACCTTTCCTGTCGCTTTAACTAACTATCTTTTGATGGATCATGTATTCCGCGATCTGTATGGCATTGGTGGCTGCTCCCTTACGAAGGTTATCTGCCACGATCCACAGATTCAACCCCGAAGCCACTGAGAAATCCCTGCGGATCCGACCGGTAAACACATCATCCAACCCTCTTGAGTTCAGAGGCATGGGATACCGGTGCCCGGCCAGATCGTCTTCCACCACGATACCCGGCTGATGTGACAACAGATCCCTGATCTCTTTCAGTTTAAAATCTTTTTCAAATTCAATATTCACAGCTTCCGAATGCCCCCCGTAAACCGGCACACGAACAGCTGTTGCAGTAAGCTTAATATGTTCATCATTCAGTATCTTCCTGGTTTCATTCACCAGCTTGATCTCTTCAGTGGTATATCCATCCTCAGCCAATCCACCGGCTTCCGGTATCAGGTTCAGGTCAATTACATGCGGAAATGTCCTGTTTCCACTTATACCTTTTCTTTCGTTTTCAAGTTGCCGTATGGCTTTTGCCCCACTCCCGGTAACCGACTGATAGGTTGAAACTACCACTCTTTTGATTCCATAAACCTTATGCAGCGGCGCCAGCACCATCACCAACTGAATGGTTGAACAATTCGGGTTCGCAATGATCCTGTGATCATGATTCAGTATTCCAGCATTGACCTCCGGAACGATTAACGGAACATCAGGATCCATGCGCCAGGCCGATGAATTGTCAATCACAACCGTTCCCCGGCCGGCAAACTCCGGCGCCCATTTCAAAGAGGTGGCCGCCCCGGCTGAAAAAACAGCTATTTCCGGACGGGCCTCCAAAGCCTCTTGTATCCCAATGACGGTATAATGGTGATCATTGAATTGCAAGTGTTTGCCGGCAGACCTGCCTGATGCAACCGGGAGAAATACAGAAAAATCTATTTTTCTTTCTTCCAGCACTTTCAGCATTTCCCTACCCACCAAGCCGGTAGCCCCAATTATGGCAATCTTCATCTCACTGATCATTAAACATTGATGCAAAATTAGACAATTTAAGCAGAGACGCAAAATATTGCGTCTCTATAGCTGTCAGTTATCAGGAATCAGTTGTTTTAGCGATGGGGCGATAGAGACTGAGGGACTTAGAGACTAAGAGACTGAGGGAGTGTCAGCAGATTGCTTCGCCCTTTCACTCACTCACGCCTCCCGTCTTCGGTCTTCCGACTTCGGACTTTAATTTCAACAACCCGGGTATAATTCATGTTTCCGCCGATTAACAGTATATGAACCATTTATTCCAGAATAGATGAAGATGCTCTTAAAATTGCTATTGATCATAAGCCTGAATATCTCAATCCAGGCTTTTGCCCAGGTTACCGATGATTTTTCAGACGGGAATTTTACCAGTCAACCTGCATGGTCAGGAGATCACAGCCAATTCACTATTTCCAGTTCCTCCGCGATTCCTGCCTCAATGCGTCCTGCGCTCAAACTCAATTCCGAGGGCGTTGATACATCCTTCCTCGTTCTTGAAAGCAATTACCTTGAAACTGCCGAATGGAGTTTCTGGATTAAACTATCTTTCAATACATCAGCCAATAATTTCGCCCGGGTGTACCTGGCATCTGATCAATTCAACCTTAAAGGCCCTCTGAATGGTTATTTTATTCAGATCGGAGGGGCGCCTGACAGTATTTCTTTTTACCGGCAAACAGGATTTCAGACCCAGCTCTTGCTAACCGGAAACCATGCGTATACTGGCAACAGCACAAATATTCTAAGAATAAAGGTCATACATGATGGCTACTGGGAGGTGTTTTCGGATCCCGGAGGTGGTCATAACTATATTTCAGAAGGTATCGCATATGACACCGCTTCATATACCTCAGCTTTTTTCGGTATCTTCTGCAAGTATACCTCAAGCAATGCTAAAAAGATATATTTTGATGAGTTTTATACCGGTCCCCGGATCATTGATTCTATCCCTCCGGAAATCAAGGTGGTCAGGGTTATAAACGACAGTATTCTGGAGCTCACCTTCAACGAAGCCATTCAGCATGAAAGTGCTGTAGATCCGGAAAAATACATTGTTAACAATGGCATCGGGCAGGCTTTGTCAGCAACTCATTTACCAGGTGAGCCGGAAAAAGTCAGACTGGGCTTCTCCGGTCATTTTATCCTTGGTGACACTTATCTTCTGAGCGTGAGTAATATCATGGATATAACCGGAAATATGCTGGAATATCAGGGTTTTATCTTTTCACACTATGTAATCCAAAGATATGATGTGGTCATCAATGAGATCATGGCAGATCCTGTCCCTGCCGTATATCTTCCCGAATATGAGTACCTGGAGCTATACAATACCAGGCCTTTTATGGTAAACCTTAAAGATTGGGCGCTACAGCTTGGCGGTAGCGAGAAAATTTTTCCGGAGGTCGAAATCTCACCCCAGGCTTATCTTCTGATAGTGAAATCCGACCTGATACCATACTTTTCCTCATTTGGGGATGTAGTGGGTTTTTCCTCTTTTTCCCTTCCCAATACAGGGCAGGAAATTATACTAAGTGACAGTAACAATCGTCTGATATCGTATGTCAACTATCAGGAAAGCTGGTATGATGACCCGGATAAGGCAGAAGGGGGTTGGTCGCTGGAACAGATAAACCCAATGGATCCATGCGTTGGAGAAGATAACTGGAAATTTTCGGTTCATGCCGAAGGGGGTACCCCGGGTGCAAAGAATTCAGTTTTTGGCAGCAGCAACAGTAATACCATGATCACAGACATATGCATTCTCAGCAGTACAACTATTGAAATATTCCTGAATCATTCAATGGACAGCCTTTCCATGGCCAATCCGGTCATATTTTCGGTCGATAAAAATGTGGGGCATCCCGTCGAAACTTCTCCAGCGCTGCCTGACTTCAATTCCGTAACACTAAAGTTTAATGAGAATTTCCTGAGTGGAACTATTTATACTTTAACCATCGAAAATCAACTGCTTGACTGCCAGGGAAATCAAATCCCGGAACCTGTGCATTTTTCTTTCGGCATCGCCGAGGACCCTGACTTCAACGATATTGTGATCAACGAGCTATTGTTCAATCCGCTAAGTGACGGGGCGGATTACGTTGAAATATACAACCGCTCTGAAAAGATCTTCAATCTTTCGGATCTCAATATTGCTTCAATAAAGGAAAATCCGCCGAATCTTCCCGATACAATTATTAAGCCGGTCGCAACAGGATGCGGGCAATTGTTACCGGACCACTTTATGGTACTTACAGGCAATCCGGAAATGGTTATGAAACAATATTATACGCCAGAACGGAATGCATTTATAAGCATCCGTTCTTTTCCTGCGTACAACAATGATGAAGGATGTGTTCTTCTGACAGACAAAGTCCATAAAATAATTGATGTTTTTCATTACAGTGAAGATATGCATTTTCCCCTGCTGAACTCTTTTGACGGGGTTTCTCTGGAGCGGGTTCACTACAACCGGCCGGCACAAGATCCCGGGAATTGGCATAGCGCCTCCGGGCCGGCAGGATTCGGAACACCGGGTTATCAAAATTCACAATTTGTCGAAGAAAGGATGATCGATGACCCTGTTGAGGTAGATCCTGCCGTGTTTTCCCCGGACGGAGATGGCAAAAATGATATTGTCAACATCAGGTACCAATTTAGCCAGCCTGGAAATATGGCTTCCGTATTAATTTATGACAGCTACGGCATCAAGGTTAAAATCCTGATCAACAATGAATTGATCGGGACAAAGGGGGGGTGGTCCTGGAATGGCCGGAACAATGCAGGTGAAAAGCTCCTGGCCGGACTTTATATCATCTACCTTGAAATTTTTGATCTCAACGGAAACGTCTGGCATTATAAGAAGGTTTGCGTTTTAGCGAGATAGTGTTTGTCCATAATGTCCGATTTCTTCGTTACGCTTGCCTTTAAACCCAGTCATTTACAAAAGTAAACTCCTGGGTTTAAAGACTTCGCAAGCCTCGAACTCGAACATTCTGAACCAAACACTGACTTTATGGACAGACACTAGATGGCGTATGCTATTGCGCATACGCTAAGCTTTACTCCGGGAACCTTTAGCAGTACTTCCGCGCAAGCCTCTATGGTTGCTCCGGTAGTGATCACATCATCGACCAGTAAAAGATGCTTTCCCGCGAGATCTTCCTGCTTCCTGACGGTAAAGATATTTTCTACATTTTCCCAGCGCTGGTATCTCGATTTTTTAGTCTGCGTCTCAGAAGCTTCTTTCCTGAAAAGGCTTTTCGTGTTGAGCCCGGCCCGCATGCCTTCACATAAACCTGTAGCAAACATTTCGCTCTGGTTATACCCTCTTTTTTTCAGTTTTCTTTTATGCAGCGGGACAGGAATAATCATTTCAACATCATTAAAATACACGGATTGCTGCAGTTCCACACCGTAAATCTTTCCTATAAAAACCCCGATCTCTTTAATGCCTGAGTACTTAAGCTTATGTAATAAAGCCTGCACGTGTCCACCTTTATTAAAATATACATAAGATGCTGCCATTTCAATATTTACCCTTCCCCAGAAAGTTCTGAAGACAGGATTATAAGCATCATTGTGAAAAAATGTCCTGGGAAGATGAAACTGGCAGTATGTACAGATGCCCTTTTCTCCCCGCATCAGGTTGTTCCCACAAGCATAACAAAGCCTTGGATAGATAAGGGTAATGAAATCGCTGAATAATGAGAGGTTCATGGTGGAAGAATTTGATTTATGTTGTTGGTGCTATTTTTTATCTGTTGATTTGTGTGAGGTGTGAGGGCTACAGGGACTAAGGGACTAAGAGACTAAGAGACTAAGGGACTGAGAGATTATTTGATGTTAATACTTCCACTTTTCTGGATGTAATGACATTTTAACCAACTTTCCCAAAATTCTTTCATACTTCTCATTTAAGGCTTGATACTTATCATTGCCAATATAATGGCATTCCAAAGAAAAATATAACCAAGCCTGGGTTTCTGCTGCCTCAGATTCAGAGTCGCTAAGTTTCGAAACAAAGTGTTTTGGATATTTACGTTTTCTAAAAGATTCCGCAATATTAGCACAAACAGACCTTGATGATCTTCGAATTTGATCCGTGAGGGAATACATTTCATCTTTAGGAAAATCCTTTGTCATTTCAAATATCTCCATAGCCGCTTCAAAAGCCAGTTTATACACATCTAAATCTCTATGTGAACGTATCTTCATAATTCAAATTTTAATCCCCCATTTCCTCAAGTCCCTCAGTCCCTTAGTCCCTCAGTCCCTTAGTCTCTCAGTCCCTTAGTCCCTCAGTCCCTCAGTCCCTTAGTCCCTCAGTCCCTCAGTCCCTTAGTCCCTCGTTGCCATAATATTAATCGGTTTCTCCTCAATATATACCCGGAATGTTGATAAAATCTAACACCGCCACATCAAAATAATAATTAGCCCAAAATCACAGGGAAGAAAAGACATTGCAAAACAATTCATACCTTTGAAACATGGCATTGCTTGAAATAAAAGATCTGACTGTTGATTTTCGCTCAGGGGATAAGTTTGTGAGGGCTGTGGACCATATCAGCTTTTCTGTTGAAAAAGGCCGGACCCTGGGGATTGTAGGCGAATCAGGTTCGGGGAAGTCGGTCGCGGCACTTGCCATCATGGGCCTGATACCCTTACCCCCGGGAATTATTAAAGGGGGCCGGATTTTTTATGCCCGCGGCAGACAGGAACCCATCGATCTTTTAACGCTTGGCCAAAAAGAGATAAGGGCAGTAAGGGGCAAAGATATTTCCATGATCTTCCAGGAGCCCATGGTTTCGCTGAACCCGGTTATGCGCTGTGGCAAGCAGGTAACGGAGGTCATCAGGGAACATATGCATTTGTCGGACAGGGAAGCAAAAAGACGAACGCTGGAACTGTTTGCTGAAGTCATGTTGCCAGACCCCAATGAAATGTTTCGTTCGTATCCACATCAGCTCTCCGGAGGTCAACGGCAGCGTGTTATGATCGCCATGGCCATGGCTTGCAACCCGGTGGTTCTGATAGCCGATGAACCCACTACAGCCCTGGATGTTACCGTGCAGAAATCCATTCTGAAGTTAATGAAAAACCTGCAAAAAAAATATGGCACCGCCATTGTTTTTATATCCCACGACCTGGGGGTGATCGCTGAACTGGCTGATGAGGTGCTGGTCATGAACCTCGGAAAAATTGTAGAAAAAGGACTTGTGAAAAAAGTTTTTACATCTCCTGAACACCCATATACCAAAGGACTTATGGCCTGCAGGCCACCCCTCGATAAAAGACTCATTCGATTGCCCACCATTTCAGATTTTTTCAATAATAAAGAAGCTGCAGGCAGTTTTATCTCAAACCTTGAAATCGATGTAACGGAACGGGCCGAACAACATAAAAAGATCTATTCTTCAAAACCCGTTCTTGAACTGAAGCATGTAAAAACTGAGTTTCACGGACAAGGCCGGTTTCTAAAAAAAACCATCGTGAAGGCTGTTGATGATGTCAGCTTTGAGGTTTATCCTGGTGAAACCATAGGCCTGGTTGGTGAATCGGGATGCGGCAAAACAACTCTTGGGAGAACCGTTCTGCGGTTGATTGACTCTTCGGGGGGAAAGGTTTTTTATAAGGGCAAAAACCTGTTTCTTTTATCCCACCGTAAGATGAAACAAGAACGTCAAGTTATGCAGATCATCTTTCAGGACCCCTACTCCTCTTTAAACCCCAGGATGTTAGTTGGTTCGGCTATCCTGGAACCCATGACGGTTTTCAGGATCGGAAAAAACCACAAAGAACGCCGTGATAAAACCCTGAAATTGCTTGAAAAGGTTGGCCTGGAACAAGATTATTTTTACCGTTATCCACATGAACTTTCAGGCGGACAGCGGCAGCGAATTTGTATCGCGAGGGCCCTTGCCGTAAACCCTGAATTTATCATCTGCGATGAATCCGTTGCCGCCCTTGATGTATCGGTGCAGGCACAGGTGCTTAATCTTTTGAATGAACTTAAAAAAGAATTTGGCTTTACCTATATATTTATTTCTCATGATCTCTCTGTCGTTAAGTTTATGTCGGACCGGATCATCGTTATGAGAGACGGGAAAATAGAAGAGTCAGGAGATGCCGATACGATTTATTATCATCCTGAAAAAGAATATACCAGGAAACTGATTGAGGCAATACCGAAAGGAATATAGAATTTCTTATAAAACACTTAAGATTTACAATTTACAGTTTAAAATTTACAATTTACTAAAGTTTCGCACTTAACACAATAACAACTTTACATGTTATATATCATTTATGTATTACACTTTATATTGCTGATTTCAGGCTTTGAGTAACTCTGTGTCTTCTTTGTGTACCTTTGTGAAATAGCTATTACACAGAGAACCACAGAGAAGACTCAAAGAGCCACAAAGAAATGGGTGTTCAATTATGGGTTTGATATCAAATTGATATTCTGTTTGTTAAGAAATGTAAAAATTTATATTCAATTGATTAAATGGTTTTTAAAATAAGTGCGAAATTTTAGTAATTTATAATTTAAAATTGAAGAATGGTCAAAAAAGTAACCTCAAAAAAGAAAAGAAGGCCGAAAGGAAAAAATGCTTTTACCGAAAGTGTATTAGCCATTTTTGCAAACAGTCCGCTCAGGGCTTTTAACTACAAACAAGTTGCTGCCCAATTGAGAATCTCCGATAAAGCCAGCAAGGACCTGGTGAATACAATTTTGGTCGAACTGCTTGAAAGCGGGACGATCATTGAACTGAAGCCTGGTAAATATAAACTCCATGAAAAACATCTGGATCCCGGCCATGCCAGCCAGTACATTACAGGCATCGTTGATATGAAACAAACCGGAAAGGCTTACATCCTGAATGATGAGGGAGGGGAAGACATTTTTATTTCCGCCAACAACACCTATCATTCTTTAAACGGAGACCGGGTCAAAGTCTTTCTTTTTCCGAAAAGAAAAGGCCGGAAAACGGAAGGCCAGATCATCGAGATATTGCAGCGTGCCAAAAAACAATATGTCGGAACCCTTGCTATATCAAAGCAATTTGGGTTTCTTATCCCGGATCATAAGTCCATGCCGATGGATATCTTCATCCCGTTAAAAGAGTTGAAAGGCGCCCGCAACGGTCAAAAAGCCATAGCCCGGATCTCCGAGTGGCCCGAGCATTCCAAAAACCCCTTTGGAACCATCGTGAAAGTGCTGGGAACACCTGGCGACAATGAGGTGGAGATGCAATCTATCCTGGCAGAATATGATTTCCCGCTTTCTTTCCCCGACAACGTGACAAAAGAAGCCCTTAAAATCAAACAGGATATCAGCCGCAGAGAGATCGCTAACAGAAAAGATTTCAGAGACGTTTTTACCATAACTATAGACCCGCCTGATGCTAAAGATTTTGATGATGCATTATCGTTACGTCCTTTAGAAAACGGGCATTACGAAGTGGGTATCCATATTGCAGATGTATCATTTTATGTGCCGCAGGATGGCATCATTGACAAAGAGGCCTTTAAACGGGCCACATCTATTTACATGGTCGACAGGGTGATCCCTATGCTTCCGGAAGAGCTTTCAAACAATATCTGTTCGCTGTCTCCAAATGATGATAAATTATGTTTCTCTATGGTCTTTGAGCTGGATGACAACGCCCGGATCCATGATCAGTGGATTGGCCGTACCCTGATCAACTCTAACCGGAGATTCAACTATGAAGAGGTACAGGGTATTATTGAAAGCGGCAACGGGGAATATTCCAAAGAAATTCTCATTTTACATGATCTTGCTTCAAAACTCCGGGAGGAGCGATTTCGAAACGGCTCATTCAACTTTGAAACACAGGAAGTAAAATTCACACTGGATGAGAAAGGTAAACCTTTAAGTGTTTATATCAAGGAACAGAAAGAGTCGAACAAGCTTGTTGAAGACTTTATGTTGCTGGCCAACAGACGGGTGGCTGAATTGATCGGGAAAGTAACGGGCAAATATAAGCCCAGGACTTTCATTTACCGGATCCATGATACCCCAAACCTTGAAAAACTGCAAAATTTCTCACAGTTTCTTAAAAAGTTAGGTTATAAACTCAATGTCAGCAACAGGAAAAGCCTGGCCACCTCTTTTAATAGTCTTTTCAGGCAGATCGAAGGCAAGGGGGAGCAGAATATGATAGAAACCATTGCCATCCGCACCATGTCGAAAGCTGTTTATAGTACCGTAAATATCGGTCATTATGGTTTGGCTTTTAATCATTATACTCATTTCACTTCGCCCATCCGCAGGTATCCCGACTTGATAGTACATCGTTTACTGACAAGATACCTCGATAACAAACACTCGGTAAACCAGGAAGAATACGAAAAGAAATGCGAATATGCTTCTGAGATGGAACGAAAGGCCATTGATGCAGAGCGCGAATCCATCAAATACAAACAGGCCGAATATCTGCTGGATAAAATCGGCCAGGAGTTCGAAGGCCTTATCTCAGGGGTGAGCAAATGGGGCATTTTTGTTGAGCTGATCGGTAGTAAAAGCGAAGGAATGGTACGGTTGAGTGATCTTATGGATGATTTTTATTACCTCGATGAAGAAAATTATATGGTCATAGGAAATCGTTACGGGCACCAGTATAAACTTGGGGACCGGGTCAGTATCAGGGTGAAGAAGATCGACTTGTCCAGAAAGGAGATGGATTTTGAAATGCTGGATTAAGAGACTGTTTTCTTTGATAAAAGAGAGACGATCAATCCGGCAACCGGACTGAACATCATGCAGATAAAAAAAGACCATTCTTCCCCTATTTTTCTCTTCTTTCCTATTCTTTCAGAAATGACGATAGAGAAGGTATACCAGGCAATAAATAAAACTGTAATAGAATATATATTCACTTTAATTTCTTTAATTTTAATTAGAAATCCACCTTTTTTGATAACTGGAATATTGGAATGCTGGAATGTTGGAATAATGCAGGGTTATCATTATGTTTTTCATCCATTCCATTCTTCCACTCTCCTGTCCGTTAGTAAAAATATATCAACAAGAAAACAATCGGGATGAGGATCCCCAGGACCGTCATCCAGGCTCCTCTTTTGGTAATGCCTTTCCTGCCTCTTACCAGAAATAATCCTGTGATGGCCACGATTATCAGCGCACCACAAAAGATGTCCGAAAACCATGTCCAGTATTTTATGGGATCGTAATGCAGGTAATTTACTTCACTGAATACCGGACGCCTCACAGCCCTTTCAATGAGTCCTTCTCCGGAATTGATATCGATGTAGATAGATCCTCCTTTCAGAAATATCTTTAATATTTCCGGATTTGGAAAATAATGGTTTTTATAGTATTTGTCCATGTCATACTCCCGGATCAGTGATTTCACTTCATCTGAAGAGATATCCGAACTGATTTGCTCCGGATGGGATATTTGAATATCCATTGTTGTGATAATGTAGTTCGGGTTCCAGTCTTCAAGGTGATTCAGGGCAATACCCGATAAAGAGTAAATGATCGTCATCCCGAAAAACAAGTATCCGAAATCACGGTGAACCACCCTAAACCATTTTCTCCATTTAAACTTCATTCCTGGCACAATTAAAGATATAAAAAGACGGGGTTGAAAACAGCCCCGTCTTGTAAACTAATCTTTGAGATCGTTTAAAAGCTATTTTTCAATCACCTGGTACTCCTGACAAAGAATCGAGTATTGTTTTTTATGATACATCCCTTCATGCTCTTCATCGTCTTCGTGTTCTTTACCGTTTTTATGTTCGCCATCGCCCTTTGGCATATCCTCTTCAATGACTTCAACAATACCTTTTACCTCGATAGTACTGCCTTCAAGTTCAGGAGGAAATGCGGCTACGTTTTCTGCGGGTACGATTTTTACCTGTATATCCGGATTGCCTGACATGATGAACATTTTTTCGCCACCATGTTTGCAGACATGAGCTACCATTCCCTTGATTTCTACGGCCTGGCCAACCAGCTCCGGTGCCTTTGCATGAAAATCATTTACTTCAATGAGTACTGGTTTAACTTTTGATTTACTCTTAATTTTCTGAGCATCAATGCTCTGGCTTGTAAAAAGCAATAAAACTAATGCTGATAATAATACTTTTTTAATACGTTTCATAATGGTTTTTTAATTTATAGTTTATCGATAAAAAAATTTCTGAGCGGTAAAGATATAATTTTTATCCTTGTTGCTCTTTATGATATTTATCAGTATTTTTCCAGAACCCGGATCTTTATCCCGTCATATTTAATTTCTTTTCCGTTTTTGTATGAAATGATGAGAAAAGGTGTTCCGTCATAATTATAAGATATCCAGTCTCCTTCTTTTCTGCCCATAATATATTCTCCGGCATCTTTTCTCTTTCCGTTGTCCCAGTAGTACGTATGTTGGCCATGGGGATTATCTTCAACAAATCTTCCCTCAAACCGCAATACTTCAGCAACTCCATATTCTTTGGGAATCCAGTAATATTTCCATAAACCACTCCTCATTCCTTCCACATAACCTCCTTCGATACGTGCGTCACCTGTAACATATGACCAATCCCCGTCTTCAAGACCATCAATATATTCCCCCCGGGTTATTACTTCTCCTTCTTCACTATACTCTGTCATTGTCCCATCCAGCCGGCCCAGATAATAGTATTCTTCCCTGAGTATTTCTCCGGATCCATAATACCACCACCACTCTCCATCAGGCTGGCCTTCTTTATTATAGCTTCCTTCCTGTTCAAGTTTTCCATTTTTATGATAATATTTCCAGGGGCCATTTTTAACATCTTTATCATATTTTCCTTCGGCTCTCAAATTACCTTCATCATAATACTCTTTCCAAAATCCGTCCCGTTCTCCTTTTTCAGTAACAATACCCTCTCCAATGATTATGCCGTTTTTGAAAATATAGGATCTTTCAATGGATCCGTCAGGTGCATATTCTCTTCTGATCCCTTCCGGTTTGCCTTCTTTATTGTACATAGCTACAATTTTTACTTTACCATCCGGGTAAAAATCCTTCTTAACATCAAGTTTAACAAGCTCTCTGGCATCTTCTTTCTTTACGCCATCAATAAATTTAGCAGTTGTGATCAAATCACCATTAACATCATAATCTTTAAAATAGCCGTCTTCCAATCCATGCTTATAAATCCCTTCCTGTCTCAGGATGCCATTGCTATAAAAATATTTCCATTTACCATGCTTACGCTTGTTGTTATCGTACCTGTTAATCTTTTCCCTGGCAACGATAAAGCCGCTTTTATATGTGATCAGTGTTATGATCCTGCCATTTTTAGCATACTCTTTTGCCATACCCTCCTCAAGGCCATCTATAAAATTTACTTTCTTTTTCAGTTTTCCATCGGTATAGTACCATGATGTAATTCCCTGTTTTATGTCATTCACGAAATTTTCTTCAATAATTTCATCTTCCCGGTATGTTTTTCTTACCCCATACTTTTTTCCGTTCAAATAATTTATTTCCATTTTAATTTTTCCCTGATCATCATAAAATTTCCAGGTACTGTCTAACTCAAAGTTTTTTCTGTTGCCTTCCGAAACCAATATTTCTTCTTCATTAAATGTTTTCCAATATCCATCCGGCTTACCTTCACGCATATTACCTTCACTTGAAATTTTTCCATTTTCATGATAAAAAATATTATATCCATTTGGGTTTATCTGGCTTTTTATTAACAGCGGAAAACAGGAAAAACACAAAAAGATAAATATGACCGGAAAATATTTCATTATCAGCTCGTTATTATTTAGTAATGCTCTATTCATGTCTCTGTTGTCATTTGCTTCGCTGTCATTCGATTGTCATTTGCTTCGCGTCATTTTAATAACCATTGAATGACCATTGAATGACTACTGAATGACTATCAATGACCATTAAATGACTTATTTATGATAAAATAAACTAATGTATACAAATTTATTAACCACCTAAATAGTTACGTCAGTTCTTATATAATATTTAGTTTTTTTGATATTTCAAGCATTCTATCAATCGGTAACCTGGATTTATTAATAGTTTCATCGCTTAATGTGATCTCTGGTAATAAATTATCCAGACATAAATAAAGTTTTTCCATTGTATTTTTTTTCATGTAAGGACAATCGTTACATGAGCAATTTTCATCCGTTGGCACAATGATAAATTTCTTATCAGGTGATTCTTTTCTCATCTGGTGTAAGATACCTGTCTCAGTGGCTACTATAAATTTTTTAGATTTATCATTCATTGTAAATTTTAACATGGCAGTGGTGGATCCCACAAAATCCGCCAATTCCAGTAACTGGGCTTTACATTCGGGGTGAGCTATCAATTTAGCATCCGGGTGATCCATCTTCAGTTTGATAACAGCTTCCGTATTAAGAATATCATGAACTTCACAGGTTCCGTCCCATAAAACCATATTTCTGCCGGTAATTCTGTTAACATACCCACCCAGGTTCTTATCAGGAGCAAAAATAATATTCTGATCCTTCGAAAAAGATTCAACAATAGCCACTGCATTTGAAGAAGTACAGATAACATCCGACATCGTTTTTATGTCGGCCGTACAGTTTATATAAGAAATCACAATATGATCAGGATATTTTTCCTTAAATTTACCGAACTCCAGTGGTGGACAAGACTCTGCCAGTGAACAACCAGCTTCCAGATCGGGTAGTAAAACCTTTGTATCAGGATTCAGTATCTTGGCAGTTTCAGCCATGAAATGAACGCCAGCAAAAACAATGATCTCAGCTTCAGATTCCAGGGCCTTTTGTGCCAGTCCAAGGCTGTCTCCAACATAATCTGCAATATCCTGTATTTCAGAAATTTGATAAAAATGAGCTAATAAGATTGCATTTTTTTCTTTCTTGAGTTTTAAAAATTCTGCTCTGTAATCAATATCTTTGTTAAGGTTACCCTCCATAATCATCTTATTTTGTTCTTTTTTTAATATATGTTTTTCTTCCATCATTCCAATATTCCATTGTTCTATCATTCGACGGTAAAATTACTACTTCTCTTTTTATTAGATTTTTGAACAATACATTAAATAATAATTATTTTATAAATATTATATTATATTATTATAAACTGTTGAATACTTGAATAATTAAATGAGTTTTTTCTTGACTTTTTGACTTATTCTTAATTATCAACAATTATATTAAAGTAATATTTTATGAGTTATTGTTTTAAAGTCGATTATGTTATTATGAACAGTGTATTAATAAAATACAATGTTGAAACTTTTTAGTGAGAAGGAGCCTTATAAAATCTTAATTTATAGTTGAGAAAAAAGAATAAAACACTGTAATTTTTGAATAATGAATAAATTCATTATAAATATTTAATATTTAATTAAATACAAACAAAGATAAACAGTTATGAACATTTTTTTGTTGAAAATTATAAATTTTTGAAATTGAAGGATATGATTACTCCTGCTTAATTATATACTTTTGTATTAAACAACTATCCATCATGTTTGATAAATCGAGAACTTTACCATTGGCCTGTGATCATGGAGGTTTTGATATGAAGGAATTCATTATGAAAAGACTCCTTGAAGATGGTTATAAGGTGAAGGATTTCGGTACTTTTTCAAATAAGAGCGTTGATTATCCTGATTTTGTACATCCTTTGGCAAAGGCTGTTAGTGAGGATGAATATAATATAGGCATCATCATATGTGGAAGCGGTAACGGAGCTCAGATGACGGCTAACAAGTATGATAATGTAAGGGCTGCATTATGCTGGAATGAAGAATTAACAACTTTGGCAAGGCAGCATAATAATGCTAACATATTATCCTTGCCCGGGCGGTTTCTTGATTTTAAAAAGGCCTTCAAAATGGTCAAGATCTTTTTAAATACCGGTTTCGAAGGAGGCAGACATACTCGCAGGGTTGATAAAATCAATGAGATATTAGAATAGTGAAATCAAAGCCACTTTCTTAGAAGATGGATATTTACTGGTAAAATATGTCGGAACTTCAAAGAAAATTTTTGAAAGATGCTGAAAAGATTGCATTTGATCTGGAACACAGAAAAATTATTAAATTTAATATATCAAAGTATGATCAGGCCGTAATTGATGGAAAGAAACAGTTCAGGGATATAGATTTAGCCAAGAAAAGAGCAGCAAATCTCAAACACAGGATGATCAACGACCTTGAAAAACACCTGATAGAATTTGAGGTTAATTTTGAAAAAAGAGGAGGAAAGGTAATATGGACTCAAAACAAAAAGGAAGCCAATAAAGAAATACTTGCAATACTGAAAAAAGCGAAGGCAACAACTGTTGTCAAATCCAAATCGATGCTTACCGAAGAACTGAGTTTAAATGATGTTCTTGAAAAGAAAAAAATAGAAGTCTTTGAAACCGACCTTGGCGAGTTCATAGTTCAGGTTGCCGGAGAAAAACCATATCATATTGTAACACCGGCAATGCACAAGTCTAAGGAAGATATAGCAAAACTTTTTCACGAAAAATTCAACACTCCTGAAACAGCTACTCCAGGCGAGATAACCTCTTTTGTCAGAAAATATATGCGGCAAAAGTTTATCAAAGCAGATGTGGGTATCACCGGCGCTAATTTTCTGATTGCGGATGTAGGAGGCATAGGCCTTACAGAAAACGAAGGCAATGGCATAATGAGTTTTTCATTTCCGCGGATCCATATTGTTGTGGTTGGTATTGAAAAGCTTATTCCTTCTATAAACGACTTGCATTTACTCTGGCCACTGCTGTCCACATTTGGAACAGGACAAAATGTTACGGCATATAACAGTATTGTTTCAGGGCCCATGCAGGAGGGAGAAACTGACGGTCCTGAAGAAATGTATGTTGTTTTAATAGATAATGGAAGAACCGATGTTTTAAAACAGGAGAGACAACGACGAGCGATGTCCTGTATACGATGTGGAGCGTGCCTGAATGTTTGCCCAATCTACAGGAATATTGGTGGATTTACATATAATACGGTTTACAGCGGACCAATAGGATCGGTGATAAACCCTTATTTAAAAGGACTTAGTGAATATAAACACTTGAGTTTTGCTTCTTCACTCTGTGGAAAATGTACTGAGGTTTGCCCGGTGAAAATACCAATTCACGAACTATTGCTCGTAAATAGAAATGATGCAGTGAAAAAAGGCTTGACTTCCGGTTCAGAGAGGTTCATTTATAAGAATATGAAGAAAGTATTGATGAAGCGTAAGTTGATGAACATGGGCGGAAGAAAATTAAAAAATACTATGTTAAAGCAATTCTTTTCCAAATCCTGGGGCCCCAGAAGAGATATGCCGGTAATTCAATCAAAATCATTTAACCAGCTGTGGAAAAATAAAAACTAAAAATAGCCACAGATTCACAGATTTAATTTGAATTAGAAATCCACCTTCTTTGATGGTGGTTATGTTCTTATTTGTTATACATGATAAGAATTATTGGAATATTGGAATAATACAGGGTTACTAAAACATTTTTCATCCAATATTCCATCTTTCCATCATTCAGCGCCCTATGGGTGCAATTCAAAGCCACCTTCTAAGAGGGTGGATTTTTACTTTTGAAAAATCTGTGAATCTGTGGCATATTTTTCAAATTTTTTAGATAAATGTCTTTTCAGTCCGGGTTCAATTTTCAGTTTGAAAGATTTTTTCCAGCCTTTCCCTTAAATCCTCTCCCTGAAGATTTTTTGCAATAATATATCCATCTTTGTCGAACAGCACATTTGAAGGAATAGACCTGACCCCATACAATTTTCCTGCAGCATTGTTCCACCCTAAAAGATCTGAAACCTGATGCCAGGAGAGATTATCATCGTGAATGGCTTTCATCCATCTTTCTTTGCTTGTATCAAAAGAAACCCCAAGAATATCAAAACCCATATCATGAAAGTCGTTATAAATAGCTACAAGATTCGGATTTTCAGCCCTACAGGGACCACACCAGGAAGCCCAGAAATCAATTAGCAAATAATGCCCTCTTATCAGGGAAGAGACAGGTACAAACAGGCCACTTGTGTCCTGCATGGTAAATGCGACATAGGGCTGGCCAATATTTACCCTTTTAAGGGTTTTAATGTAGCCGTTTAGTATAGCAGTATAAACTGATGCCTTCAGGGGCTCTTCATAGTTAGATACAATTTCCTCAAGATCAGGGAGTTCAAACTGATAAGAGTTCCTATATGTAATATATGGAGTAATGGCATTTGCGTTGTTAACCAGCACGAAATCTTTGATGAATGCTTCTTTTTGACCATATTGAACCTCGAAAAGAGAATCATAATGTTGCTCCTTATCTTTATCGTTCAACTCTTTTGCTTTCTTATAGAAGGTATATGTCTCACCTATCATAATGTCGAACCGCTCTTTTTGATTCAGGTAAGCCTCATAATCCGACTGGGTTTTAGAACCGGATATTTCAGAGTTATCAAGATCATCAATTTTTATATTCATCGTAATTTCAGAAGGTTCCAGGAAAAAAGGGAGAATAATCTTAGTTTCCGGGATCCTGACATAATATAATTCAGGATATTCAATCGTTCCTTCAAAAAGAAACCTGTTCTCAATTATTAGAATGGAATCATGTGTATTGAATATACCCTCTTCTCTTGTTTGAAGAAAAACATAACCCTCCAACTCTTTGTCAATAGTTCCGTTGAGCGCAAAATTAATATTCGGTTCATGAGAACAGCCGGCAAATAACAGTATGATTATTGTAATAGAAATTAGGTTTCTCATAATGCGGTAGTTTTTTTATAACAGGTTGATAAAACAGGCTTGCAAAACTATAAAAAATATTTAAGGTTGGGGCGCGGCTTGTTGGGGCACGGCTTGCACGGGCAAGCCGCATACAATAGGGCACGGGCAAGCCGTGCCCCTACTTCTTCCTATAAAATAAATATTGCGCGATCAGGATAAAAACAAGGCTGAATATACTGCTTAGTATAACCATCAGGAAGGTTGAGAAGAACTCGGAAAAACGAAAGATCTCAAGATAAAATAATACGAGATGATGCAAAAAAACCAATGAACCGGAATATGTGAAATACCATAAAAACCCAAAATTTCTTATACTGGGTTCAATGTCGGGTTCCAAATCATCTTTGACACTTAACAACCTGATGATACCAGGTCTGCAGAAAGCCATAAAAACAGTAGCTGCAGCATGTATACCCAGGGTACCGGAAAAATAATCAATACTGATCCCCAACAAGAACCCCAGTACCAGCAGAAACCATTTCCGGATACCGAAGGGTAGTGATAAAATAAACAACACATAAAAATATGGATTGATATAGCCGCTGAACTGTATTTTATTCAGGAGGAATACCTGAATCAGGACAAGTAATGCAAAGCGGATGATATTTTTCAGTACAGGGCTATTCATAAATTGGCGTCATATTATGTTGCAGGAGCTCTTCCCTGAAATTATTACGGATCACATATACATAATAAAGGCTGCTGAAATCTGTTGAGAACCATAGGGTTCCTGTATTGAATAATTGATCTTGTCTTTCGATAAACTGTTCTGTAATACCTATATGAATACCTTCCGGAAAAATATGTGAATGGCCACTGGTGATAATAGTATCTCCCGGATACAATTGAATATGTGTCGGAATATCTTCTATATTGCCGGTCCTGAAGTTTCTACCACCCCAGGAAATACTCACCATTTGATTGTTTTTCTTTATTTTCCCGCTGATACGTGCATCTTTATGTAATAATGACATAGCCGTGCTGAAGTTTTCAGAAACCCCCACTATAATACCGGCAATTCCTTCTGTTGAAATAACGCCCATATCTTTTTCAATACCGTGAACTGTTCCCTTGTTTATCATGAAATAGTTATTTCTTCTATTGACAGAATTTGAAATGACCTTTGCACAGATATAATGAAAGACCGTATCCTGGATCAAAGAAGGCCGACAACTAAGGTTTGTATCAACTTTTATCATGGAATGCAAACTAACATTTTCTTCTGCCAGTAATTCATTTCCCTTTTTCAGGTATAAATATTCTGTGATGTCAGCATATACCTGGTTCAGGTTGCCAGTGATCCGGTTGGTCGAACGGATGATAGAGGATCTTTGATAATAGCTGTTGTTAAAGATCAGGGTAAAACACAGAGCCTCTAACATCAGGAATAAAAAGAAGAAATAATTTTTCAGGAAAAATGCCAGTAGATTTCTCATGATATATTAATTCCTCATAACCGTCAATGAAATGTGTGGGTTATTTGATCAAAAAAGTAAATTTATCAAAATTTTTCAGTGCGATACCGGTCCCTCGTGCAACGGCCCTCAACGGGTCTTCGGCAACGTGGACCGGGAGTTTTGTTTTTAGGTGTATACGTTTGTCCAGGCCTCTTAGCAGGGAACCACCTCCCGCTATATAGATACCTGTTCTGTATATGTCTGCCGATAATTCCGGAGGAGTCATTTCCAGGGCGTTCAGGATGGCTGCTTCGATCTTGGAAATAGATTTATCAAGAGCATGAGCGATCTCGGCGTAGTTGACAACGATTTCTTTGGGTATTCCGGTAAGCATATCCCGGCCATGCACCGCATAATCATCAGGCGGATTGTCAATTTCTGTCATGGCAGCGCCGACTTCTATCTTTATCCTCTCAGCGGTTCTTTCCCCTATATAGATATTGTGTTGTTTGCGCATATACTCTTCAATGTCTGAATTAAAATCGTCTCCGGCTATGCGAATGGATTTATTATTGACAATGCCGCCGAGGGCTATCACTGCGATCTCAGAAGTTCCACCACCAAGATCAATGATCATGTTGCCTGTTGGCTCAAGAATATCAATACCGATACCAATTGCGGCAGCCATAGGCTCATGAATCAACCTGACCTCTTTCGCCCCGGCTTGTTCGGCTGAATCTTTAACGGCCCGCTCTTCCACCTCTGTAATTCCTGAAGGAATGCAAATAACCATTTTTAATGCCGGGGAAAATATTGTATTTTTAAATCCGATCATTTTGATCATTTCACGGATCATATATTCAGCGGATTGAAAATCAGCAATAACCCCATCTCTGAGTGGGCGGATTGTCTTTATGTTTTCATGGGTTTTGCCATGCATCATCATGGCTTTTTTTCCAACCGCAATGATCTTTCCGGTGTTTCTCTCAATGGCAACAATAGAAGGTTCGTCTACCACAACCTTGTCGTTGTAAATGATGACGGTGTTGGCAGTACCGAGGTCTATAGCCACATCTTTTGTAAGAAAAGAAAAGAGTCCCATTATTTATATATATTAAAATCAGTTTATCAGGTCAATGTCTAAAATGGCGCGTACCCGTAAAGACCATAGCCAACTTATGTTCATTGCAAAAATCAATGGAATTTTGATCCCTCACAGATCCACCGGGTTGAATAACAGCCCTGATCCCGGCATTAAAAGCAATCTCTACCGAGTCTGCAAACGGAAAAAAAGCATCTGATGCCATAACGGCATTTTCAAGGTCAAGACCAAAAGCTTTTGCTTTTTGAATGGCTTGTTTCAGCGCATCAACCCTGGATGTCTGACCTGTTCCGCTACCAATGAGTTGTTTGTCTTTTACCAATACTATAGCGTTTGATTTAGTATGTTTAACGATCTTGTTTGCAAATAAAAGATCTTCAATACTACCCTCCCCCGGCCTGGTGCTTGTAACTTCCTTCAGATCGGCAGGGGTCTCCGTTTCATTGTCTTTTTCCTGTTCAATGACCCCGTTTAAAATAGATTTGAACTGTTTCTCCGGAAAGAGGAAAGATCTTTGTTGCAAAATTATTCTATTTTTCTTGCTTTTAAGGGTTTTAAGGGCATTTTTTTCATATCCCGGAGCAAGTATTATTTCAAAAAATAATTTATTTATCTCTTCAGCAGTTTCATTATCAATATTTGTATTGCATACAAGTACACCCCCGAAAGCAGATACCGGGTCTCCCGCAAGGGCATCTTTCCATGCATCAGATAAAAGGGGCCTGCTGGCCAGGCCACATGCGTTATTATGTTTAAGTATTGCGAAAGTTGTCTCGTTAAATTCTTTGATAAGATTCACGGCTGCGTCCAGATCGCCAAGATTGTTGTAGGAGATAGCTTTCCCGTGAAGTTGTGTAAAAACTTCCTCCAAATTTCCGTAAAAAATACCCTTCTGATGAGGATTTTCACCATACCGGAGTACCTTTCCGTGAGCAAAACTTTGCTTGAAGGCATTAAGTCTGCCTTCATTCATGAAACCAAAGATGGAGGTGTCATAATCAGAAGAAACATGGAAAGCATGGGCAGCAAATACTTTTCTGTCTTCCAGGTCGCAATATCCTTGCTTCGATGCCAGCAGGCTGATAAGGTCATCGTACTTATCTATTGAAGCCACCGTGAGCACATCTTTATAATTCTTGGCCGCAGCGCGGATCAGGGATATCCCGCCAATATCGATTTTTTCAATGATGGTTTGTTCATCATCTGTTGAAGCAAGTGTTTCTTCAAAAGGATAAAGATCAACCACTACAAGATCCAATTGCGGGATATCGTATTTTTTGGCCTGTTCCCGGTCTTCTTTGAGGCCTCGCCTGAAAAGTATCCCACCAAAAATTTTTGGATGTAGTGTTTTAACCCGCCCCCCGAAAATGGATGGATAGTCGGTGATTTCTTCAACGGGAATGGCATCTATTCCCATATTTTTGATGAAATCATAAGTGCCGCCGGTAGAATAAATGCCAATACCAAGATCATTCAATAATGTAACGATCTCACCCAGCCGGTCTTTATGATAAACAGATATTAAAGCATTTTGGATTTTGATCACGGCTTTTTTATTTTTTGCAGAAAATCCTGTTCTGTTTTCACAGAATCTTCAAAATTAAATCATATTTCAATAAGTTATTGTATAATTTTACAACTTCTATTGTTTGCAGCCTGATTAATTCATTGTAAACTTGTAACTATTTAGGTGGTTAATAAATTTGTATGCATTAGTTTATTTTGTCATAAATAAGTCATTTAATGGTCATTGATGGTCATTCGATGGTCATTCAATTGAGAACGAAGCAAATGACAATAGAATGACAGCGAAGCAAATGACGAATGAGACATGAATAGAGCATTGCTAAATAATTACGTAGACTATACATTATGAAGATCTTCATAAAGTTACTGAGAGAGAGTTTTTTATTTGCAATGCATGAAATTGCAGTCAATAAGATCCGGACTTTCCTTTCACTGCTTGGCATAACCATTGGGATATTCTCGATCATTTCTGTATTTACCATTTTTGATTCCATGGAAAGTGAAATCAGGGGCAGCATAGATTCTCTCGGAAAGGATGTTTTGTTTATTCAGAAATGGCCGTGGGTTATGGGAGGGGATTTCCCCTGGTGGAAATATATTAACAGGCCTGAGCCTACACTTTCCGATTTGCGGGAGATAAAGAAGAGAAGCCAGTCTGCCGAAGCCAGCGCTTATATGACAGGCGTATCAAGAACAGTTAAATACAGGAATAATAGCATTGAGAACAGTACCATTCTTGCAGTATCCCGGGATTTTGGAAAAGTCATGCCGGTTGATATTGAAATAGGCAGGTTTATCAGCCCTGCTGAATTTCTGAGCGGTAGGAACGTGGCTGTTATTGGAGATGATATTGCCTCAAATTTACTACGCACCGCGGATCCGATAGGTAAAAAAATCAAGGTTTTTGGAACCAGGATAGAAGTCATCGGCGTGATGAAAAAAGAGGGGCAGGATATGTTCGGCAGCTCTTCCGACGACCAGGTTATTCTTCCTGTCAGGTTTGCAAGGAACTACATTGATTTAAAAAATACCGGTGGAACCATCGTCGTAAAAGCCAGGTCTTTTGTTTACCTTGACGAATTAAAAGATGAGCTGACCGGGGTCATGCGATCGGTACGGCGGCTGAAGCCCAGAGCTGATAATGATTTTGCCATCAATGAGATTGATATCATCTCACAAGGATTGGACGAGTTATTTGGAGTCATTGCCTGGGTGGGCTGGATCATAGGTGGTTTTTCTCTATTGGTAGGTGGCTTTGGAATTGCCAATATCATGTTCGTTTCGGTCAAAGAGCGTACCAATATTATAGGAATACAGAAATCATTAGGCGCAAAAAACCATTTTATCTTACTACAGTTTCTGTTCGAGGCAATTTTCCTTTCACTTATTGGGGGGTTGATCGGGCTTATCATTGTTTTTTTACTTACAAAGATTATCGCGGGTGTTTTTGATATGAGCCTTGCACTGACAGAAGGAAATATTTTATTAGGTATTATGGTTTCGACCTTGATAGGATTTATCTCAGGTTTCATTCCCGCCTGGAACGCTTCCCGCCTGGATCCTGTTGAAGCCATGAGGTCTTCTTTCTAAACGAAAAACCTTTCTTCGATTATCCCATGATTATTGTCTATCTTTACAAATTCGTATGGAGAAACGTTGGATTTTAAAAGAACAAGGTGATGTTGAAACGGTCAAATCTCTGGCCACTCGTCTTAATATTGATGAAAGACTCGCCAACCTCTTGGTACAAAGAGGAGTGACGACATATGATGAAGCCAAAGCCTATTTTAGGCCAAAACTGGATTACCTTCATGACCCTTTTCTGATGCAGGATATGGACAAAGCTGTTGAACGTATTAGGCATGCGGTTGACAATAATGAAAAGATCATGATTTATGGTGATTATGATGTTGACGGAACAACAGCAATAGCCCTTGTTTATACTTTTCTTAAAGAATTTTATAATAATGTTGAGTTTTATGTTCCTGACAGAGACAAAGAGGGTTATGGTATTTCTTATATGAGCATTGATTTTGCTGAAGAAATTGGTATATCCCTTGTAATCGCCCTGGATTGCGGTATAAAAGCTGTCGAAAAGATCAAATATGCCAACACAAAAAACATTGATTTTATCATTTGTGATCATCACAGACCGGGAGATACCCTTCCTGAGGCTGTAGCGATACTTGATGCAAAACGTCAGGATTGTAATTATCCCTATGAAGAATTATCAGGCTGTGGTGTTGGCTTCAAGCTGATTCAGGGATATTCAATGAGAAATAATATTCCTTTTAGCAGATTAAAAAAATTCCTCGACCTGGTAGTTGTCAGTATTGCTTCAGATATAGTACCCATCACGGGAGAAAATAGAACCCTGGCATATTTTGGACTAAAATTTCTGAATGAGAACCCCAGACCAGGTATTGAGGCCATTCTTAATGTAAGCAGACGGCAGCAAAAAGGATACAATAAACTGATTCCTAAAATAAAGCGTGATCTAACCATCAATGACCTGGTTTTTATGGTGGGCCCCAGAATCAATGCTGCAGGCCGTATTGAAAAAGCGAGCAATTCAGTAAAACTTCTTATTTCGGATGATCCTGCTGTCGCATATAAACTTGGAGAACAAATCAATGAACTGAACACCGAGAGAAAAAGTCTTGACTTATTTGCTACAGCCCAAGCCCTGGAAATGATCCGGACGGATGAAAAACTACTGCAAAATAAAAGCACTATTGTTTATGACCCAGGCTGGCACAAAGGAGTAATTGGCATAGTAGCATCCAGGTTGATAGAATCATATTATAAACCTACTATAGTCCTGACTTTATCGGATGAGTATATCACGGGTTCGGCAAGATCTGTGAAAGGGTTTGATATTTACGATGCTGTGGACTCCTGTGGAGATTTGCTGGAACATTTCGGAGGCCATACATACGCTGCCGGACTATCGCTGAAGCCGGAAAATCTTGAAGAATTTAAAAAAAGATTTGAAGATTATGTGGCTGCAAATGTGGATGAAAAAATGCTGCAACCCGAGATCGAAATTGATGCCCGGTTGATGCTCAAGCATATCGATTACAAGTTTTACAGGATCATGAAACAATTTGCCCCTTTTGGGCCAGGTAATTTATCGCCGGTTTTTCAAACCGATAACCTGATCGATTCAGGAAATGCGCGCATTGTTGGGAACAATCATCTAAAGCTTAGTGTTGTTCACCTGGATATAAGTGGATACCCCATCTCGTCTATCGCTTTTCAACAAGCAGCCCAGCATTATGACTATATCAAGGGAGGTAAGGCTTTCAATATCTGTTACCATATTGAGGAGAATGAATGGAACGGCAGAAAATCCCTCCAACTGAATATAAAAGATATCAAACCGGAATTAGAAGAATAATAAAAGCAAAAAACACCAAACTGCTTTTATCAGTTGTCTTTATCCAGGGCTTTGAGCCTGAATGAAAAAAACAAAAGAAAAATCCCCACAATTATTGAGATAATACCGGCGACATAAACCAGGGCAACAGCTGTCTCAAAGGGATTCCGGAACATGATAATACCGAAGATCATGGTCAGCAACCCATTGATAATAACCAGATAACGATCCTGTTTAGGCTCCCTGATCCTGAATGCAATGATCAATTGTACAATCCCGATGATGATGGCCCAAAGGCCTATCACTATGACAAAAACAGTTAATGTTTCTTTGGTAAAAAAGAAAATGATACACCCAATTACAATTGCTGTGACAGCCTCCGTAAGAGGTATTGTATAGGGTTTATCATGCTTTTTATTCGTTAGCGCCACGATCAGGATAATAATACCTGCCAACAGGACAAGCAAACCGAAATACTTAGCGACAAGCTGAATGGTTCCTTCGGGAACAAAAAGGGCAAAAAGCCCGAAAATAAGGGCTATCGCCCCGTTAATAGCAAAAGAAGACCAGTTAGTTACTTTCATAATAAATGTGTTTTAATTTGAATTAGAAATCAACTTTCTTTGATTATTGTTATGTTTATTTTTGTTATACATTAGGACTGTAGGACTGTAGGAATATTGGAATGTTGGAATCTTGGAATGTTGGAATCTTGGAATTGGACCCCATTCCATCCTACCATCCTACCATCATTCAGCGCCCAATGTGTAGAATCACCCAACCAGCTCGTAAAACGCCCTGAATATCAAATATATACCGAAACCAACCAAGCCTATTCCTGCGAAACGATTGATCCATATGATATAATGAGGCTGAAAATATTTTTTAATCTTATAGGCCATAAAACATTTCAACACATCTAATGAAACAATGATTAGCAGGGCCATTGAGAAAATTGTCACCAGCCCTGCGATGGATCCATTATAATTGCCCGTATAGCCAACAATTACTCCCATCCAGAAAATCCAGACGAAAGGATTGGTTATGTTGATGAAAAAACCCTTGAGTATATAGGTTATTGGACCTGGCTTGCTGACGGTGGTGTTCTGATCCTGGTTGTTTTTTTTGATATGAACTTTGCGGGTGTAAGTAACAACACCGAAAATGATGAGTAAGATACCCCCAATTAAGCCAAAAAGATATTGGTGGTCGGGTTTGTAAAACACTTGCACTGCACCAAGAAAACCCAGCCCAACCAGGGTCAGGTCACTTAGAAATACACCAAAAGCAAGTAGAACACCGGACCAGAACCCCCTGTGAATACTTGTTTGAATCAGAGCGAACAATACCGGCCCGAACCCAAAAACCAGTGATAAGGTCACACCAAGTATTATCCCTTCAAGCAAAGATGACATTAATTATCTTGAAAATTAGTTTTTTTTAAATAAGTCTCCCATTCAACAAGCTGTTCTTTGTTGAGAACCCTTGGGAATTTATTTGCACCACCCTCTTTCCCGTGGATCTTCATCCATGTAGAAAAAGCACAGGAAGGCAGTATTTCAACAAAAACATCTTTAATGGCTGATATTCTCTCTACCCGGTAATCGTCATTCAAAACCTTCAGATATTCATCAATCTTTTCTTTTGCAACATCAGGATTGATATTATCATCAGTCCCCAGGTACCATCTATGTGCGAACATATTATCATAACTGATTCCGGCAACGGTAAATTCCCGGATTTCAACATTGAATTCGTCAGAAAACATACTGATGGCCCGGTTCATGTTCTCCTGCGATAAATGCTCACCACAAATACTCAGGAAATGCTTTGTACGACCGGTTATTATGATCTCACAGCATGCTGTAGAGGTAAATTTAATGGTGTCGCCGATAAGATAACGCCATGCGCCCGCACAATTTGACAATAAAAGTGCATATTCCTCACCATTTTTTACCTCATCTATGGTAAGAACCTGCGGATCCTTAACAATATTGCCCTCTGTGTCGAAGTTCTTTCCATTGAACGGCACAAATTCATAGAACAGACCGTTATCTATAACCATTTCCATGACCCTTTCTTCGGGCCGTCTCTGGAATGCAATATAACCCTCTGAAGCAAGGTAAGACTCATTATATATTACAGGCTTTCCGAATAGCTTATGAAAACTTTTTTCATAAGGCTCAAAAGCCACACCGCTGTGTACATATACAGCAAGATTGGGCCAGATGTCATGAATTGTCTGAGCATTATAATGTTTAATAATCCTCTCCAGGATGATCTGGATCCAGGCCGGCACACCGACAATGACACCAATATCCCAGTCTTTGGCTGATTTGACAATCTCATCCACTTTGTTAGACCAATCCCTTTCTTTTGAGATCCTGCGGCCCGGTTTGTAAAAATGTTGAAACCAGAATGGAATGCTGTTGGCCGAAATACCCGACAGATCACCTTCATAATAAGTTCCGTTATAGTGCAGGTGGGTGCTTCCCCCGATCATTAAAATACCTTTATCGTAAAATTCAGCAGGAAAATCATAATTTACCGCAGTTACCAACTGCCTGATGCTTACCTTCCGGATGGCCCGGATCATGTCTTGCGTAACTGGAATATGTTTACTGGATGCTTCAGAAGTTCCCGATGTCAAGGCAAAGTATTTCACCCGGCCCGGCCAGGTAACAAAAGACTCTCCGTTGAGCGCACGGTACCACCAATTGCGGAACATGGAATTATAATTCCAGGTTGGAACGCCATCCTGAAATGCTTTAACAATATCATCACTTTTTAAAATCTCTGCGAATCCGTAATGTTCTCCGAAAAAAGTGAGTTGAGCCTTCTTGAGCAATTTTTTAAGTACCAGAACCTGTGCCTTATAAGGATCAATTTTCCTTTTCTTCTTGCTCGGAAGATTCCTTATTTCGTAAGCTTTCTTTACAATTGATCCCAGTATAGGCATTTGGAAACGGGGGTTAATGAATGTGTTGGCAAAAATATAAAAATTATTTGGTTAATTTTACAATCCTTAAAATCTCGAAAATGGACGGTTTTTTTCATAAATTCATTATCCTGATCACGGTCTTACTAATAGTTGCTTTTGTTGTTGTATTTTTTGTAATAGTACTGGCTGCAGTCACAAATTACCATCCTGAAGATATTGAAGAACGTGAAGTTTTCGGGAAAGAAAATAAAATCCGGATGACTGGTGATGAACTTAATTTTATGACTTGGAATATAGGCTATTGCGGCCTGGGCCTGGAAATGAATTTCTTTTATGATGGCGGAAGAATGGTACGGCCGGATAAACAGCAATACCTGAAATATCAAAAAGGGATACAAGATTACTTGCGGGAACAGGATACCATTGATTTTATTTGTATTCAGGAAGTAGATGTGTATTCAAAACGTAGTTATTTCAGCGATCAGTGGCAATGGTTCCTGCAAAACCTGGAGGGTCATTATGGGACCTTTGCTTTTAACTATGATGTCCGCTTTGTTCCTTTGCCGGTCTGGAACCCTATGGGAAGGGTGAGATCCGGCCTCTCCACCTTTTCTCGTTACGAACCGGAAAGTGCTGAAAGATACGCCTTTAAAGGTAACTATCGTTGGCCAATGAGATGGTTCATGCTAGACCGGTGTTTTATTAAATCCGTTTTTTCGCTTGAAAGCGGCAGAAAACTGGTGCTCCTAAATACTCATAATTCTGCTTTTGATGATGGGTCACTGCGTCAGGAACAATTGGAAGTGCTCAGGAGGGTGATGATAAGTGAATATGAAAAAGGAAATTTTGTGGTCACCTGCGGTGACTGGAATATGAATCCACCCGGATTCTATGCATGGAAAATACACAATGGAGATATGGTGAAGACAGTTCTTCCGTCTATAGAAAATGATTATCTTCCGGAAGGATGGAAATGGGCTTTCGATCCCAAAACCCCGACCAATAGAGAACTCATTGAATCATACCTGAAAACAAGAACTGCTACTACCATTATTGATTTTTTTGTATTCTCTCCAAATATGGAATTACTGGAAGTTCATACCGGTGACCTTGGATTTGAAGATTCGGATCATAATCCGGTTTTTTTGAAAGTTCGGCTGAGGGAGTAAGCGAAGAGGCGAGAGGGCGAAGAGGCGAGAGGGCGAAAAGGCGAAGAGGCGAAGAGGCGAAAGGGCGAGAGGGCGAGAGGGCGATTTGAGTGCATTTTGAGAAGATCGGTAGCCTGATTAATTCATGACACCTTAAGGGCAAGTCAGAAGTCCGAAGACAGGAGACGGGAGCTGTTAAAAAACTTCGGACTCCGGACTTCCGACTTCAACGAGCAGCTTAGATAAAAAGTTCCGAGGCAATACCATCTGCAAACAGTTTTCCATGTTCGGTCAGAAAAACCCTATTCCCATTCTTCAATAGTTTTCCTTCATGAATAAATTTTTGAGACGATTTCCGGAAACTGTCACAGTATGTTTTTCCGAACACATTCTGAATGTGCTCCAGATCACAACCCCAGTGAGTACGGAGAGACGTCATGACATACTCATTGTATTTCTGATCATTGGAAAGGAATTCTTTTTCCATAATTGTATTTTGGTAATCCCCCAGTTGAATATATTTCGGCAGGCTTGAAACATTCCACTGCCGGGAATGACCGTTGTAGGAGTGGGCTGAAGGGCCTAATCCCAGGTAATTGCCTCCAAGCCAGTATATACTGTTATGCCTGGAATAAAAGCCTGCCCTGCTGAAATTTGATATCTCATAATGAATAAAATCATGATGTTTTGTTTTTTCGAGGAGGGTCTTGAACTGATCAACAGAGGCCTGCTCATCTGGCGCCCGGGTTTTTTCTTTACGGATGAGCTGGTGCAGAGCAGTTTTCGGCTCAACAGTCAAGGCATAAGCAGAAAGATGCGGGAGATCAAAGCTGAAAAACCGATCCAGGTTTTGTTCCCATTTAACATCTGTGAGGGTTGGTATTCCATATATCAGGTCAATGGTAAGATTTTCAAAGCCGTGATCCTGTGCTGTCTTAATGGATCCCTCAGACTGAGAAGCATTATGGATCCTGTTCAGGTATTGCAGGTCTGCATCAAAGAATGATTGCACCCCTATGCTCAAACGGTTGATGGGTGTACCGGAAAGCATTTTGATCTTCGGGGTATCCAGGTCATCAGGATTTGCTTCAAGGGTGATCTCGGCGTTTTTTGAAATCTCATGCAGACTATAAATTTTATCAAGGATGAGTAAAAGTTCTTTTTCAACTAATAAGGAAGGTGTCCCGCCGCCAAAATAAATGGTATTGACAATCTCTCCTTCCAGGTAATCTTGCTGTATTTCAGCCTCTTTCAATAAAATCTTCAGAAAAGCTTCTCTCTGCCTGTCAGAAGCCACGGAAAAAAAATTGCAATAATGACATTTACGTTTACAAAATGGAATATGGATATAAATGCCGGCCATCTGATCACTTCTTCAGGACGATCCTGATCACTGTACCACTATTTATGACAGAAGACCTGACGAATATTTTGCCTTTGTGATAATCATGGATGATGCGTTTGGAAAGAGATAATCCCAGTCCCCAGCCCCTTTTCTTACTGGTATATCCCGGATTGAAGATAGATTTAAAGTGTGATTTGTGAATACCCTTGCCGGTATCTCGCACATCGATAACTACCTGTTTTTCTTCATCCATAATATTAATGAAAATAGAACCAACACTGTTCATTGCGTCTACAGCATTCTTGCAAAGGTTTTCGATGACCCATTCGAAAAGATGTTTATTCAGAGGAACAAGCACTTTTGTTTTGGCTGCGGGAGAAATATTGTAATTTATCTTACTGGAAGTGCGGGGCTTTAAATAGTCGACAGAGTCATATATAACATCAATAACATTATGGATTTCAAGATTGGCCGGAGACCCGATCTTGGAGAACCGGTCAGTAATAATTTCAAGCCTGTTAATATCCTTTTCCATTTCTTTAATCCCCTCATATTCAATCCCTTTCATTTTAAGCAATTCCAGCCAGGCCATGAGTGACGACAGTGGTGTTCCGAGTTGGTGGGCCGTTTCCTTTGACATCCCTATCCATACCAGGTTCTGTTCGGCCTTCCTGGCCATACTAAACAATAAATAGGCAATAAAGAGAAACAAACCAATGATCATAAATTGAACGTATGGATAATACATGATCTGTGTCAAAAGATCAGAATCCATGTAAAAAATATAGGTTTTTCCCACCTCCGGGAGTTCAATTTCGATCGGGTCATTCTCTTCGGCCATTTCATCCACAAAACTTTTCACATATTCCGGATCATCCAGTTTTTCTTTGTCTACATTCCCCGATTCGAAAATATTTTGCCTGGTGCTGTCAGTGATCACTACCGGAACGGAAGCGGAATTGCCGGCAACTTCAGAGAAGAACGATAAGATCAGATCATCCAGCACCGTTCGCAGCTCCGTATAGATCTTCGACTCCTTAAAATATAACAATCCATAATCGCTGCCGGTATAATTGATCCTGATCGGGTCGAAAGTGGAGAATTCAACCTTCAGGCTATCAGTCATAAATTTTGTGTTTTCTATTTCCGGGTCATCAATATTCCGGTAGCTGGTGATGATACTGTCGCCGAAAGTGAGTATGACCGGGATAGTAGTGTTCATTTCCATGATCCGCCGGTAGAACTCCAGCGACTGAGATTGGTCTTCGGACATGAAATTCCGGTAGGCTGTGGCCAGGATTTCGGCTCGTTTCTGTTCTTCCTCCCGGATCTGCTCAAAAAACCGGGTTGTGTAATTTACAAGCTCGGCCTTCTGGCGGATAGCGTTGGCCCAGATCCTGATGTTTTGTCTTTCATCCATGGCAATTTCTCTGACCAGCCGGTTAGTATACCATAATGATACTACTATGATCGCTGCTGCAAGAGCAAACAACATCCATTTCCACCTTCTTTTTTTGTAATAGATCTGCACTAAGAGTATCTTTTAATTTGAAATCCACTTTCTTTGACGGTTGTAATATTGGACTGCAGGACTGTAAGACTGTCCTACCATCCTACCATCCTACCATCCTACTATCCTACTATCCTACCGTCTTACCATCCTACCGTCCTACCGTCCTACCATCCTACCATCCTATCGTCCTACCGTCCTACCGTCATTCAACGCCACCTTCTTAAAGAGAGGATTTTTAAATACAAACGGCCAGGAACTTAAATTATTTGGTATAAAATTAGAAAAAAATCAGCAAATGAGACCCAACTCCCAATTTCTTCACACCCTTCACATCTCACACTTCCCATCTTCGGTCTTCCGACTTCCGACTTCGGACTTTTATCTTCCATCTTCCATTAAATTCGCAACAACACCCTTTTTTGTATCTTTATGAAAAAATAAAGCAATGATAACAATTGGGAAAACTACATTTATAGGACTGATGCTTATACTCTTAAATCAGGCATTTTGCCAGGATGAAAGCATTATTATATCAGGCAAACTGGAAAAAGCCTGGGAAACAGATAAAATTTTCAAAGTGCCTGAATCTGTATGTTACGATCCGGAAAATAAAATATTGTACATTTCCAATATCAACGGAAACCCCTCGGCAAAAGATGGCAATGGTTTCATTTCAATGATGTCGCTTGAAGGAGAAGTACTTGATCTGGAATGGGTCAAAGGCCTGGACGCACCAAAGGGGATGGGTGTTCAGAATGGTTACCTTTATGTGACTGACATTGACAAACTGGTGAAGATCAGCATCTCAGAAGGGAAAATCCTGCAGAAATACCCGGCAGTTAATGCAAAATTTTTAAATGACATAGCTATTGGCAAGAAGGATTATGTATATGTTACAGATATGCAAAACACCACAATTTATCGCTATAAAGATGGTGAATTCTTTGTGTGGATGGACGATGAAATACTTACTTCACCAAACGGGTTATATATTGATGATGATTTCTTATTCGTGGGATGTAAGAAGATCATAAAAATAAACACAGATGATAAATCATGGGAAATAATCGCGGGTGGCACTGGCGGCATTGACGGTTTGGAAAGATTACCGGATGGAAATTTTGTCTTTTCTGATTGGCAGGGCCATGTTTACCTGTCAGATAATGAAGGAACCATAACAGAGATCCTCGATACTACACCTGCCGGAATAAACGCTGCCGACATCGAATTCATCCCGGAACAAAGCTTATTGTTAATCCCGACATTTTTTGACAACAGGATAATGGCCTACAAACTGACCCAATGATTCCTGTTCAATAACGGACATTATCTGCCCGTTATCATACAATTCCTGTTTTTCTCAATCCATATTATTTTACCTAATATATTGTGTGTCAAAACAATGAGATTTTTGGCATAAATATTTGTCATATATATTGTAAAAGATTTTAACCCGAATGAAAACAAGAAAAAATATAAATAAAAAATATAGTTTTTTTTATATGACCAGGTTTGGACCCGGGGGCAAGCTCCTAAGCGCAAAACATTATCTTCCAACCGCTAATTTGGTTAATACTATAAGGAATAACACCTTCATTCCCTCCTTCTCGCTGCCTGAGGGTCCATCCTACCTGGTTTTGTCTCCGATAGCAGTGATGATATGATAAGATGTAACTATTGTTCGGTTTTGAACAATTGTGTATTTGAATGAACACTAATTGAAACACACACACTAACAATTAATCATAAAATATATAATATCAGTAGATTATAAAAATGGCACACTTTTAGCTATTACGTAGGACTGTTATTCTCAATTACCAAATTAAACTGATAAAAAAATGGTATTTTCTCAAAGGAAGAAATTATTAAAAAAAATAATTTCAAAAATTTTCCTGGCTTTTATTTTATTATTACCAGGTTTTAATGTTTATTCCCAGGCGGAATGGTCGCTCGAAAATTGTGTCAATTATGCACTGGACCAAAACATAGATATTAAAAAACAGGTGCTGATGGTTGAAAGCCGTGAAGCAGATTTGATGCAGAGTAAACTGATGATCCTTCCGGACCTGAATGCCGGCGGAAATCATATTTATAACTGGGGCCAGACAGTGGACAGATATACCAACACATTTGCCACCGAAAGAGTACAGTCAAATAACTTTTACTTAGCCAGCAGCTTAACTTTGTTTTATGGTATGCGTAAGGTAAACACCATGAAACAAAGCCAGTTGGAAGTTGTTGCTGCTCAATATGACCTGGATTATCTGATGGATAACATTTCGCTGGCCGTTACCGGCTATTACCTCGATATATTATTTAACGAAGAGTTGCTCGAAGTTGCCCGTGAGCAGTATAAAATCACAATGCAACAGGTGAACAGGATGCAGAAACTGGTAGAAGCCGGGTCACTGGCCAAAGGAGATCTCCTGAACACTGAAGCCCAGGCTGCCACAGAAGAGTTGCAGGTGACCGAATCAGAAAACAGGCTGATGATATCATACCTGAATCTTCAGCAACTTATCGACCATCCCGTTTCTAGAGATTTCAGAATAGAACTACCGGAACTCAGGCCCATTGAAGCACCCTCCATAAATATCAAACCCGATGAAATATATAATATTGCCCTGGGAAACAGACCGGAAATAAAAAGCGCCGAGATCAAAGTAGAAAGTGCAGATAAAGGGATCAGCCTCGCAAGAGGATATATAAGCCCGGTTTTGACCCTGAATGGAAGCTGGGCAACAGGTTATTCCGGGGCTTCAAAGCAAGGAAGCGACCCCTATTTTGAAACGTCGGATATACCGATAGGTGTTACAGCAAGCTCCCAGGAATTAGTACTTGGTTATGATTATGGATACAATAAATACAGTGTAGTACCATGGGACAGGCAGATGAAAGATAATCAAAACAAAACCGTAGGGCTTACCTTGAATATTCCGGTATTTAATGGATGGCAAGTCAGAACAGCCATTAGTAAGGCAAAAATAGCAAGGGAGAATGCCGCCTATGATCTGGAACAGGAAAAACTGGATCTGAATAAAACCATTCAGCAGGCTTATGTGGATGCCGTGGCAGCGTTAAAGAATTTTAATTCTGCCAGGAAAAAAGTAGAAGCACAGGAAGAAGCATTTAAATACGCCGAACAAAAATTCGATGTAGGCCTGATGAATTCTGTTGATTATAATGAAATTAAAAAAGAGCTGACAAGAGCCGAATCTGAGCTTCTTCGAGCCAAGTATAATTTTATTTATACGACAACCATTCTGGATTTTTATATGGGCAGGCCATTGTCTATAAACTAAAGATAGCTTAATAATATGCCGATGATAAAATTAAAAAATCTTCACAAATCATACGATATTGGCAGGAACAAACTGCATGTTTTAAAAGGGATCGATCTCGAAATTGAAAAAGGGGAACTGGTTGCTATCATGGGCTCATCAGGCTCGGGGAAATCTACCTTACTGAATGTGATTGGGATATTGGACGATTATGATGAGGGTGCATATCAACTTGATGAGACCGCCATCAAGGATCTCTCTGAAACAAAGGCAGCGCATTTACGAAATCATATGATCGGCTTTGTTTTTCAGTCGTTTAACCTGATATCTTTTAAAAATGCAATGGAAAATGTTGCCCTGCCTTTGTATTACCAGGGAGTAAACAGAAAGAAGAGGAACAAAATAGCCATGGAGCTTCTTGAAAAAATGGAATTGACAGAATGGGCCGAACATCTGCCCAGCGAGCTTTCAGGTGGCCAGAAACAACGTATTGCCATTGCCCGGGCGATAGTTTCCAAACCCAAGATCATACTTGCCGATGAACCTACCGGAGCGTTGGATTCTAAAACATCCATGGAAATGATGGATCTTTTAAAGGAGATAAACAGGTCTGGGATTACAGTCCTGATCGTTACACATGAAAATGACATAGCCAATGCCACCGACCGGATCATCCGGCTAAAAGATGGGGTTATTGAGAAGAACATACAAAACGGACATAAGCAAAAGAAACAAAAGGTTTATGTGAATTAGACAGTTGCATGAAAATTGATTATGGGATTATTTGAAGTAGATAAATGGCAGGAGATCTTCAGCACTATCAAGAAGAATAAACTACGCACCTTTCTGACAGGTTTCAGCGTGGCCTGGGGGATCTTTATGCTGATTATACTGCTCGGGTCCGGTAATGGTCTGGAAAATGGAGTGAAAAAAGAGTTTGAAGGGGATGCTATCAACACCATCTGGGTCAACCAGGGACAGACCAGCATACCCTATAAAGGCTTACAGGCAGGCAGGCGCATACAGTTTACAAATGAAGATTATGAGATCATCAAAACAAACGTTCCAAATATCGACCACATCTCGGGACGATTGACAATATGGCAAAATAACACAATTTCTTATAATAATGAATATGGGAATTACGATATCATAAGTTGTCATCCGGATTACGGATATTATGAAACCCTTGAAGTTACTGAAGGAAGGTTTTTGAATGAAAAAGATGTAGAAGAGGTCCGGAAATATGCAGTCATTAGTGAACTCGTGAGAGATGCATTGTTTAAGGGCGAAAACCCGATGGGAAAATATATCAAGGTAAGTGGTGTGCCGTTCAAGGTAATAGGTACGTTTACCGACCTGGGTGGTGACCGCGATATGCAAAGAGTTTATATCCCGCTGACCACAGCACAGCAAGTGTTCAACCAGGGCAACAGGATTTTTAATGTTTGCATTACCACTGATGATATTTCAATAGAACAAAGCCAGGAAATGGTGGAGGAGATCAGGCATAACCTGTCGGTTAAACATAAATTCGACCCGACAGACCTCAGGGCCGTCGGTGTGTTCAATAATGTAGAAGAATTTAAACGTTTTCTGGACCTGTTTGCTTCCATCAGGATTTTTATCTGGATCATTGGAATAGGTACTATCATTGCCGGTATTGTGGGCGTCAGTAATATCATGATGATCGTAGTAAAGGAAAGGACGCAGGAGATAGGTGTGAGGAAAGCCATGGGGGCCACTCCCTGGTCGATTATCAGCCTCATACTGCAGGAATCAGTCTTAATCACTGCTTTCGCAGGATATATTGGCCTGGTGCTTGGGGTCGGATTGCTCGAATTGATATCTCCGGTATTTGATGAAATGGATACCTTCTTTAAAAACCCTGAAGTTGATTTCGGATTCGCTATCAGCGCAACCTTATTGCTGGTATTCTCCGGTGCACTGGCAGGGTTTGTTCCGGCCAGAAAAGCCGCCAGTATCAAACCTGTTGAAGCGCTCAGAGCCGAATAAATGTAAATATTCAGATCATGAAGATCATCGACATAGATAAATGGAAAGAAATTTTGAGTGTTCTTAAAAAGAATAAACTCCGGACCTTTTTTACTGCTTTCGGAGTGTTCTGGGGGATCTTTATGCTGATTATTATGATGGGTTCCGGAAAAGGACTTGAAAATGGCGCTATGCAAGGTATGGGCGATATGGCCACCAACAGTTTCTTCATGTGGACCCAACGCACTACCATCCCGTATAAAGGGTTTCCGAGAGGACGATTCTATAATTTCCGCAATACCGATACAGAAGCCCTGAAGAAAAATATACAAGAGATCGATCTTATTGCTCCAAGGCTTCGGGCTTGGGGATACAGGGGAGGTGGAAGCAATGTTATCCGTGGGGAACGGTCCGGTGCATTTGACATTTATGGAGATACTCCCGACTTTAATAAGATCAATCCTATGACAATGGTGCAAGGCAGGTTTTTGAATATGATCGATATTAATGAAAAAAGAAAAGTAACTGTCATCGGAGAAAGAGTATTCGAAGAAATGTTCAGTGCGGATGAAAACCCTGTCGGAGAATACCTGAAGATACAGGGAGTCTATTTCAAAGTTGTTGGAGTTGTTCGTTCCAAACAAAGTGGTCAAATGTCTGAAAGAGATAACCGCTCCATTTTTATGCCGTTCACAACCCTGCAGAAAACATATAATTATGGAGATGTTGTGGGATGGTATTCAATCACTGCTGTCCCTGGTGCAAAAGCTTCCGATGTTGAAGAAATGGCAAAAAGTTTAATGAAAGAACGGCACAATATTCATCCTGATGATGAAAGAGCTATCGGCTCCTGGAATATGGAAGAGCAATTTGGTAAAATGGCGGGCCTGTTTGCCGGCATTCGCGGCCTGATATGGATTGTGGGCATAGGGACACTTTTTGCCGGGGTGGTTGGGGTCAGTAATATCATGCTGATCGTGGTCAGGGAAAGAACCAAAGAAATCGGGATTCAGAGAGCGATCGGCGCAACACCGGCCAACGTGATCACTCAAATCATCATTGAATCAGTATTTCTGACAACCATAGCAGGTTATTTTGGCCTGGTGATTGGGGTAGGTATTGTTGAAGGAATGAACTATATGCTTCAAATGTCAGGGGCCAATACGGAAATGTTTAACAATCCTGAAATAGATTTTAATATAGCCATGACAGCCATACTCATTTTAATCGTTTCCGGGGCCCTGGCCGGGTTGATACCGGCAAAAAGGGCCGTTAATATCCGGCCTATTGAAGCGTTGAGAAATGAATGAAAGAAGAGAATGATGGAACAATGGAACAATAGAATAGTGGAATAGTGGAATGATGGATGAATGGAATGGAAAAATAACTAACTCCGTCCTTTAGGGCGAAGAAAAAAAATAAAAGAAATGAAAAAGTTTTTAAAGATTTTCGTGGGAGTGATCATAATCTCAGTCTTTGTTTACACGATCTACTTTCTGTACAATAAATCTCAGGCCAAACCGGTAACCTTTGAAACTACAACAGCTTTTATTGCTGAAAACATTATCAAAAAAACGGTAGCCACCGGATCTATTGTTCCACGCAAGGAAATTGAGATCAAACCCCAGGTTTCCGGGATCATAGAAGAGATATATGTGGAAGAGGGAGAAATGGTAAAGAAAGGAGATTTGATCGCAAGGATCAAGATCATCCCGAATATGGTAAACCTGAACAATGCGGAATCCCGGCTGAATAAGGCCAGGATAAATTTTAAAGATGCAGAGCGTGATTATAAGAGACAGCAAGACTTGTTGCAAAAAGGGGTTATCGCAAAGGCAGAATTTGAAGATTATGACCTGGTTTACAACAGCGCGCGGGAAGAAGTTGAAGCTGCCGAAAACAACCTGCAGTTGATAAAAAAAGGCCAGACCAACAATACCTCCAGCACCACCAATACACTGGTACGCTCTACCATTAATGGGATGATCCTCGATGTGCCAGTGAAAATTGGGAATTCCGTGATAGAGAGTAATACCTTCAACGACGGAACTACAATCACCAGTGTGGCTGATATGGGAGACATGATCTTTGAAGGGAAAATTGATGAAACAGAGGTCGGGAAGATCACAGAAGGAATGCCCCTGATATTGACAATTGGAGCTATTGATAATACAAAGTTCAGCGCTATACTTGAACATATCTCCCCGAAAGGGGTAGAAGAGAATGGTGCCATTCAGTTTGAGATCAAGGCCAATGTGGAGCTGCAACAAGATTTTTTCATCAGGTCCGGTTATAGCGCCAATGCAGATATTGTACTCGACCGTGTTGACAGTGTACTGGCCATTCCTGAAAACCTGTTGCAGTTCGACGATGATTCAGCTTATGTGGAATTAGAAACAACACCCCAGGAGTTCGAAAAGAAATATATTGAAACAGGGTTGTCAGATGGGATTAATATTGAAGTCAAATCCGGACTGACCGCTGATGATAAAATCAAAAAACCATCAGGCTCTATGAAATAACAGGCCGGGAAGAGAATACACAGAAACAATAATGTACTTTATAACTTTATAACTTTATAAACTTTCAACTTTCAACTCTTTATAAGTAATGCAGGATGGATAAGTTCAAAAAATATGAGTAATTTTGCGCACCTTATTCATTCACCAAAAAATAAAATAAAATGTTCAAAAGAATTATTCCGTTTGTGATCATCGTTGCCGGTTTGTTTATTCTTGCCGGTTGTCAGTTAGGCACGAAAAATGAATCCCAGAAAGAAATAGAGTATCCGGGCATTATACCCACCGATGCTAAATTAAAGCCCAATATGAAAATGGTTGATGAAAGACTGGGCATTTATACTCCGTTTAAGCTAACAGCTGATATTAGTCATCTTAGCGATACCCAGAAAAAAATGTTATCCATTTTGTTTGATGCGGCAGATATCATGAATGAGCTGTATTGGAAGCAAACGATCGGCCAGAAGAGACTCTTCCTGGAAAAAATATCCAATGGAGACGCTCAGAAATTTGCTATGATCAATTACGGCCCATGGGACAGGCTGAATGCCAATGTGCCTTTTTTCGAGGGTGTTGGTGTGAAACCGGCAGGGGCCAATTTCTACCCCCCCGATATGAGCAAAGAAGAATTTGAAGCATTTGATGATCCTGACAAGACCAGTTTATATACCTTGATCCGCAGGAATAAAGACGGCTCCTTGCGCTCCGTATGGTATCATGAAGCCTATGCCCCCAAATTAAAGAAAGCGGCTGTATTGCTTCTCGAAGCGGCAGCCCTGGCTGAAGATGAGGGATTTAAGCAATACCTTACCCTGCGTGCCGATGCCCTTCTTACATCCGATTACCAGCCCAGCGATTTTGCCTGGATGGATATGAAATCGTCAGCTATAGATTTCGTAGTCGGACCTATTGAGAATTATGAAGACGGCCTCTTTGGCTATAAAGCAGCTTTCGAATCTTTTATCCTGATCAAAGACAAGGAATGGAGTAAAAAACTGGCTAAGTATGCTGCCATGTTACCGGGCTTGCAAAAAGGCCTGCCTGTTAAAAAAGCATACAAGAAAGAAATCCCCGGTGCCGATGCCGACCTGAATGCGTATGATGTCATTTATTATGCAGGCGACTGTAATGCAGGCAGCAAGACCATTGCTATTAACCTTCCCAATGATGAGGAAGTGCATTTGAAGAAGGGCTCACGCAAACTCCAGCTAAAAAATGCCATGAAAGCCAAGTTCGACAAGATCCTGATCCCGATCACAGAAATGTTGATCCATGAGTCACAGCGCAAACATGTTACTTTTAACGCTTTTTTCAGCAATACAATGTTCCACGAAGTGTCACATGCCATGGGTATTAAAAATACCATCAATGGTAAAGGATCCGCCAGAAAAGCGCTCAAAGAACAATATTCTGCGATTGAAGAAGGCAAAGCCGATATCATGGGTCTTTACCTCGTAACCAGGCTGTTTGAAGCAGGTCAATTAAAAGAGGGTGAACTGATGGACTATTATGTCACTTTCATTGCAGGTATATTTCGCTCCAGCCGCTTTGGCGCTGCCAGCGCACATGGTAAAGCCAATATGATGCGGTTTAATTATTTTAAGGAATACGGGGCCTTTACCCGTACCGATGACGGTACCTACCTGGTTGACATTGAAAAAACAAAGGAAGCCATGGTAAACCTTATGCAGAAAATACTTTATATGCAGGGCGATGGCGATTACGAAGCTGCTAAAGCATGGGTCCTGGAACAGGGCCTGATCATGCCCGATCTGCAGCTTGACCTGAACCGCCTCAATGACGCCAATATTCCTGTGGATATTTTATTTGTACAAGGCAAACAGGAAATAGGACTTGAGTGATGAATTGAACGAAGTACCTGAACGCATTAACTTATAAATAATAAAAAAAGATGAGACAAACAAAAACTTCATTATTGTCAAAAAGCCTGATCGCTACATTGCTGATCTTAACATACTTCACTTTCAGAATTGGGGCTACAACTCCGCCTGATGAGGGCATGTGGTTACCTATTTTTGTGGAAAGACTGAATTATGTAGATATGCAGAAAATGGGACTGAAACTGACTGCAGAAGAAATTTACAGCATCAATAACAGTAGTCTTAAAGACGCTGTAGTGGGGCTCAGCAACAGCAACACCCCAAGAGGTTTTTTCTGTTCTGCTGAAGTCGTTTCCGAACAGGGGCTGATCTTCACAAACCACCATTGCGGTTTTTCCAAGATTCAGTCACACAGTACTATTGAACATGATTATCTGAAGGACGGGTTCTGGGCGATGAGCAAGGATGAAGAACTGTCTAATGAAGGCCTTACTGCAACCTTCTTTGTAAGGATGGAAAATGTTACCGATTCAATTGTACCGTTTTTATCAGACACCATGTCCGAGTCAGATCGCACGTCTGAAGTTAGAAAGATATCCAAACGACTAAAAAAAGCAGCCGGTGAAGAAGGAAAGTATTATACTGTAGTCAAAGGATTTTTTGGCGGTACAGAATACTATCTGTTTGTATATGAAGTTTACCGGGATGTCAGGCTGGTTGGAGCCCCTCCTTCTGAAATAGGCAAGTATGGTGGAGATACCGACAACTGGATGTGGCCACGCCATACAGGTGATTTCAGCATTTTCAGGATCTATTGTGCACCTGATGGCAGCCCGGCAGACTATTCCGAAGAAAATGTACCATTGACACCAAAATACCACCTTCCAATATCCCTGGACGGAGTTGAAAAAAATGATTTTGCTATGATCTGGGGCTATCCGGGCGGCACTAATCGTTACATGACTTCCTATGGAGTAGAATATCAACTGGATTATTTCAACCCGGTCGTTATCGAGGTGCTGGAGGCCAAACTGGATGTATGGAGAGAAGATATGGATACTGACCGGGAAATAGCCATTCAATATGCTTCCAAGTATTCCGGCTTGTCAAATTTTTGGAAATACAGCATTGGCCAGTCAAAAGGACTTAAAGCGCTGGATATTTTCGGAGAAAAAGAAGCCCTTGAAGAAAAATTCCAGGATTGGGCAGATGCAAATCCTGATCGAAAAGAAAAATATGGAAATGTACTCGGCGAGCTAAAGACCGGTTATGCAGGATTAGGCCCTGTATTTGAGCCCCTGGCCTTTACCCTTTTTGCGGGTAGCCAGGCATCCGAGGCAATGGAACTGTCGCAGAAATTTGGCGCCTTACATGGCTACCTCGAAGAGAAAACGGATAAATCGGTAATAGAAGAAACGGTTGGTGAACTTAGAGATGGCCTTCCGGATCACTTTAAGGACTATAATGTTTCAACAGATAAAAAAGTCTTTACTGTTATGCTTAAAATGTATTCAGAAAATGTGTCGTTAGACATACAGCCTGAATATTTTAAGGACATGGTTAAAAAATACAAAGGAGATTTTGAAGCCTATGCCGATTATTTCTTTGATAAATCAATATTTGTTAATGAAGCAAGGTTAAATGCTTTCCTTGACAATCCAAAATTCAAACTACTGGATAAAGATCCGGCATACCAACTTGCCGCTGCCATGCAGGGGGGCCTGATGCAAAACATGGGAGCATATCGGGGTGCCCAGACTAAACTGAGTAAAAATAAGAGATTATTTGTGGCCGGATTGAGGGAAATGTATCCTGATAAAGTATTTTATCCCGATGCCAATTCCACCATGCGCCTGACTTATGGCTCGGTTGAAGATTACTATCCTGCGGATGCTGTTCATTTTGATTACATCACCCATCTTTCAGGTGTCATGGACAAAGAAGACCCGTCCAGCACTGAATTCACAGTGCCTGACCGGCTCAAAAAGCTATATGCTGAAAAAGATTTCGGCCGTTATGGAAAAGATGGGAAGTTGATTGTGTGTTTCCTGACAACGAACGACATCACCGGTGGAAATTCGGGAAGCCCCGTGATCAATGGCAATGGTGAATTGATAGGCATTGCATTTGATGGCAATTGGGAGGCCATGAGTGGCGACATTGCCTATGAAAAAGACTTGCAACGTACCATAAACGTGGATATCCGCTATGTACTTTTCGTTATAGACAAATATGCCGGCGCCCAAAACCTGATAGACGAACTGACAATAGTACATAAGATCAGGGATAAGGCGTCAGTGCAGAATGAGAGAATACATGCAGAAATTGAAATAAAATGATCTCCTGAAGGATGGTATCTTTTTAAAAGATGCCATCCTTACCGTTATTGTATCATTGGCTTGTCTTGCTACTACCTGCTTTTTACCAGTGTC